>NC_007796.1:966746-1288995 GCF_000013445.1 Methanospirillum hungatei JF-1
CTGCCGGATTCATCGTTGGTGCCCTGACCGGTCTATATGGTATGGCCTGCACGGTCGGGATATATATCTCAATTCTCGGAATGATATACCAGGATTTCCAATCGGGCTTATTTTATCTTCTTGCATATAATTTCGTTGTAGTTATACCGCTTATTACAATACTTCTCCTGGTCATCTTCGGGCTCTCTCCGGAGAGACTGAATTCATGGAGAGATGAAAGGAAGAGCCTGCTTCGAATTATCATAGGAGTTATCATGCTTATTATGGGGATAATCATCCTGATGGATGTATTTCTCTAAATTTTCAGCCGATAAATGGTGAAACAGGTATGCATATGGAAAAGATTGAACGTGGTATGTACAGTCTGATTCTTCTCGTAAATTTGGTAATTCTCATGCTCATCCCGGCATGCTCGGGAGCGATATTTCAAAAGGACGGGACTGAAATCACGCGAGATGAAGTTACGAAAATATTTACACATAATTCAATTTTTCATGAAAATTCTCCCATCCAGATACAATTCTTTTATAGTTCCGGTTGTGGCAGCTGTAAAGATGTACTTCAGTTCCTTCAATCATATGAACGGAAAAATCCTTCTGTCCTGATCGAATTCCGGAATCTTGTATATGATGAAGAGAACCGTCAATTATTTACCGAATATAAAAACCAGTTCAATTATTCGAAAATATCGTATCCTGCATTATTTATCGGTGATATCGGAATAACAGGAAGCAGTGACATTATTCATATAACTGATTCGGTGGTAAAAGGGTATCAGAATCTATGAAGGGAGAGAATGGTGGTTGGGATAGTGAAATCTATCCTTTTGCCATGGTAGATTATGGAACTGACATCATTGTTCGTATATTGTCATTCTATCAATGATTGCTCTGGATAACTCCTCTCCAAATGCCTTTTTATCGCTGAGTTTATACCAGAGTTGTATCTGGTTCTCTGCATGAAATCCGGTATCATCTATATATCCAATCATCACCGAAGACGAGGTCGTCCCGAACCTGGAGACAATGTCTGCATTCTCCGGGAGGTCAACATTCACATGTCTGAAAATGATCTTCCCTTCATCAATTTCCTGCATGAATGATTTATTCATGGCCTCTTCAGTACGTTCTCCAAGCACCCGGCAGGGATAACATTGATGGGTTTCATGGAAATGATATACTTCTAGTGCTTTTGGAGGGAGGATAAATAATGATGAACTATTATGTTGAAGAGAGAGATTTTCAAGGGTAAATATCTGGTTGCATCCGCATCCGCCTGACAGGATCATAATGGAGGTAATTACAGCAAGTAGCAGAAGAGGGATGAGGATATCTTTTCTCGGACCTTGAATAGGCATTGATAAAAAAATAAGAGACTATCGCCGGAGGAAGGTTCACCGGAGTTTTTCCCTCACAACAGATGTCAAAAGTTCAATCTCGTCAAATCGCGGATCTTCCATACCATTCTTTACAATACCACACTCAGTGGCAATGACATGAATGTCCGGATCATACCCATGCTCCTTAAGTTTTTTCCTCCCGCAGCAGTCAGAACATCCATCAATAATAACTATTCTCTTTGCATGGGCGAGAACATCACGTAATTTTTCTGGATCACTTCGTGCAGCAAGAGAACATTCAATTATACCCGGACATCTCCGGTGGAGCGCATCACTTACCTTTGTCGTAAGTTTGCCCGTATTGGATATTCCTGAGCAGGTCACCAAAGCAGTGTCAGAATCCAGGTGCATAAAAAATGATTAGGAGCAGTTACCGCTGCAGCCACACCCGCCGGAAGGAACCTTCTTTTCAGAATTAGATTCCTGGATTTTTCCTTCTCCTTTCCAGGCGGCAGAGACAATAGACTCAACCTGTTCTTTTGTAAAAGATCGGTCAGAGGAATTTTTCTCGATACCAAGATCGGTTACAACCAGATGCTGATGAACCGGAACTCCCGCTTGCTCAGCTATCTTTCGTGCACAATCCATCCCACATCCGTCAATAGCAACGACTTCATGTACATTCCGTGCACGTTCAGCCAGAGACTCTGATCCAGATGCCAGCAGGGCCGTGCATACAAAGCTGCCATATCCTTCGTCAGATAGCTGAATAGCAGCCTGATTTGATATCTGCCCGGTATTTGCCTGCCCGGAGCAGGGAAAAATCAATCGGTTCTTCTCGTTACTTCCACAGGTACAGGGGGCTTGCTCTCCCATTATGCATTCTCCTTGATGATTTCGATAATCTCATTAACAGTGGGAACCCGACCGGCAACAACTTCTTCGCCGTCCAGGAACAGAGACGGAGTCATCATGACACCCCTGCTTACAATCTCTTCCAGTGCTTCAACTTTCGTTACTTCAGCCAGAACACCTGATTTTTTTACCGCTTCAGTTACATTATCATACATACGTTTGCATTTCGTACAGCCGGTTCCTAACACTTCGAGTTTCATATTTCACCTTTATTTGAAACAGTTATGTTCTCTATGAATATCATCTTTTGTTTAGAGCGAGGCACACCCTGTCCCGGCATGATCCTTTGTAAATGCACCGAATGCGTGTTTCTCCCGTGAATGGGGTAGGGCTTTCTTTGCCAGGTATTCAAGATGGGAAACCATCGCAGCAAGATCATCAGCCGGGAACCCGATGATCGCTTCCCCAGACCCCATATCCGTTGCATCCCGGCAGCCATAGCATCCAAGTCCATAATTCAACCGGTTTTCAAGGAACGGAATAATGCAGGAGTCAACACAGGTAGCCTGCAGGATAGCGGTAGAACCCTGGACCCGTTTTCCCCCGTGGGCATGGAGATAGGAAAGGGCAATCCACATGAGTCTCTCAGGTTCATCTTCGATGATGATAATATCAGGCACCTCATCAGCAGAATCCAGAGGGAAGATTTTAAGCTGCCTGACAGAATCCAGGGGCAGAATAGTCATCCCTTCAAACATATGCTGGGCAACCTTCTCATCTGAAACAATTCCAAAGCCAACCAGGCCTTTACCGGTCCGGAGCGGTTCAGGAAGCGGTTTGAACCCGAACGCACGGGCAGCAGCCGGACAGGTAATATTTTCCTCGGTGATGATACTTTTTTCTCCATACCGAGCCCGCATTAATGCCTGGCAAAACCGCATTGGTGTCTGATCTCCGGCAAATGGGGGTGCACCGGGAGCCTGAACAATTTTTACTCCAATCGGTGATCCCTTTAGCGCAAGGATCAAGCTGAGGGTCAACGCTTCAGTTCGTATTTTTTCAGGGGTTGTTGTGTGTGTCATAGTATCACAAAAAATGTTGAGAGGAATTCTTGCAGATCTCATGAGCGTAAACTGGTGCATTCGAAGAATGGGGATCAGGCTATGAGATACTGCAGGTTTCATACACTCATGTATCAGAATTTATTGTACTCCGCAACAATCGCGTTCGCATACATCTCCTCAGCCCCTTTAGAGATGTAATTGTATACCTTCACCTTCTTGAGAAGAGTTTCTTTGATCTGCTGCTCAGAAGTAAGTTTCATCTCTTTTACCTCAGCGATTATCTCATCCAGCATGGTAATACCGGTTGGGATACCGTTTACCGGGATCATCCGAATCCTCCGGAGTGCATCCGCCGGACAACAGGGTTTATCTGCAGCCATTCAAATCAGAGCCCACTGTTTCCGAATACGAATCCGGCGAGGGTTGAGAATATAACGACCAGAACAGCATACACTCCGGTTTTCTTAGCTCCCATAACCCGGGTGAGAACCAGAAGACTTGGCAGACTTATCGATGGTCCGGTCAGGAGAAGAGAGAGAGCCGGTCCTTTTGCCATGTTCCCGGAAAGGTAGCCAAGAGTTGTCCCGATCACCGGTACTTCAAGCAGGGTAGGCATGTAGAGTATTGCTCCGATAACTGCAGCCGTAAAGTTTGCCAGGAGAGAATTGTCACCAATGTATGGCTTAAATGTCTCCGGTGGGATAAAGTAGGAAAGCACCCCGAGAGCAAAGGTTCCGATAACGAGGATGGGAAAGATCTTTTTGGTCAGATCCCAGATTTCGTATCCCCATTCGGTTACCTCATCTCTGCTGAAATAGTAGATGAGCAGGAATGCAACCGCCATGGAGAGGAAGTAGACAATTAGAAGCCGGATAAAGATATCCAGTTGAGATGTTCCGACCAACAGGATTGCAATCAGAAAGATAAAAAATGCCGGGATAATCCATTTGGGTCGTTCTTCTCCACCTGAAGAAAGACGGGGGTTCTTTTTTGCATTTGCACGGATTTCATTATCATGCTCTTTGAAAATTATTGCCATGATAAGGCCGATGACAATTGACAGAAGAATGGCAGAGACAGCACGGGCAATTCCAATATCAAGACCAAGGACTTTCGCCGAATATACTATTGCAAGGATATTGATTGCCGGACCGGCATAGAGGAATGTGATTGCCGGACCTATGCCACTTCCTTTTTTAAGAATTCCGGCAAACATTGGCAGTATGGTACAACTACAGACTGCTAGAACGGTTCCGGATACCGATGCAATGCCATAACTCACCGATTTCTTTGCATCAGGGCTGAAGTATTTCAGGATAGCATCCTTTTTGACAAATGCAGCTATGCCACCGGCAATAAAAAAAGCCGGGATAAGGCACGTGACAACATGCTCGGAGAGATATGCAACGAGGGTTGTCCATCCCAGAAGTAATGCTCCGGTAATTATTTCTATCATTGGTATCACTGATTCTCAATTATCTTTTGATCATCTTGTTCTTTTTGAAGAACGCAGCAGTAGGGGCAACATCCACCACGCACGGACATTCTTCGCATGATAAGCATCATCAGGAGCATGATAATTGCACAGACAACCACTATCCCAATAATGTAATAAATGGGAAATCCAAAGAATGGCATTATAAATGGCATGATTTGTTCATCTCAAATGATCTCTGATATTTCATCAGAATGTTTCAACATTTATTGAAGTGGATCTTTGAACTATATAACAATAGCTATTTTAAATAATTTTGGAATATCTGCGCGTAAATAAGAAATTCTTTTCAAAATAATAACAATATTTAATGATATCTGTGGTGCCGGAGCCCTCGGATAAGTCATCATGAGTTCATCATTTGCAGAAGATGCACTCCTCTTATCTCTCAAACACCGGCAATTTTGCTCATGCTGACCCCATTTATCCTTGCGGCCCTTGTCCAGATGGCACAGGAATAACATATCGTAACTGCGTCAACAACCGCCATCCTCCTTGCTGGAACCAGTATTCCAGCACTGATGAACCCTCTGACGTTGTTTTCATTCATCATAGCCGGAGCCGGAGTGATATGTTTTGTCACTGATCCCTAGTTTCTGACTGCTTCATGGGAAACCGGCGATGAAGTAAAAAAGATTTTTACGTACTATACACTTCCCCAGATTCTTATTGGGATTACTACATGTATTCTGGCGGTTATGAAACAGATACTCTTCCCGATATCACTTTAATAATTCGTTGACAAAAATACCAGGAATGGCAAAAAATGATTATTCTTTCGCTTCTTTCTTCTCTTTAGATGAACAGCAGGAACCTTCTTTTGGAACAATCTTCGGACCACAGCAACAACAAGATGAATCTTTTTTACCGAATATGCGTTCCATGAAACTTTTCTTCTCAGCCATGTATAGTAATGTATCGTAAGCACCTAAAATTTTATGGAATCTCCTTGATTCATGGCTATCCAGATTGTCAGATCCAATCCTCGATATCTCATCTCAAAATTATTTCTAAGGTTCTTAGATATCCATAATTATTTAGAATACGATCAGAATACACATTTGTTTTAATTCACACCTTGAGAACTTTGATAGTTCAAACAAATATGAAATAGATACTTATAAATAACGAACAAATCAATAGATATTTTGGTTTTTAAACTTCTGAAGGAATTATCGTGGCTCTCTGTCAATGGTGTATGGGCTGGGGTGCTGATCCACCTGTTCTTTTCTGAATTGTAACAATCCGGAGATTTCCGGTTAGGTAATGCATTGCAGATCTACGAAATCGTATCTTTAGATATCATGTCATTGTATGTAACGTCTTTAGGGCCTCTATTTTGTGCCCATACAAGCGATAGCTCACTGAATAGAGAACTGAATAGTCTATTAACTGGTGGAGATGACCATGACTGCCATCAATGATCTCTTCACCGCGGGTCAGTTTTTTCTCATTATAACTGTTGAACTGGTTATTTTATTTATCGGGATCAGTTTCCTGGTCGGTCTGATTCGGGAATACGTACCGGAGGAAAATATACGAAATGTTCTGACAAGTAAGCACCGAGGAGTGGGAAATATTTTCGGGGCATTTTTTGGGGCACTTACCCCTTTCTGTTCCTGTTCAACCATCCCTATCCTGGTTGGACTGCTTGATGTCGGGGTTCCATTCGGAATTACATATTCATTCCTTATTGCGTCACCTCTCTTAAATCCGGTCATTTTTTTTCTTATTCTGGCACTCTTTGGCGTTGTGCCAACACTGATCTATACCATTATCACATTTTCTATCGCCGTTATCTCGGGTATCCTCCTCGAACGTGCCGGATATGGCAGGTATGTGAAAGCAGTAACATTGGAGAAGGGATGTTGCTGTAAAGGTGAATATTCCGAAAATTCAGTGCATAAAACCCAGTTTTCCCGGGCACTCACCTTTGTCTTCACCCTATTCAGGCAGATTGTCCCATATCTGATTCTTGGTGCTGCAATAGGAGCCTTTATTTATGGTTTTATTCCAGAGGAACTCATTGTAGCCGCCGCAGGACCTGACAACCCACTTGCAATCCCGGTCGCAGCGGTCATCGGGGTACCGATGTATATCCGGGCTGAAACGATCATCCCCATAAGTGCCGTCCTTCTTGAAAAGGGTATGGGAATCGGTGCGGTGATGGCACTTATTATTGGCGGTGCCGGGGCAAGTATCCCGGAAGTTACGCTTCTTGCCTCTATCTTTGAAAAAAGACTGGTTGCAGCATTCGTGGTCACGGTCCTCGGGGTTGCAGTCCTTGCCGGAGTGTTGTTCCAGGTACTCTCGAATATGGGAATTCTCATCTGAAGAGAGAAAAAACAGAATAGTTCTGGTTTTCAAAAATTTTATAAATTTTCATGAAAGAAGGGTTAATATACGCACTCAACTTTACCTTCAAGGACCTTCCCTTTACAACAGGTTTCAGTTTTTGGACTATAACACGTATCACCACAAGCAGTGAACCCTTTTCCATCATACACTTCACCAAGACAACAAGACTGATTTTTCGTATTATAACACGTGTCACCGCAGATCTGCCATCCGAACCCATCATAGATCTGGTTATTACAGCAACTCTGACTGGTCAAATCATAACAGACTCCCCCGCATACACCCCAGAGTAGTCCGTCTTTTGGTTCACCAAGGCAACATGATTGATTAGTGGGAGTATAAAACGAATTACCACAAGTCGGAAGACACCGGCTTCCATTCACCACGATTGTGTTACAACAGACCTGGCTTTCCATATTGTAGCAGGTATCCCCGCATACTCCAAAATGAAGACCGTCGTATACCTGCCCCTGACAGCACGATTGTTTACTGGGATCATAACAAGTGTCACCACAGGGCACACATACTGGTTTAGCGCCAAATGCTGATATCGATAACACCAATACACAGATGAAAATCAAACCGGCGATGGTAAGAGAGAACCGCTGCAAATCCTATGATACCGTTTCAGGATCTGAATAAGTTTCTTCTAGAGGGATAATCTGAAAATTAAAAGAGTTTGAGATTTCTGAACAATGTAAAAAAATTGGATAAAAATCCTTGACTTTCATGCATATTCTGCTGAAGTTCTAATATTTCTCCCAGGTGATTGCTGATATCCTGAGTCCCTTCAAGGGTAAGATTTCCTATCATCATGGAAGGTACAGACAGGTGGGTTCGGTGATATGTTGTTTTATACTGTTCGAATATCGTCCGATTTTCCGGGCTGTTATAGAGATCATAATCCAATAGTTTCATCTCCGGGTGTTCTGGTATGAACTCATCCAGAAAATCCCATGCCATATGGCAACCGCCACAATGAGTATTCCAGAAGAAGATAACTGTTCCCGGAGGGAGATCACCTCCAATCAGGGATGAATCTGACCGTATGAGATCAGATAATAATTCTGAATCAATTTCACTTCCATTTATCGAAAATATAGCTGCAGATACCGGTGCAATACAAAAGGCAAGAACAAGTCCCAGAAAGACAAGGGAAAAAAATTGGTTTAGAGATGATGAATGAACCATCGTACCCTTAATTCATATTACCTGAAAGTCTCTTTTCTATCAGGTCTTTCAGATATGCTTCATATTCATCAGGATTTCCAAGTTTGTACCAGACTCTGGTATCTTCTTCGGCCTTAAACCCGTCAGGAGTGTATACCCCAATCATGAGAGATGATCCGGATGCACCATATCTATTTGTTATCTCCTTATCTTTTGGATCATCGACGGTTACATGGCCAAATACTAATTTTCCGGATTCAAGTTCATCTGCAAAGTTTTTATTCACCGTCTGTTCTGCAAGTTCTCCAAGACGGATACAACTGTAACACTGGTGTTTTAAGTGAAAATGATAGACTTCCACTTTTTCAACTGCTGAAGAACCACCATCTGTTGTTTCTGATGCTGAACAGGTAAGGATGGCTGTACAGAGAAATAAAACAGCAGTAATAATAATGATAAAGGCAAATTTTCTAGATCTGGCGTTTAAATTACTCATGCGTTAACTCCTTCAATACGTGGAAATTGAAAAATTTCAGATGAGATATCTGATGAGGAAGACAGATGTGAAGACATCCAATATTCTAAGAACAGGGAATATTTTCTGTGAACTCTCATCTGACTAAGTTTCAATATATTTTGAATCATATATATAATTTCCGGAAAAAGAGAGATTTTTTCCTCATAATTGCAATAATTACAGAAGATATGCCTGTACTGTATAGTATGCCCCAATAATAATGAAGAGTACAGCAACAGCTCGACGGAATATCTTTTCTGCTGTCTGAACCTTGTTCATCATTGCTCCACATCTGCCAACACCGGTGGAGAGAAGAGCTGCAAAAATGATAACAGGAAGACCGGTTGCCAGACCAAAAACGAGCGGGACACCTATCGGATCCTGAACGCTTAATGCAAGCGGGACCAGCATACCAAAGAAGAGGACTGCACTAAACGGACAGAAACTGAGTGCAAACAAAATTCCCAGGAGAAAACTTCCGAAAAAGCCTTTGTCTAAAAATTTTTTTGATAATTTTTCTTTCAGCTCTGAAAGGCCTTCATGCTCAAATTTCATGCTGAGAGGAATTACTTCGAGCATGAGAATACCACAGATCAAGAGTATCGGTCCTAACAGGAGATCACCGTACTCTTGGAGGAAGAGCGAAATGGACTGTACTTTCAGGCCACCAAGGACAATAAGTGCTGCAATGGCAACATACACAAGAACACGGCCGATTGTGTAGAGAGAGCCTACGAATAAGGTATACTTTCCGGATGAGAGATTTCGGGAGATATAGGCGATAGCAGTGATATTCGTAGCCAGCGGACAGGGACTAATCGCCATCATAAGCCCAATGAAAAAGGCAGCTACAAGAGGAATATCGCTACTTCCCATCGCTTCCATGAAAGACATCAGATCGCTCAAGATTGACCTCCCTTTAAAATTGGATCCAGTATTCCAGTCAGGTAATCAGAATATTCTTCTTCATTTCCAAGCCTGTACCAGAGACCAACCAGATCCTGTTTGGTAAATGAGTCTTTCGTGTATACCCCAATCATGAGTGAAGAAGAGACCACTTCATATTTTTGTGCAAGATAGCGGTTTGCCGGATCCTCTGCATTGATATGACCAAATACTAGTTTTCCTGATGCGAGTTCATCCGGGTAGTTCTTTTTTACTACTTTCTCTGCTAAGTCTCCGAGAAGTACACAGGAATAACACTGCTGATTTCCATGGAAATGGTAGAGTTCAACCTTGGTAATATCCGGCAACGCAGCATCATTCGGTACTTCATTTTTCACCGACGATTCATTATCCAGACTGGTTCCGGTACATCCTGCGAAGAGAGTGAGAAACAGAGCACACAAAATAAGTGCTCCGGTTATCTTAAGATGATTTTGTTTCATTTAGAAAGCTCCACATAGGTGATAATCACAAATGTGACCTAAACTCTCTATAGATTTTCACTCAAGGTATTACAAACTTTCTTGAACCATATGGAGTTCGAAAAAACATAGGTTGTGCTGGTGTATGCTATTTCGCGAGAAATCAGGATATTTCCGTTTCATTTTATGATCTGTACAACAGTTCTTTGAACAATATACTGTTTACCGAGTATAAGACGAAATTTAACGATAATATCTATATACATTATCCAGCGGTTTTCATTGGGGATAATGTACTGTAGGTTCTTTTGACATTGCGTCATATACAGAAATATTCACGAAATGGTATCAGGAAAAAAGGAATACAGAAGCGGTATCCGGATTTTTCCCGGTATAATGACACTCTTTTCTTAAAATGAGAATTATAAGCCGACCATTTTGGTTATCTGTACTCATCACTCTGCCCGTCACAGATAGCCGAGGGGTATATCAGGAACTGGTACGGAGATCGGTATACCGTATATAGCGCAGGAACAGATGTAACCAGCGTCCATCCTCTTGCCGTTAAAGTAATGAAAGAAATTGGTATAGAAATATCTCATCATCGATCAAAACCACTCTTTGAATTTCTTGATACAGATGAGGCTGTTGCATAACTTCAAACAGTTAGTACAATGAGGAAAAACCAGATTTTTTTCGAGGATTTAAGCTCCAATCGGATGGAAATTGTCCTATTGCAGAAATGACATTTTGGTTATGCAACAGTCTCTGATATTGATATTATTATAACGGTCTGCAATGGGGCAAAGGCAGTCTGTCCGGTTTTCCCGGAGCGAGGCGAACCATCCATCAGGGATTTACTAATACATTAAAAGTCACGAGTTCGGATGAAGTGAAATTGGCAATATTCCGGACTTTCCGGTATGAAATTACCCCGTTGATATATGACATTGTAAATCCTGGCGGAGCACTGACTTGGTTATTTCATATCTCAAACTTTATTGAAATTGCCCACCAATTCTATACTGATTAGTTTGAAGATAGGGATAGTCAGTGACGGGCAGTACGGAGAGCGGGCATTTGAGCAGATACGAAGACGATTTCCTACTGAATGGATCCTGCTGCCTTACCCTTCTTCACCAGTAGTCGATGAAATAGAACTTACCATTCCTCCCTGTGATTTGTACATTTCCTATCTCCGGCATCCGGATATCGCCATGGAACTTATCCGGACCGGCATTCCGGCCCTGCTTGGGATAAATCTCGGACCAGGTTTCATTGCTCAGGCACATGAATTCAATCCGGCTGTTATAGGTCCGGAAACGATGTGTTCAGTACTGCCCAATACGAAGTTCTGTCAGGTAAATGAATATGCGAAGGTGTTTGGCAGACCGGTCTTCTACCTGGTGATGGATGGAGATCGCATTGTTTGGTGCAAAACAATCCGGGGATCTCCATGTGGATCAACTGACGCTGCTGCATCTGAAATTTCTGGTCAGATTCTGGACCAGGAGGCATTAAGCAGGTTTGCTCTTTCTATATGTCATAATTGTCGTGCTCCCCGGTTTGGTAAGACCTGTGATAAAGAGAAGGCCGGAATTATTCATCTAGAAGAATTGATGCGGGCTTTGAAAGGGGTGAATCCAAAAAAATGGGAAGAACTGATTCAGGTGCTGGAAAAGATAGGATGCTCTTTTCCTAATGAATAGCCATGTCCGGAAAGAGCAAAAGACTTCCCCATTGCAGCAGGTTTCTTTTTTTAGTAAAAACTTTTTTGAACTATTCATACCCCTAAAAAAGTTTACCTCGGATTAAGACCTCAACTGGAACCATCCTCTGGTCCGAAGACACATATTTACAAGGGTAAGCATTGTCGGGACTTCTATAAGCACTCCGACCACCGTTGCAAGGGCTGCTCCTGAAGAAAGACCAAAAAGGATGGTTGCCGTAGCAATAGCAACCTCAAAATGGTTGGATGCCCCAATCATGGCAGTAGGGGCGGCATCTTCATACGAGAATTTCCATGCTTTTGAAAGGATATATCCTAAAGAAAAGATGAGTATTGTCTGAATAAAAAGTGGAATTGCAATCCAGAGAATCGTGAGAGGATCATTCAGGATGACCTCTCCCTTAAAACTGAAGAGCAAGATCAATGTGACTAACAGAGCGATAATAGTCACCGGGGTGAGAAGATGCATGAATTTTGTCTTAAACCATTCTTCTCCTTTATATTTGATGAGAAGAATTCGGGATAGATATCCACAGATAAGGGGAAGAGCAACATAAATTGCGATTGATAATGCCAAAGCCTCCCATGGCACCGGGAGCTGTCCAACACCGAGAAGGAATCCTCCAAGAGGGCCGTATAGGACGAGCATCGAAAGGGAGTTTATTGCGACCATGACCAAAGTATGACCGTCATTTCCTCTCGCCAGATATCCCCAGACCAGAACCATTGCCGTACAGGGGGCGATGCCAAGCAGAATACACCCAGCAAGGTAACTCCTCCAGAGGGGAATTTCCAGCATCTTTACCCCATTCTCCAGGACTACGGTTCCATCTCCGTATGTGGCCCCAACAGGAAGATCCACTCCAAATGGCATCTTCACAAGATCCAATGCATCTGGACCGATAAACTGAAGAAACAGATACCCAAGAAAAAATGAGGCAATGATATACATGGAGAATGGTTTAATTGCCCAGTTCACAAAGAGGGTCAGAGTTACAGGTTTGATATTCCTCCCAGCTTTGAGTACTTCGGCAAAGTCGATCTTTACCATAATGGGATACATCATAAAAAACAGACAGAGGGCAATAGGGATAGATATGACAGGAGCTTCTCCGATATAAATGGAAAGGCCATCAAGGTACTGTGCTCCATGTGGTGCAAACCGGCCCAGGAGAATTCCAAGGGCGATACAGATCAAAACCCAGATGGTGAGATACTTTTCAAAAAAGCCAAGACCTTTTGATTTGTGTGGGGGATTCGGGAATGCCTGTTCTGTGTTACTCATGATACACAATTGTGATTCAAAATTATTTGAATTTTATGAGAGGTCAAATCACAAAACATTCTATGGTATCTCTGATATGTTCGGTAATAGGATGAAAATCAACGAAAAACAGGCATACTTTTTAGAGAAAAATTACTGTATAACAAAATTTTCCCTTAAGGTCTTTTTTTCTTCTCTTCTGAACAGAGAGACAATGCTTTTACTCCGAGATCAGTCAGTTCATAAATGATATAGTTACCTTGGGATGTTCCTTCAATCAACCCCATCGAACTTAATTTTTTCAAATGATATGAAAGCCGGGTATCTGATATTTTCAGTAACTCCCTGATAATACAGACACAAAGAGGCTGAATTGAAAGCATGGAGAGGATATTTATCCGAAATGGGTCTGATAATGCTTTAAAGAGAGAGACGTTTTGCATAATCGCATTCCTGGGCATGATTTGGTTTGATAATCCTTCCAGACCACCTATTGTCATCAGAGGTTCCAGAACTTCAGGAGGTATTTTGGGTGGTATTGCAGGGTCTGCACAATTCGTGCTGCAAGCGGCCTTTTTCATGGTACATCTTATCTCCCTGATGAGAAGTTCAATATTTCGATGGTCTTATGATATCTATAGAGACTATTGAGAAAATCCTCATATGGCTATAATGCTCACGTAACATACTCATATTATGCATAAACCGACTGTTTTGTTTATCTGTACCCATAACTCCGCCAGATCACAAATGGCCGAAGGATATCTCAAAAACCGATATGGAGATCGGTATACTACATATAGCGCAGGGACTGAAGTTACCCATGTCCATCCTCTTGCCATAGAGGTCATGGATGAGATTGGCATTGATATATCACATCATCGTTCAAAACCGCTCCTGGAATTTTTCGATACTGATATTGATTTCGTTGTTACGGTCTGCGATGGGGCAAAATCAGTCTGTCCGGTTTTTCCCGGAGCAAAGAAGACAATCCATCAGGGCTTTATTGATCCATCTTCAGTGATAGGATCTGATGAAGAGAAATTATCGGCATTCCGGGCTGTACGGGATGAAATTATTAGATGGATTGACGAGAATGTCAAACCTGGCGGAGTTCTTGTTTTATAAATTGAATGACAGAAATTTCAATTTTGAAGGAGTGAGTCGGTTTTGAAAATTAGTAATTCTTAAAAATGAGAGATGTTACTTCTGTTTTAATGAAATTTCTGTCATTTTATGAGATGAGCTGAATAGGATACAAAGAGGCCCCCTTCGAATCAAATAGAAACCGTCAATATTTTATAAGATTTTACTGCAACAGCCTATCCATCCTATTTCATACCACAACAAGACCCTGCATCTCCTCCACAACTGCACTCACCACTATCCATATCTCTCCCCCGAAGAGCAGCACTAATCATTGCCCAGGCACATCCCACACCACTCTCAACCTCAATTGCCTGAACCGGACAATTCAATGCACATGCACCACACTCCATGCACCGGACTTGATATACAAGATTAACATGAGATTTTCCAGCAGAAAACACACCATGAGGGCAAACCTCGGTGCATCGTTTACAGTTGATGCATCTATTCTTATAAAATTTCAAAGAGTTGTCAAGATATGAATGAAACATCAGATCACTCCTGCTAATCGAAAAATACTAAGAACTATTCCAATGACCGACCCGATACCTGTCATGACAGCCATTATGGGAACATATCTGAATATCTCCTTTTTTACCCCAGTTCGTGAAGTATATGGCGTGGACCCGGTAAAATTCAGTCCCAGGTATGCAACAACTGCAGGAATAATCAAAAGAGGGACAATTGCTCCTGCAGCCAGTGCCCATTCCGGAAGATCTGCTGATTGTGCATACATCGCCGAGAATGGAACTGCACATACTCCTCCCAGAATAAATCCCTTCATTGAGAAGTCCTGAGTCGGGAGATAGGGTAGGAGTATTGGAAAGAGGACAGTACCGGTTATGACAGCAGCGATTGCAGCAACTCCGGCCGCTGGTCCTGCTAACAACCAAAGAATGATAGAGATAATGATGGTCGGAATGGCAACATGTACCAGTTCTATTGGTATTAATACAAGCCGATCCTGTATAGGAAAGGATACCTTACGCATTTCAGAGGTAGCCTTCCCGGTTCTCATATATTCAGGAAGATCAGCAGCCCGTACCGGACCATATTCAACCGTAAACCCGGATCTCTGTTTAACCATATGCGCAGATATCCCGGGCGCACCCAATTGTGGGACGATAATATTCCGATGGGAAACAATGTGAGACAGCCCTGTTGATTCAATTCTTTTTACCAGTTCATCAGTACCAAAGGTCCCTTTTCCTGCTGCACACCAGACATTAATCCCTTTTGTGTCCAGTACAAGGATGTATGCATCAAATCCCTTCAGGTTTAATCGAAGAGTATCAAAGCTGATAGTGTAATTTGCAGATGCAAAGACCGGTGAATCAGCATCAGGATTGCCCAATCGATAAAGGCCTGGTCGAACTACATGACCTGAGCGTTTATATCCCCATCTGGCCAGGATATGATCAATTCTGTTTGCAATAGTAATATTTGAGTCTGTTTGAGGTATTGAATAAGAACAGGCTGTATCCGGTTCTGAACATGAACAACAGCATGATGTTTCCATGTTATGCTCCGGTGTCATTCATGAGTGGAGAGAGGACATCTTTTACCATCCCGCTCAGGTTTTCTGCCTTCATCAGTGCCATACAACAGATAGTACCTTCTTTCTCCCAACTGATGAGAGCCAGTTTGTCTCCGGGTTTAATATCGGCACGTTCCCTGATATCTTTTGGTAAGACCATCTGACCCCGTTCATCAATCGTGAGAATGGATTCAACCTTGCATGTCGTCTTCTGGTCACAACTACAGAAATTGCGGTCAGTATGCTTATCATCTTCCGGTTTTTCTTTGGCCATACTCTTCATATCCGTTGTATTTCATCATATTTAATATATTCAGAATAATCAGATTAATCTGATAAAAAATACGAATCAGAAATAATTGGTAATCAATAACAGCCCTGTATTATCAAAACACTATGCAAGCTACCATCTGTCCTGCCTCATAGATCGATTGAATAGCGTCCGGATATGATGATGTGATTAGGCCGTATTTTTTACTTTTAAAAGCAAATTGAAGATCTTTTTCAGTAAAAATATGCGCCCTTTCCTCATGGATTTATTTTTCGATTTTAACCCTTATACGGCCAATAAATGAACTTAAGATCTCCTGTTTTAAGCTTAAGGACATGCCCCATTAAAAAAAGGGTTTTTTGAAACATTTAGTATAATACCTACAATACCGAATACATCACATAAGAGTAATTATATGAACTTTAACGATGGAATGGTTGTAATAACGGGGATACTCTGTTTCCTTGCAGGCATCCTGATGGTTCCCATGATCGATGCATATGCACTCTCCCATTTTGGGTTCAACCTCCCCATTGCTCTGATTGGAGTGGTAGATTTACTTCTTGTCATCGCTATCATTTACGTTCACACCCGCATCGTGCTCTATAATCAGAAAAGAAAAATAAAAAGTATATCAGAAGGGTTCACAACAATATTTAAAAATGAGGGTTCTATCAGGAAAGAGAAGGAATAATCATCCGATCCAGTGACGTTATGGACATCTGATCTCCCCCGGTTATATCAACTCCCATTTCTGATCGTTTCAGTACTATTCCTGCCAAATCTTCAGAACCACAGAGCAGATGTTGTTCAGGATGGGTCCCCCGCTGTATTGAGCAGTTTATCTCGATATGATCTCCGGCAGACACAACCATGGTAAGTCGTTTACTCCCCGGATGTCCTTTGGGGAGGACTACCAGGGGAGCATGATACTTCCGGATGAGTTCTAAAAGTATCATCGCCTGTCCAATCTCCCCTCCTTCAGGTGCAGAAACCACAACCAGATCCCCCTCTTCCAGATAGTGACAATATTCATCGCCGTACATTTCGATAAAAAGATGAAAGGGGGAGAGAACCCTTCCTATCAATAGAAATGACAGTGGGGCCTGGATACAGAGATACCCTTCCTGTAAAAGAACATTCATGTCGGAACGCAGTTATCAGAACCACAGGTAGGACATCTGATATTCTTACCAAGGGAACTAAAACTGCCGCCACAGTCTTTACACTTGTAATTCTTTGCTTTCAATCCTTCATCAAATTCGATATCAACAGGTCCGCCTACGGTGCACATTTGTGAATCACCTGAATATCATATCTTGACATATGCAGCAATAAATTATCCGCTTCTATCAGATAATGTAAGATTGACATGAGCTGACGGGACGTTCATTGCCTGGTTGCTTATGCTCTCATGGCCTGTACAGTTTTCATGATTGTCTCCGGTCTTGAAATTACTGAACCGGGTATCATCACCCCGTTGACCTTTGGTCTTTATGATAAATTCATATCAATCCGGAATCATTCATTTCTGTGGGGGCCATTTTGTATCCTGTGTACCCTCCATATCTGGCTGACCAGGAAGCAATTAATTCAAAAAAGGAGTGAACGGAAATCTACGGACAATTAGAGTTCCACCCGGGTTATTACCCCATGAACCTTATGGGAAGGTAGCCGGTAATACTGGACAAATGATGGACAAAGTCTCTTAATGGCACTGAATATTTTCCAGATAATATTTCGGGTGACAATCTCTTCCATCCCATAAAAGATTGTCTTCTCTTCTATTCCGGCATCACGAATGATTCGCATCAGATCAATAATCTGCATGTATCCGTAACTGATGGAGAGATGGGAAAGACCAGGTTCTATTGATTTATCGAAATGCCATGAAAATCCATATGGCTCATCCTTGATATCCAAAGAGATAATGACATTTTCCTCATAGATTATCTCATTATTAAACATCGTCCGGGAGATGTATGCCGGAACCTGGTCTAAAGAGCGGGCAAAGAACAGGGCTGTCCCCCGGAGATGGCGGGCGGTTTTATATGCACGGGTGTATTTCTTGATAAACTGATCATGACCCATCGGTTTCATGGACCGGTACAACGCCCGCTGTCCGGAGGTGTATATGATAACTATGGTGAATGGAATTGCTGCGATAACGAGTGATAAATAACCACCATGAGTGATCTTGGATACCGTTGACAGGAAGTAGGTGATATCTACCAAAGTCACAATGAGTGCTATTCCCATATAGAGGTATTTACGGCGTTGCAGGAAGATGGCAATCATAAATGAACCGGTGATGGACATAGTTCCGGTCACGGCAAGACCATAGGCACTTGCCAGTCGTTCTGAGTATTGGAATATGAGAAGAACGCAGATGACCGCAATACAAAGAAGCCAGTTTACGGTGTTGATGTAAATCTGGGTCCTGAGTTCATCAGATGTATAATCAACCGGGAGCATGGGAAGAAGATGAGTGGTAATTGCCTGGTAAATAATAGAGAAAATACCACTTATGACCGCCTGTGAAGCGATAATGGTTGCAATAATCATGAGAAGCAGGAATGGAATGTATAGTATTTGAGATAATGAAAATATCATCTCAAACAAGGGGTTTATGACATCGGTATTCCTGAGTAAATATGCTGCCTGACCCAGATATGAGAAAAATACCGCAATAAAAACAAATCCCCAGGCATATTGAATGGGTTCACGGCCAAGATGGCCCATATCGGCAAATAATGCCTCAGCCCCGGTTGCACACAGGACAATCATGGATAATGAGAAAAAGCCCAGAAGTCCATTATGGATAAAAAATTCTACTGCATATATGGGATTGATGGCCAAAAGTATCTCCGGGCTGAAAGCGACTGAAATCGCACCAGATATGAATAATGTTAAAAACCAGATGACCATAACCGGTCCGAAGGTCCGGGAAACCCCTTCAGTTCCTCTCTTCTGGAATAAAAATAAACCCAGGGCAATAAGGATTGCAAGGAAAATCAGCCAGTCCTGGGCAATGAGTTCAAATCCGGGAATCTGCCGGACGCCCTCAACCGCGGAGAGTATCGATATCGCCGGAGTGATAACGCATTCACCGATCATCAAAGAGATACCAAGGGTAGCAAGAAGGGTAAATACTGCCACTCCCTTCGGTTTCTTTAAAAGCGGAATAAGAATCCCTTTTAGGACGAGAGTGCCTCCTTCACCGGTTTCAGAAAGACGCATGGCAAGGAAGGTATACTGAACGGTGACCATGATGAGAAGCGTCCAGAAGATCAGGGATACTGCACCCATGATATTTTCCGGAGTGGGCGGAAGGAAGAGGAATAAAACTGCAAGAGTGTAAATGGGACTGGTCCCGATATCACCAAATACCAGTCCTGCAGCTTTTATGATAGACGTTTTTGATGGGTGTTCCATTGTCTTACTTATAGTTCTTCTACTCATTCAGTTAATAATTCCCGATGATCGGAATATGGGACCGGGAGAAAAAAAAAAAGAGTATACAATGAAAATAAAACTATCAGCGACAGCGGATGTACCATCCGGTTTTCGTCTCGTCAAGCACTTTTTCACTGGTTTGTTTCGTGCACAGGCTGACAATAATCATTGCAATGCATGAGATAATTACCGCATAAAAACTGAAATGAAGCGGAAGTTTAGCCACGTACTGATAATATGCTCCGAATATTCCCGCAGATACAAGACCTGCTGCCATGCTGATGATTGCGCCCATCCGGGTAGCCCGGCGCCAGTATAGACCGGCAAGAAGCGGAACGGCAAAGGTTGAGAGCATCACACCAATTCCCATCCAGATAAGGAACGCGAGCATCTCCGGGGGGTTTAATGCGATTATCATGGTAACCAGGGCTGAAAGAATGACGACTATCTTACTCATGAGGAGAACCTGCGTATCTGGGGCATTTGGTCTGATGATCTTCTTATAAATATCCCATGAGAACATGGCACCGATAGTCAGCATGAGCCGGTCAGTAGTTGACATGACCGCGGCAAGTACAATGACGGCAAAGATAGACCACAGAGCAATATGGGGGATCGCATTTTGTATTCCATATAGAATTACAAAATCCTGTGCATTTGGAACATCCGGGAGAGTGAATACTCCTTCCTGTACAAGGACGATGCCTGCAAATCCGGCAAATTTTAATAAAAACATGACGACCCCATAGATAAGGAATCCAAGAAGTGGAGCCCAGGTAAAAAGCCGGGCATCTTTCACGGCAAGGATATTATTAATGACATGGGGTGCACAGGCAAGACCGATGATCAATAAAACTCCGAAAGAGACCAGGTATGCAGGAGTAAAGACCATCCCTCCCGCCATCCAGGGCTGAACCAGATCAGGATTTACTGATGCCATGAATTCATTGACATGAGTAAACCCACCGGCATAGAAGATAATGATCGGTGCCATGATGACAACGCCAAGGATGAGAATAAAAGACTGGATCAGTGCGGCCCAGGCAACAGCATACAGACCGCCGATGGTCGTATAAATCGTTACAACAAGGGTTGCAATGATAAGTGCCAGCCAAAGTGGAATCTCAAAAAGCCACATAAGAACGATAGCTATTGCAGTATACTGTCCGACCAGATAGATGAGCGATACAATTATTCCTGCTACTGCTGACAACGTTCGAAGGGCGGTCGGACTTTCATACCGGTGGGCCAGGTAATCCTGCACGGTCATGTACCCGGTGTTACGGGTAATAGCATGCAGTTTCACTCCAAAGAAGATGATACAAAAGGCTATCGAGAGTGGAACAAATATCTGTTCCCAGATGGTCGGCCATCCGAATTTAAATCCAAGCCCGGAGACTCCAAGGAGAGACATTCCGGAACATACAGTTCCGATCATAAGAAGAACAAATACCCAGAATCCAAGAGAGCGGCCTGCTACAAGATAATCTTCAGTATTTTTTATCTTCCGGGATGCCCATCCCCCGATCCCAATCATTGCCAGACAATATATTACTACAATTCCAATGGTTGCTCCATCAGCCATTATGCCTCACCTCTGAAATACAGACCCCAGAGAATGAGAAGAATGGTAAAGAAAACAAAAGCTCCGCCTACAATAACAATAGTTTCTGTTGGTAACCCAAACATATCCATGCATCTTTGTGCCATGCTAACATATAACAGGCTCGAATGGTGTCTGACCCGATTCCTCGGTTAATCTGGATTAGACCTAGAAAATCCGACAATTCCTTAAATTATGGAAGCCGAGTACATAGGATGAGTCTCTTCGATCAAAAAGCGCAGACAAAGTTCTTTTTATTCTGCATCGGCATGGTGCTCCTTTGTATAGTTCCGGCATCAGCAGGGCTTGAAGGACCTGTTGTTGATGCATTATCATACTATAACCAGGCAGTTGATGCCGCAGGACAGGGATCCTATGAAGAGGCAATGAACCTGATAGATAAATCACTACAGATCCAGCCAGATTTTTATCTTGCCCAGATAACAAAGGCAAGTCTGCTCTCTCAGAAAAGTGAATATTCAGAGGCAGAAGATCTGTTGAAGCAGGCAGAACAGTCTCATCCGAATAATGCATTCGTACTGGCTGCGCATGCATCACTCTACATTGAAACCGGGCGGTATAAGGAAGCCCTGACCGCAGCTGAGGCTGCACTGGAAAAAGACCCTACTCTGGTGGAAGCATGGGTGCTGAAAGGAACTGCACATGGTGGCCTGGCTCAATATGAAGAAGAAATAAATGCATCAGAGAGAGCCCTTCAGATTGAACCGGCACATCCCCAGGCTTTATCCAATCTGAAGTTTGCAACAGAGTCCCTTACGATCCATCAGAATAAAACCGGTCAAGATGGTGCTGAGAAGACTCCTCTGTCAATACCCGTTGTTTTGGCGGGCGTCCTCTTCGCTTCGGTGTTTCGAAAGAAGATGTGAGAACACTTTTTTCAGATGTCTTTTTTTGTTTCTCCTTTTTTCTGTCTGAAGAGGCAGGGATTTGAAGTAATCTTTCCCTGGCACAATCACAATATTCTGATGAGATATCAAGGCCAATAAAATGGCGGTTTGTTCTTGCTGCAACAGCTGTCGTTGTCCCGGCCCCGTTAAAGGGATCCAGAATGATATCGCCCTGAAAACTAAATAATTTCAGACACCGTTCAACAAGCTCTTCTGGAAACATAGCCGGATGATTAAAATGTTTCATCCTCCGTTCAGGTCCGATTGACCATTTTGCTACAACCCATGATTTGAACTCTTCATCAGAGATATCTGCATCCTCTGACTTTCCACTCTTTTTCAATGTCCCTTTACAAAAAATCTCGATAAATTCCCAGGTATATTTCAGATACGGGCTGCTGGGACTTTTCCAACTCCCCCATGACGTATATTTACAGTTATAATTATTCTTCTCCCAGAGGATCTCACCTTTCCAGATCATCTTCTGATTCATGAAAAATGATGAAATGAGATGATGAAGGGGAATATAATCTGAGAACAGAGGCTGGACATTTACAATGAACCGTCCCCCGTATTTCAGTACCCTGATACCCTGGGCAAAGACCCGGTAGAGTTTATCCAGGTATGCCTGCCAGTGAGCACTGTCTCCTGATGATGAGTATTCAAGACCAAAATTGTATGGAGGAGAGGTAATAATAAGATCGATGCAGTTTTCAGGGAGGCGAGAGAGGATCTCTTCACTATCACCGCAAATGATCTGATCCAGGTACTCATCCGGAAGAGGATGTGTTTGGTGAGAGAATGAATTTCCTTCAGCATAGAAAAAAGATCCCCGCTCAGACTCCTTCTCTTTTCTTCCGGTGACTTTCCGCTCATCAGCATAGCCTGCATATACCCGTTTCCGATACCGGATTCCATAACTCCCGATTGAGACTATTTTATTTAGAAGTAAAGAAAAGGGATTTTCTAACCCAGCCAGATAGTGATCATTCAGACCTGTACGCGTGATGAATTCGTTGATAGAATATTCATATTGGGTGGGATCAAGTTTCCATAACTGTGCGATAAGTGTCTGATCCCTGACATCCAGTGCGATCTCTTTGCCTGAATATTTTCTATTCAAAGAATGAAGAACTGAGAGCTCTTTTTGTAAAAGATCACGAGATAGTGGGATTTCAATGAGAACGGGGTTTTGTTTTGGGGTGATTGAATCCTTCTTCATAAAAATATGACTAAGATTTCTGTTTTATAACCATTTACGAGTACCTGATACCGACCTTTGGGTGATATCTGATATGTTTATAACTATCCATCCCAGATAATAGAACAGGGGGACCAGATTGAACATCAAAGATAATACAGGGCACAGTGTTCAGTCTGAACAGACTCTTATTTCTCTTCTCTTGAATATGCCCGGCCCTGCCTGTATCATAGATCTGACAGGAACAATTATTCTTGCGAATCAGAAATTTAAGGATATTTTAAAGATTCCTTTAGAACAAGAATCATTCTCTTTTAATATACTCACTTTTGACAGCCCCTTTCGTGACTTGAGTCAGGACATTACCGAAGTAGGAACCGGGACTTATAAATCCACACATAAAAATATACTATTTCACTCCGATGATGATCTGGTTCATTGCTATCGAATTGCCATAACATCATTTCTTGATGAGAAACAGGAAACGTTGATCTTCATATCCGGATGTGACATCACCGCTGAATATTATCTGAGTACTGAGCAAAATCGAATCAATACCCTTCATGGCCTTATCAGGGAAATAATCAGTTCACATCTTTTGGATATGCATCCTGAAGAGCAGATTCAGCAGATAATGAGTCGTGTGGGTGCGGTCATGAAGGTGCAATATTCATCGTACCTGGAAATTGATCAGATCTCACCGCCTCAATCTATCCAGGAACGGTTTCTCTGGTCTCATCGGTACGGGTTTCTAATCGGAACTGATATGGATGAACTCCGAAACGACCCGCAATTTTTATCTATTATGTCAGAGCTGAAGTCTCATCAACCGATAATTTTCAGAAAACAGCAAACAACCGGATTTATTCAAAAGTTGCTTGAAGAACGGGAGTCAGGTTCACTGGTAATGGTCCCCCTTATGAGGGATTCGTATCTCACCGGAATACTAATTTTTTGGGATGCAGCAGAAGAACGGCGGTGGATACAGGTTGAACTGACTACTTTGATGGTTCTTGCCGGGATTATCGAAACCCGGTTTTCCAGACGTCAGATCGAAGGAACACTCGCGAAAAGCGAACAGAAATTCCAAAGTCTCATCGATCAGATTGGAGATATGTATTTTATGACTGATAAATCAGGATATCTCATCAAGGTCAGTTCCTCGATGGTGAAAAACCTTGGATATCAGTCAGTAGAAAATCTGCAAGGAACATCTCTTGAAAATGTTGTCCATCCTCCTGAGTTCTGGCCGATTTTTCTTTCTGATATTATCAGTAGTGAAGGAGTGAAAGACTATGAAATTCAGCTGATTACCCGGGATCAGAAGATTATTTACTCTTCGATCAGTTGCCGTCTTATCTATGATGACGATGGGATGCTTCAGGGGATTGAAGGGGTCATACGGGATATATCCAGACGGAAGCAATACGGTGATCTACTGTCAGATATTGAATGGAAACTTGAACAGGCCCAGAGAATTGCAAGGATGGGTGTCTGGTCATATGATAATCATCTGGAACGATTCAGAGTCTCGCCTGAAGTCTTCTCTCTGCTTGGAATCCCCCCTGACCGGAATGACGTGGTCATTGATGATTTTATCTCCCGTACCTATCCGAATGATACTGATAAATTTCTTCATTATTTTCCTCTCGCTGTGAAACAGGGAATTGAATTTGATTTTGAGTTCAGAATTAGTCTGGAGGAGGAGAAATTTAAATACCTCCGGATAAAAGGGAAACCATTAATTAAGAAAGGGATCGTTCAGGGTTCTTTTGGCATATTACAGGATACAACTGAACGGAAAGACGTAGAGAATCACCTGATGAAATATGCTACCGAGCTTGAGAAGAAGACGATAGAACTGGATGAGATGCGGACCCAGCTCCTTGATATGAACCGGGATCTTGATTACCGGGTACGGAAAAGGACTGTTCAGATAGAGGATTTGTTAAAACAGAAGGATGAGTTTATCCAGATAATCGGTCATGATCTGAAGACACCACTCACACCTCTTGTTGCGATTCTTCCATACATCAGGAAAAAAGTAACTGATCCCGAATTGTGCGAACTCCTGGATAATACCATAGAGGATGTTTCTACCATCAGAAAACTGGTCACTACAATTCTTGATCTCGCACAGATGAACAGCCTTTATATGATCTCTGACATCCAGAAGATACATATCAGGGAAATGATCGATCAGATAGTGAGTGACAATGCCTATCTTATTCATCAGAAAAGTCTGAAAATTACAAACAATATTCCGGATGAGTATCAGGTATTGATGTCACCGATGCATTTTGAGACCATTTTAGGAAATCTCATCGGGAATGCAATTAAATACTCATTTATTAATGGCAATGTTACTATTGATGCAACAGATCTGGGAGATTCCGTAATGCTCTCTATCAAAGATGAAGGAATTGGAATCGAACCAGAACATATCTCAAGGGTATTTGAGGAGTTTTACCGCGCTGACAACTCCCGTCATGAGCGTGGGTCACATGGCCTTGGCCTTGCAATTGCCAAGAGGGTAGCTGAAATATATCATGGGATTATTACCGTTGAGAGTGCCGGTGCAGGAAAAGGATCCATGTTTCATCTTCACCTCAAGAAAAATCCGGATACATTTCTTAAAAAAAGAGAAGGACTGATACAGACTATTATCCAAAAACAGGGGGAAGAAAATGGCAGAGCATAAAGGAGATGTAATGATTGTGGATGACGATGCGCATGTCAGAATAGCGGTAAAGACCATCCTTTCTGATGCAGGATTTCATATCATTTCTGCAGATAGTGGAGGGCAATGTATTGATCTCTTAAAAAAAGGATTTTCAGGAGTCGTACTTCTCGATATCATGATGCCGGGGATGGATGGGTGGGATACCATCCGGGCAATTCTTGATAATAGTCTTGAGCAGGGGATCGCAATTGTAATGCTCACCGCAAAGAATGCTCCTGATGCAAAAATGATTGGTCTTCAGGAGTATGTTGTTGATTACATAACAAAGCCTTTTGATAATGAGGATCTTATTGAAAAAACCACGTTTTTTATGGGTTTTGTACGGAATCAAACCGGCAATGGAACAACTACAGAATGAAAATCATCATAATCGGTTCATCTACAGGCGGCCCGTATATACTGGAATCAATTTTCTCTGATTTTCCAGTTGTGAATGCAGCCATTGTTATCGTACAGCATCTCCCTCCGACCTTTACCCGGACTTTAGCCAACCATATCTCATCACTTATAAAAATGCCGGTTTCTGTCGCGAGTGAAGGAGAGGAACTGGCAGCGCCACATATCTACATTGCTCCTGCCGGATCCCATCTTCTGATAAAAAATAATAGAACCTTTGCCCTCAATAATAGTGAGAAACTACATGGTGTCCGCCCAGCTGTTGATTTGACCATGCTGTCAATGCAGAAAAAAACTGATGATTCTATCATGGGCATTGTACTGACCGGTATGGGACGAGATGGTGCTGATGGTATATATTTTCTGCATACATTAGGTGCGATTACCATTGCACAGGACCCGGCAACTGCACCCATTAAAAGTATGCCACAGGCGGCAATAGAGACTGGAGGAGTTGATTTTATTCTGACTCCGGAAAAAATTAAGCATGCTATCATTCAGTTTTAATACCACCCAGTTCATCTGTGACCACAAACAATTCATTAATACCTGCCAATTAATATGATAGAACTATGAAATCCAGTAGAAAAGACATGTACCTGGAACAAATATTCGGCTTTTTGATACTATGTATCTGTATGATATGTATGATATCATTCCCTGTCCTTGCTGATGAAGGAAATAGTTCAAATCAGACAAATCTTACCTCATGGAACGACACCCCGATGATTGAAGGGTTAGAATATCCAGAGGATGGATTAAAGACGGCTGAAGGTTTAGATTATGGGATCTCAGCCCAGGGATATGCTGATGTTGGTCGGGTAAGCACCGGATTTTCTGGATCTTCCCTGGAGGCACGTGGTAATAATCAGTCTTCATCGGTGGTTATGTCGTTCTCTGACAAATCATCGGTAAGTGGATTTATCAAAAACTTTATGAAGTCTTTTCATTATGAGAGTGGAACAGATCTCTAATCTCCTTCCATCGCCGTCAATTACTTATTCTTTTTTCTCATTATAATTCTGGAAAAGAAATGGAAGGAGAACAGGAGAGTTCACATACAACTTTTTCACGAAATCCACATCTGAAAAATCCTAATTTGTATTTTAACCGGGAACTCTCGTGGATTCAGTTTAACCGTCATGTTCTGGATGAAGCAAAGGATCATTCTCATCCTCTTCTCGAACGGGTGAAATTTTTATCCATTTTTGCAAATAACCTGGATGAATTTTTTATGATCCGGGTATCAGGTCTTCATCAGCAGCTACAGGAAGGAGTAACCAAGGCATCTCCTGATGGTCTCTCACCCGGAGAACAACTGGACGCCATATATCATACACTTGTTCCTCTCCTTGAAGAAGCTGTGAAAACATGGAATGATGACATAATTCCTGCCTTAAAAGAAGAAGGCATCATCATTCATACCTATGAAACCTTACATGAAGAACAAAAATATAATATTCGTAATTATTTTATTAAAGAAATCTTTCCAGTACTTACACCTCTTGCCTTTGATAAGTCACATCCCTTTCCGTTCATCTCTAATCTTGCATTAAATCTTGCCGTGATACTCAGAAAACGAGGGCATAAAGAGGATTTATTTGCACGGATCAAGATCCCAAATAAATTATTTCCCCGCCTTATCCCGGTACCGGTGGTTGGTGATGGACAAAACATTCGGGGAAGGCATGAATTCATATTCTTAGAAGAGGTTATTGCAGAAAATCTGGACCTTCTCTTCCCGGGAATGGACGTCAGGGCAGCCTATCCATTCAGAGTGACCAGGGATGCAGACATTGAGATAGAGGAAGATGAAGCAGATGACCTGCTCGTTGCAGTTCAGGAATCTATCGGACGCCGCTGGGTAGGCAGACCTGTCAGAATTGAAGTCTCTTCATGGATGGATCAATCGGTCTGTTCCATGATGGCAGAGAAGATGGCCGGATTTCCCCATATGTTCTATCGGCTGTCAGGGCCGGTTGGTATGGCTGATCTCATGTGTCTTGTAGACATTAACCGGCCGGATTTGAAAGATACTCCTTTCATCCCCTCTGTTCCGAAAAAGATAGAGAACGAACAGAACCTCTTTACAAAAATCAAGGCACGGGATTTTATTCTCTTTCATCCCTACGAGAGTTTTCAGCCGGTCATCCAGCTGGTAAACCAGGCGGCCCATGACCCTGATGTTCTCGCAATTAAGATGACCTTGTACCGTTCAGGTGCAAAATCACCAGTCATTGCGGCCCTTCTTGATGCCAGAGAAAATGGGAAGGCAGTATCGGTTGTGGTAGAACTCAAGGCACGGTTTGATGAGGAGAATAATATCGGATGGGCGAAAGCCCTGGAACATGCCGGAGTCCATGTTGTCTATGGAATTATGGGACTAAAAGTCCATGCAAAGCTGTGTCTCATTGTCAGAAGAGAACGTGAAGGAATCATTCGGTACGTCCACATGAGTTCAGGGAATTATAATGCTACAACTGCGCGAATTTACACAGATATTGGTCTTTTTACGGCTGATCCAGAGATCGCTTCGGATGTTTCAAATCTCTTTAATGCCCTGACCGGATACTCAAATTATATGGCCTATAACCATCTGATGGTCTCGCCAAAATACATCAGACGGGGAATTCTCTCTCTTATTGAACGGGAGATTCAGCGCCAGAAAGAGCATCAGGACGGCCATATCATCCTGAAATTAAATGCCCTGCAGGATGCAGAGATGATTCGGGCATTGTACCGTGCGTCACAGGCCGGTGTAAAGATTGATCTTCAGATACGGGGGATCTGCTGTCTTCGGCCAGGGATACCAGGAGTATCTGAAAATATTTCAGTATCCACTATCGTCGGACGGTTCCTGGAGCATTCAAGAATTTACTATTTCCATAATGGAGGGGATGAGATTGTCCTTATGGGGAGTGCGGACCTCATGCCACGGAATCTGAACAGGAGGATAGAGGTACTATTTCCCATCCTGGATCAGAGGATTCGAAGAGAGATAATCTCAACAATTCTCCCGGTACACCTGAATGACACCGTGAAGAAGCGGATTCTGACAAAAGATGGATCATATATCAGGGCAGTTCCTGAAGGGGAGGCTTTACATGCACAGGAATGGCTCATTGCCCACCGGGGGATCTGGAATGAACATATGGATGAAGAAAATGGCAAGCTGCATAAAAACATTGACATCTAGTTCAGGAATTGTAAGGTAATTGATGTGAACACCGGAAATGAAACAGTTCTTGGCATCGATCCAGGATTTGCCAGATGTGGATATGGCGTTGTCGGTAAGGAAAAAAATACTCCGGTTGCATATGAATGGGGATGTATTGAGACCACCCCGAAAACCGGAGATACACCGGTCAGATTACTCTCAATTTATGATTCAATAGAGAATCTTATCCGCACCTATGCCCCCGCCTGTCTTGCATGTGAAAAACTCTTCTTCTCCCGCAATACCACGACTGCGATGCAGGTCAGTGAAGCAAAAGGAGTTATCATTCTTGCTGCGGCGAAACATCAGATTCCGGTCTTTGAATATACACCAAAGCAGGTAAAACTCGCGATTACCGGATCCGGTCTGGCCGACAAGAAACAGATCCAGATGATGATTACGCGACTGCTCCGTCTTTCAGAGATACCACAGCCGGATGATGCTGCTGACGGACTGGCACTGGCACTTTGTCATGTGAACTGGATGAGGATGAGATGATAGCACGAATCAGGGGTCTGGTTATCGGATATGAAACAGGATCGGTCATTGTTGAGGCAGGGGGGATTGGTTATCGCATCCGTGTCCCGGAATCAGTCCTTACCTCTATCACAAAAGATGATGAGATTATTCTGTATACAGAACTTATCATCCGTCAGGATCTCATGCAGTTGTATGGTTTTTATACTCCTGAAGAGACAGAGATGTTCCGCCTTCTCATATCAGTATCTCACATCGGCCCACAGACCGGACTTGCAATTATAAGCAGACTATCTCTTCCTGAAATCTGTGATGCCATCTCATCCAAAAAACCAGAGATATTATCACAGGTCCAGGGACTTGGGAAGAAGGGAGCAGAACGGATCATCCTGGAGCTTCAGAAAAAGGTATCAGAACTGAAGATTCAGTATCCGCAAACACCCACTTCATCAACAAAAATCCAGGACGCCGTTCTTGCATTGTTATCTCTGGGATATAGTCGTGAGGAAGCAATGGGAGCTTTAGAGAGATCAGCACTGGATACAGAAACCGTATCCTCATCAGAACTTGTCAGGGAAGCCCTCGTATTCCTTCGGAAAAAGTGAGAAACCATGCAGACCAGATTTGTAAGCCCGGTAAACCATGATGAAGAGCAGGATGAACCCTCCGTCAGACCAGGGCTTCTGGCAGATTTTATTGGTCAGGATTCGATAAAGGATGCGCTAACGGTGGCGATTACATCCGCCAGGAAACGAAATAAGCCGCTTGATCATATCCTCTTCTCTGGACCGCCGGGTCTTGGAAAAACCACGCTTGCACACATCATCGCCCAGGAGATGAATTCACACATCGAGACGACAAGCGGTCCGGTGCTCGACAGGCCTGGAGATCTGGCAGCTCTCCTTACCCCTCTGAAGGATAGGGATTTTTTATTTATTGATGAAATTCATCGGTTGTCTCCGGTCATTGAAGAGATACTCTATCCGGCCATGGAGGATTATACAATTGACCTTCTGATCGGTGAAGGGCCTTCAGCACGGACCATACAGCTTCCCCTGGAGCGGTTTACTCTCATCGGTGCAACCACCCGTCTTGGTCTTCTCGGTTCTCCTTTCAGGGATCGGTTCGGTATCATCCTGCGGCTTGATCTGTATGATCCATCCGAACTTACGGTAATCGTCACTCGATCAGCCGGAATTCTGGGCATTCCCATCACTCCTGAAGGGGCTGCAGAGATTGCAGGACGGTCCAGAGGAACACCCCGGATTGCGAACCGACTGCTAAAAAGAGCATATGATTATGCAATCGTCAGGGGCACGGGATCAATAGACCAAAATATCGCCAATACTGCACTTTTTGCGCTTGGCGTGGATCAGAAAGGGCTTGATATCCTGGACAGAAGAATCCTCGAAGTGATTGCCAATGACTTTGACGGCGGCCCGGTCGGTCTGAAAACCATCTCAATATCAGTCGGTGAGGAGCCGAGGACCATTGAGGATGTATATGAACCATACCTTATCAGAATCGGATTTCTAAAAAGAACCCCCCAGGGCCGGATGATAACCAGTGCAGCACGGGATCATCTGGGAAATTCCCATACCAGAGATCTCACCTCCTTTCTCTGAATATTTCCTGCAAGCTTGTAAGAGATAATGATCAATAGATCAGTATGATCTGGTCCAAACCCACAAGTACTCTGGTTTTTTTATTCATCTGTCTCATCATAATCTCTCCATTACAAGCGGATTTAACGTCAGAAGAGACAGACAATCGATCAACTCCCTATACCCTTACCCCTGACCTCTCCCTCTCTGATCTCATCATTCCCAATTCGGTAGAAAGCGGTAAACCTATTTCAGGTTCTGTTATTGTAACCAATCGTGGCCCGGTACCGGCCAGTCATATCTCAATGGATGTGCTACTTACGCAGAACGCAACCCAGGGGATCCAATCTATCTGGCTTGGAAGCAGAGGGACAGATGTGATGGCACCAGGAACCAGGGGAAAAATCCCATTTTCCTTTGATGTGCCGATGGATCTTCGGGATGGAGAGTATTTTGTGAAAGTCAGTATCCGGGCATACGAACCAGAAATTATTTTTTCTGATAATACCATCACTTCCCCTGAGCCGGTTTACATCCGGAAAAATCTTCCCTGGAAAGGAGGAGATCCAAATCTACAACTCTCTATTGATTCTGTCAGCACCAATTCCTCATCGCCAAATTCACCCTTCACAATAACATACAGGATTCTAAACACAAATACTGACGCTGCCGGATCATGCAAGTTGTTATTCCTCCTCTCTCCGGAAAGGGATATCATCGATGGATGCCGCCTTCGGGAGGAACAAGTCTTTTCAATATATGGATACATGAATGAACAGGGAATATCTGATGACCTGATACCTGAACATATCCCACCAGGCTTCTATTACCTGATAGGAATTATTGATTATACGGGTATGATTCAGGAGACGGATGAAACAGACAATATTTTTGTCTATCCTGATCCGATATCTATCTCCTATCCTCAAAATCTCTATTCAGAATCATACAATGACCAGATAACCGGGTACCTTTTTCTGAAAACAAATAAATACAGGGAATATCTTGGCCTTTCACCCCTTACCTTTGATACCGATCTCTGCACCCTTGCCCTGGATCATACAACCGATATGATACGGAGATCCTACTTTTCCCATTATACCCCTGAAGGAATTGACCCGACCGGAAGAGCTGAACTGATGGGATATGATGTAACACGAAGAATGGACGATGGCAGTATCAGGACCGGTATTGCTGAAAATATAATACGGATAGCAGCAGGACATACGATCGGGAAGGCATATACCGGATTTGTTGATCCTACAACACCAGAAGATGTCGCGGATGTCATGATGATTGAATGGATAAATAGTCCTGAGCATAATAAAAACCTCATCAACCCGACGATTGAAAAAATTGGTATCGGGACCCGATTTGACGGGGAGTATTTTTATGCAACCCAGAACTTTTTTTAAATTCCTTATTTTGATGACGTCTGATTCATAGAGTTGAATATCGTGACAATATCTGCATAATCAGCACGCCCGTTTTTATTGAAATCAATCCGAAGGGAGAGGTTGCTCTCACCAATCCATCGGAAGTTCTGGAATAAAAGAACCAGATCATGCATATCAAGACGTCCATTCCCATTCAGATCTTCAAACCGCCCGTCATTATCGGTATCTTTCATCTCCTGAACCATCGATGCATTAAATCCGATCGGGATCATAACATTGGCATTATATTCAAGATTCAACTCATCTGATCGTTCAGGATCACTGATCCTGGTGGTACTGCTGATCCGTGCGGATGATACTCCGGCGATCCCGGTCTGTGCTGATGCCTGCTTATACGGAGATTTTTCTTCTCCGGATGATGTGGTTCCACCAAGAGCACAGGCAGGTGTTCCTGAATCTTCCTGGCCCTCGCTCATCCGGGTAGCGACTACATGCTCTGAAGCCTGAATAGATCTATCCCCATCTGAAGTATATTCAACTAATCGTTCAGAAGAGATGCTGCCAGAACCGGATATCTGTCTTGTTTCATGAGTCTTTCCTCCATTGGTCATAACATCCTGGGCATATACAGCAGTACCGGAACTGATTTTTCCTGATGTGGTATCATTCTGGCTGTATTTCTGTTCCAGTATGGTCTTATCATGAACTGATCCGGTTGTGGAAGTCATCTCTGAAAGTTCCTGCTGTTCCCCGCCATGATATAATCTGGTGAAGGTGGTAATAAGTCCTGAAATGAGTGTCCTGTCATAGAGCGAAACTTCTCCGGATTGTGTTTTGGTCTTTCCATGAATGGCAGAGATGACTGTTCCTTCTAATCCTGGGTTTGAAGCGTTGCTTTGAGGGGTTCCAATTGAAAGGGAGTAATCCAGAGTCCCATTCGAACTTCTGCCTGCCGATGCCAGGGTCAGAGTCTTTGCATTCGCTATTGAGAATGATGCTGACTGCTCTCCGGAAATACATGAAGATACAAGGTAGGGATCTCCAAAGCAAATAGCCCCCTGTGTCTTATTCGAGTACATATCTGAAGAGGTCAGAACATATTCATCTGCAATCAGATGCCCTCCTGATGTTCCTGATGAGTACCCCACTACTTTCTGTGTCTCAAATCCCTGCCCTGATGATTTTTCAGACATATCTACCTGTTTAGTCAGGGAAAGAGAACCGCCATTGGTCATGACTGAATCTGAATAAACACCGGAAACATTTGTACCATTCCCATCTGCCTGAGAAAAGGTGCCGGTAAAACTGTCCCGAACCGGGCCTGTTGCCTCAATTATAGTCCCGATTGAATAATCTGCTGCGGTTATGAGACATATCATACCTGACGCTACCATCAATCCTGCAAGTAAAAAAATCCGGACACCTGACGGTAACAGATTCATGAACGCAGATGTAGTATTGATGCACGAAGTATAAAATTCGTTGTATATATAAACGATGATAATCCCAGGTGAAAAGATTATTGTGGAATGCGAACCTTTCAAAAATAATTCTTATAGTTCGTGTATACTTTGAAATGAATGAGAATGCACGCCTTAATAATGTCTTCTTTTCAATCTGACTTATATATCGGTTCAAGTTTCTTATTATACAAAGAGACCTCGTTTTAAAAAGAGATTATATATGATAATTACGAATTTTCCAGATAATACAATTTTACCATATGATCCGGATGATATCGCTCTTTGGCTTCACGAAGTCCGGGAATTCCCATATCACTCTCCCGGTTAATGTAATGATATCTGTCCTTCAGATATAGTGCAGTCTGGATATTAACTTCCTTGTATATACCCTCACAGTCAGGTAATGCCTTTTCATAATGAACGACGGCTGTTGTAGGATTCAGTTCTTCGAAGATTGCAATCCCTCCAATCTCTCCTTTCGGGTTTACCGTAATTCCAGAAAAGCCAAGTTGGTCAAAATACTGAACTGCTTCATTAATTGCCTCCTTTTCATGTTTTAAAATAGTATATTTATCACATTCACGTTGCTGACACCATTTTACCAAAAATTCCAAAACTTCATCCATGTTGGATTCAGAAATAAGTTCTACCGTTGATGGGCATTTCCGTCGAAATTTATTTAATTGTTTTCTGACCGACAAAAAATCCTGACCGGGAAGTGAGGCAAGAATCTCTGATTTATAAACATAATCAAAAAATTCACGATCCGGCTTTAATTTCAGGGTTGGATAATGCTCCCTCATCCAGGAATATTGCCATGGCTCTAATATGAGAAGTGGGGCTTCTTCTCCAAGATTCTGCGCAAGTTTAATGGTCGCATGAAATACATCCGGTTTTACAGGGCCGATAGGAAACCGGTATGAATGATAATTTTCAGTCTCACCTTTGATGATGAGACATCCCTCATGTTCACAAATCTTATAATGACCATACGAACGCCAGCAGAATAATGTTCCAAATGTATTTTCAGAATGTTGAATGGGATAATCCCGATAAATCCTATCAAAAATATCCTTATCCTCAAGCTCTATCGGGTGGAAATCTTCTTCATGTATCTTCATTGTCACGCCCTTTCTGGTATAAAAGAAATATCTTATCTTTATCAGCAATAAATTCAGATTGCTCATAAAACGGACTGGTGCCAGGCTCTGCGACCAGAATAATCCGGAAAAGTCCGGCATCGCGTGCGGTTTTAATCAAGAAAGCCAGAAGATTATGGCCAATTCCCTGACCCCTGAATTTTTTTAAAACGCACATATCCTGAATTATTCCGGTACTGGTACCATCAGAGATTATCCTCCCTGTTGCTACTGTTTCACCGGCCGGCTGATGCACCCCGACACAAAACCGGAAAGATGCTCTGATAAATTCTGGTATCTCATCAGGATGGTATTCATCCTTCCACCACCCGGCTTCTTTGTAAAGGGTCACAATTGCATCTGTATCCCAGATATCAGTTATTAAAAATTGAATTGAATCGCTGGAAGAATTATTCATGGCATGTTACCTACAGGATATTTTATATAAATACATAGAAATCAGCACATAAATACATAGATACAATATATATTTTCATGATACTATACATAATTACTATCAAATATGGAAATACGTCGGGTTCAAATGACCGGAGGGTCATCCTATGTGATCACCCTTCCGAAAGACTGGGTAGAATCAACCCACATCAGGAAGAATGATCCCCTGGGTGTAATAGTACAACCAGACGGGACGCTGTTAATTACTAAAAATACAACCGGAGATCAGATTCAGCGCGTGAAAAATCTGGAGATTGATACCGGAATCGACCCTGATCTCTTCTTAAGACTCCTTATCGGGATCTATATCGCCGGATATAATGCCATTCAGATAACTACAAAAGACCGGATGACCGGGACCATACGAATGAAACTTCGGGAATTTTCCAACATGGTCATCGGCCCTGAGTTCATTGAAGAGACAGATACCAGTATCCTCATAAAAGATCTTTTAAATCCGCTGGAGATGCCGATTCAAAATTCGCTGAAACGAATGTTTGTAATTGTAAAAAGTATGCATATCGACGCTATTGATGCATTTATCGCGCATGATTCTGATCTTATCACCGATGTGATTGAACGGGATAATGATGTGGACCGGTTATTCTGGCTCATTGCCCGTCAGACAAATATGATTCTGCATAATGTTCACTTATCACGAAAAATGAACATGAACATATCAGAAATGCTTCCTCACTTTCAGGTAGCACGAATCATAGAACGGGTTGGTGACCACAGTGTCAGAATTGCCCTGAACGCAAAAAAGATCCAGGAGGCAGAAATTGCCGGGGAGATACAGGGCCACATCAGGAAAGCATCAGAGGGCGCATTAACCACATTTGAAAAGAGTGTTGAGTCATTCTTCACTCATGATCTGAAAAAGGCAAATAAAATGATAGAATACATGCATGATCTGGAAGAATCATTCTTAAAAATAAATACCGAGCTCCTCTCACTTCCGGTGAACATTGCCGTGCCGCTAAGAAACATAACCGACAGTATCAGGCGCTCAGGAGAGTATTCTGCTGATATTGCAGAAAATGTGATAAATTATGAGATGATGTTTGAGAAGAAAGCTCTCTGATTATTTAAATCTGACCCATATCACGAAGAAGTGTCTTAACATCAAGCCAAATTACAAGTTCAGTTCTTTCTTTATCCTTATCTTTTATTTTCTTTTTAATTATCCCAAGAATATGAGATGATTCTTCTCCTGATGTCGCCGTCTCATCCACATGACTTGCCGAATAGGTCGAGACAGTGAGAACATCATCTACCATGATACCGATTTTTGAATGGGTAATCCGATCATCCAGGACAATAATTCTTTTTTCCTCTTCTGATGCAGCATGGGATGAGGTGATTGCCAGTTGCTGTTTCAAATCAATAATGGTGGTAATTTCACCTCGTAGATCAATAATACCCTTAATATATGTCGGACTGTTTGGTAGTTTGGTAATCCTGGTATACTCAACAACCTCTTTTACATCAAAAAGGTCAATCGCAAAATGTTCCTGTCCAAGGAGAAATTCCACAACCTGAAATGACTCCTCCGCACCCTCTTCATCAGTTTTTCCAGTCATTTTATGAGGAGATAATCCATTTAAATCAGAAGAGGGAGAAGACGCAATACCCGGAATTATGCCGGCCATGGATTACAGTTAGAACGTGTAAATAAAAATAATATTTGAAAACGTGGAGCCAGGTTAGCATCCGCAAAAAACACATGGGCCAATATAAAGGCGGCCGATGTTAATATTATTTGATTTATCCAGTTCAGGCATTTCATCTCCACAATACGGCATAAATGTGCAGGGATCGATGACAGAGAACCAGTAATATTCACCATTACTAAGGTCGGCAGGTACTGAAACAGTGATCGTATTGGTCTTTTGTTCTCCGACACATAACCTGCTGATTTCCCAGACCCCAAGATATCGTGCCGTTGAGGGATCGAATGATGCATAGGGTGACAGATAATACGCAACCTGTGTATGGTCTGCACATGCATTTCCAATATTCGTAATGGTATCGGTAATTTCCACAGTATCTCCGGGCTGAGCACAGGGGAATTTTGTTGTGACATGGGTCAGATCCGGAATTCGTGCCGACGGATTATATTCAATGCGGACAGGTCGGTTCCCGGTCCAGAAATTGTTGGCTGTATTTTTTTCCGGAGGACTCGATGTCACGGTAATCTTTTTTGTCAGGTAATAAATCCCGGTATGAGTGCCACCAGGTATCCCAACGGTAACCTGCCCGGTTCTTGTCTCGCCACCTTTCAAATTATGTAGGGTCCACCAGTCAAGATGTCGTGCATCTGAACCGTCGTCATCAGATGAAAGGAGATATTCAACCCGGACTATCCCTGCAGTAGAAGATCCGATATTGGTTATCGAATCGGTAATCTTTGAAGACTCTCCAATATACATGACATCAGGATAATCTGTTTTAACAGTCATGATATCTGGCTCTATGGATGATGAAAGAGGTACAACATCAGGGACAGAAGTGACTTGTGTGGGAATGGTGACTGAAAGCGAGATTGGTTCTTCTGATACCCAGTATAATGAAGAGTCATCGGAGACCATTTCCAGGGGAAGGAATGCTGAAATCAGGAAATATTCTCCATCGGGAATGTCTTCTGGGAGTGATAAGGTTGAATCGACTCTGATCTGCTCATCTACCGGAACTATCAGATTATCAGATTCTCCAAGGGATATCAGATCATCGGAGATGAGACCAGACTGAGACAGGTAATACGATATTTTTGTCTCTATTGGATCTTGTCCTGCCGTATTCGTTATTGTGGAACGAATAAGCAGCGTTCCTGCATCGCCGGAGTAAATGAGGTCATCTGTGTATCCGGTAAGTCCCTCACTATAATCCAGTATTTTCAGTTCCTTCTTCCCGCCTGAAAGGTATTTCCGTGAATCTTCAGATAAGGATTCTTCCGGATTTATCAGCCGGGTCATCATATAATTTCCTGCCCGGATATCTGGCGGGACTGGAAAGGTTGTGTTTATCTTTTTTTGCCCGCCACGAACAAGGTTTTGAATGGTGACGGTCCCGAGCATTCTCTCCTTAAAAACTCCGAGAGGGTCTTCCAATACATACCCGATGGAAAAGGGGCCTGAAGCGTGCAATCCCTGATTTCTGAGAATATCTACTATCCGGAGATACGTCCCGGCCTGAACATGGTCCGGAACAGTCATTGATAATCCGGTAATTTCCGGGACAATGGATGAATCAGCCAGTACTCCTCCGAATGAACAGGAGAAATTTTCCTGGTTATCAAAAATGTTAGGAACCCCGGTGAATGAGCCAAAGAAGCAGAGAAATAGTATGATAATACCGAATGTCAATATCCGATGATTCATGTATGAGGATATCTCCTGCCCGATAAAAACCTTTTTGGGAAAAATCAGGAGTCCCCGGAATACCTGCTCAGTATTCCAAGCACAGTAATTAGGGCAAGAAATGCAGACAATGGAGATAACGGAGTCTCTTCCTTTGGTGCAGATTTTAATAAAAGCTCTTTATCGATCCGGTATTTTACTACATCCGGATCTATTGCGATGGCCATATCATACGCCATGCCTGCTTCTTCATATCTGCCCAGAAGGCCGTATGCCGTTCCCATATTATCATAGGCCATAGAAGAATTCGGAACCAGCATAATCGTTTCATTCCATGCCATTATCGCCTTCTCATACTCCTTCATTGCCGCATATGCCAGACCGGTATTATACCATGCATTCGCAGAGAGGGAAGGATCTATTTGTTTCGCCTGCATCCAGAGTTCGATTGCTTTTTCAAGTGACCCCTGTGCATAGTGTTCATTCCCAATCTCGAACAATTCTTCTCCGGTGTAAACAGGCGCACCTGATGCGGCCAAAACCAACATGGGGATAAGAAATACGATTGGATATTTTTTCAGCATCCTGATACTCGTACCTATCTGTATTCTGCCATTGTTAAGATTCTTCTCCCTCAGGGGAGGGTTCGCAAAAAAAGATTATGAAGATCCTGCTGCTCCGGTAACGATCTTCAAAGAGGCGACAATTTCCGGGACCATCTCAATAGGAATGCCCATTACCATTTCTCCATCCTCGATTCCGGAGAATTTTCTGGACCCGTCACATCCAAGGGAATAATTCGGAGTGCCGGAAAGATACACCTGCGCACAGGCATCAGAACAAACGGACTGTATTCCGGAGAAGTTTGATGTGATTCGACCACCAAGACGGTAGAGGTGGCTTTGAGCAAGTTTTAACATCGCTTTTGGTTTTGCAACAATCAGAACAATGGTCGGATCAAAGGGCGTTTTCTCCAGGGGAGCATATAAGGTAGCATGCGTGGTCAGCGATTCCACATGGGGGACGCGATCAATGGTCCTTTTACAGGCAGGCCATGATTCAAATTTTCCCAGTTTGTAGTAAAATTCACCGGATTTCAGACTTGGTGTCAGTTCCCTGAGTCCAAGAGCCCAGGACCCACCCATACAGGAGTGATTTTCAAGGGTCGCATAAAAGATCTTCCCTTCTTTCCTCGCCATCCCTACCATCTGACAATGACGGACCGTTTCAGAGATATGAGGCATCCCCTCAGGAATGTCTTCTGCTGTCTTACAGAATTTGAATGCGACAGGAGACCCGTCAAGATTCAGAGTCTCTTTTAAAATTTTCGAAGCCTCCGCGTAATCAAATCTGGTTCGGATTGTGTCCTGCATGATACTCAGTCCTCTCGTGCATATCATACAGGGACAGAATTAAAACTTTCTTTTTGGTTACAGATGACGAAGTTTTCGGTTTATCTTTTCAAAAAAATTCTGCCCTGCGTCGATAAATAAGGCAGGACTTGGACTTTTTGAGAGTTCTATAGTGCTGCTGGTCTCCAGGTGTATCTCAGTCTGTCCATCGATGACAAGTTTTGCAGGCTTTGTCGCCTCAAGGGTTATTGATACCGTTCTTGAAGAGTCAATAAGATGTGGACGGTTTGAGAGCATAAACGGGGCAAGGGGGACCATGAGAAATCCCTCAACCCGGGGGTCTACAATAGGGCCACCTGCACTCATGGCATATGCCGTAGAACCAGTCGGAGTACTGATTATCAATCCGTCCGCTCTGAACCGCTCTGCTACGTTTCCATTGATATGGATGAGGAACTTTAGCATTTTTGCCGGCCGATCTGTTACAATCAATGCTTCATTCAGTGCCGTCCCGATATGTTGCCCGTTTATCCGAAGTTCAATCCGCATCCGCGCTTCTAATGGGAGCGGCTCTGTAAGGTGAGAGACAAACGTGCTCATCTCTTCTGGTTCAATGTCTGCCAGGAATCCGACTTCTCCATAATTGATTCCAATAATCGGCACCTGAACCGGCATTCGCTGAGTCGTAAGCAGTATTGTACCGTCTCCTCCGATTACAATAACAAGGTCAGGTGGATGCTCTCCGGAAAAGAGTGGCGGGGCCTCTCCAAGCAGGTTTTCTTTATATATTGATGTGTGATGCCCGTGATGGTGCAACAATTTCTCGAGCTCATAGGAGAATTCCTCAACGTCCGGATCGCCATAGCGGTTAACAATAAGAATATTCATGGTTGTGGACAATTCTGCTCACCGAAGATATTCAATCACTTTTTTATGAAGAGAGGCATTTGTCCCGACAAGACAGTTGCCGATACTTACCTCATCAGGAAGGGTAAGAGGGTTCCCATCCCGGTCACTTACAATCCCGCCGGCTTCCTCAAGTATCAGGATACCCGCAGCGGCGTCTGTTGCCCTGAGTGTCCTTCGAAGATCAACAAAACCATCGATCTTCCCTGCGCCCACATAGGAGAGTTCCAGGGCTGAAGCACCAAACTGCCGGAACCTCCTTATCTTTCGTATAAGATGGATTACCCGATCATATTGGAAATGCTTGCCATATACACTCATTGCACTGGCCTGTAATTCAGATACATCAGAGACATGAAGGGGAACACCGTTCAACCAGGATCCTTCACCTCTTTTCGCGGTGAAAATATCACCGTTGGAGAGGTTGCCAACAAAACCTTCCTTCAGGACTCCATCTTTCACATATGCCAGTGATACTGCAAAAAACGGGATATTCATAAGGGCGTTATAGGTTCCGTCTACCGGATCAAGAAAGATTGTTCCGGTATCTCCGCCGATAACAACTTTCCCGGCCTCTTCACTGATGAGAAGACGGCATAATTGTTCCTTCTTAATGACGGATACGGCAATATCCTCTGCGATTTTATCTATATATTTCGTAGGGGTGCCGTCGGCCCCGTTTCCGGTATTTACTGCGGCCTCTGGAGTTCCGATAAGAGGAGTAATGGCTGATCGTATTGCGGTGAATATGGTGTAACTAGCTTCATAAAAATCCATGAGAGTTCCCTGAGCTCAAATTCGGACGGTGTATTTATGTAAGGGTGACACGTAAATATAACCAGCTTTTCCCAAGGTGTTTTATGAAAGAGCAGACTGAAGTTGGTAAGCTGAAAGAAGGAAAATATCTGTTAGTTGATGATGAACCGTGTAAGATCCTGTCAATATCTGTATCCAAACCTGGGAAACATGGTGCTGCGAAGGCTCGTCTTGATGTCGTCGGTATTTTTGATGGTGTCAAGCGATCAATTGTTCAGCCGGTATCAGCAAAGGTATATGCGCCTATTGTTGAGAGAAGAAATGCCCAGGTAATTTCTATTGCCGGGAATGTTGTTCAGATGATGGACCTTGAAAGCTTTGAAAATTTTGAGGTTACAGTTACTGATGACGTGAAAGACAGGATCGAGGCAGGAAAAGAGACGATGTATATCTACTCCATGGAAAAGAGAAAAATAGATTTCTTATAATTTTTTTTACCTGTTTTAGAATCTGATTATTGGAAGGATATCCATCTTCCAGTATCCGCTATCGATTACAAATGGAATTTCATGTGAAGTAACATATTCGCTTCCATTCCTTTCCCATATAAAGGAACCTTTCAGATTTCCTTCATTTAATCGATAGAACGAATTATCAATCTTGTATTCAGAGATATTTACTCCGGATGATTTCATCTGATTTATTTCCCGGATACATCCATCACATCCACGGTTTTTAAGTACTTCACTTGAAAAAAGATTACAGAATTCTGTTTTGTTTGGTTCCAGGGTTAAGTCACCATTATAAAGCATGATGAAATAATCCATAATCTGACGGAAAATTGATGAAGGGGTACTTCTGTTGAGATCATTTTTGGATACATCAGTTTTCTCCAGAGAAACAGGATCTGGTAATTTAATGTCTAATGAATATGATGTAATAAAACGAGAGTGGATATCGAGCCGGTAAGTATTATAGCCCTCAAAAAATTTTTCTTTCCAAGGCCTTGGATCCCAGTTAACCTCTATCTCATCCCCTTTCTCGGATAAAATAGTTGTTTTACTATCTTCACCTCTTCCAAAAGTTCCTTTCCAGACTTTTGGATCAAGACCGCCAGGAGGAATTACTCTTCTAATTACCTGATTTGTTTCAGCATTTATCACAGAAAATTCAAAATACGGGTTCACCGCAGATAATGACTGAACTTTCGGATCATCTTCTGATTGTTCTTCTAACATTGGGTTTTGCAAATCCTCAGGCAATTCTACAGTATACCAAATTTCCCAATATTTTGAAGGAATTGTAATCGGACTGGTTGTTTGAGAATATTTTCCTGAAATTGTAGTATATGTCTTTAATTGGACTGCTGGTTCCATGAAAGAATATCTTTGATATGAAGATACATATTCACGGGGAACCATCCCCTGCTGAGTAAGATTCCCTGGTGGTAAAACCACCGGAGATCCATTCCAAGGTTGGATTTGAGTTACTGTAGGAGTTAAAGTGATATTTACTTCACTTTCATTTGAGCTGACATTAACTGATGTGTTATATGTCTGGTTGTCAGAAGGTAAGGACATATTGGAATTATTTATGGAAAAATTCACCTCTTCAACCGTTTCATTTTTTTGGGAAAAAATATTCGATATCTCATCCGGGATAAGTTTTGCCTCTTTCCCGGTCACAAGAGGTTTTATGTACATCGCCATTATCAGAACAATAAGTATAGCAACAACAATGACGATGATATCCCGTTTTTCCATATGTACCTAGGTATCGCGAATGTACTTTAAAGGTATCTGGATAGTAATTCTGTACTCTTTCAAATTATTTCCAATTATATTCAGATAGTAATCCTTTCCACCTTCAAAGAAACGGTACTCCCGTGGATCAGGAGATTTTCCCTCCTTCCAGGTAATAGTCCGGATAGTTTTTTCTCCCTCATCAGATTTTTCCTTTACATCCATTGAAAAGACTGCATTTTCATCAGCAGGTGTGACATTATAGTGCAATTCCCAATATGGAGTCGGAATTCTGAAAGGTGAGGTAGAGCCTGTATACTTTCCAACAATTTCTGCATAGTTCGTCATCTGAATTGCCGGCATCGGATTATCAGGATTTGGTTGCCAGGTCATCGGAGTCATCTGTGGTGTAGGAAGAGCACCTGATGAAGGAACTGAAGTCTTATCAGGAAGTACCTGCTCCTCCTGAGTCTCGCCAGGGGTCGCTTCCTGAGTTGCCGGAGATACCTGATAGTCCGGTTCAGGAGTAAGATAGGGTTCCATCACAGGTTCAACCGGCGCAGGAGATTCAGGTAAAAATATCACCGGCTGTCCGGTAATAATCGGCTTTACCACCACCGCCATTATTAATACGACAATTATTGCTGCTAAAATGACTATTACATCCCTTTTTTCCATCTGGCAGCCCTCTTCTGATAGAACATACGCGACTGAAATATTTATATCGTGAAGTCATGACCCTTCCCATCTCAGAAAAATCCGTTACTTCACATAGAGAATCATGATCTTATTTATGCCAAAGTGAATCGAATAATATGGAATCACTGTATGAGGATGAAAAATATGTCTGATGCAAAAAAACCAACCCCTGAATCCTGTGACAATAACTGCTCATCCTGTCCATCAGGCGCTACTTGCCCGACAGCAGCCGGAAAATTACCGCCAAAAGCTGACATTGATGTGAGACACGTAATACTGGTTTTATCAGGCAAGGGTGGAGTCGGAAAATCCACGGTTGCCGTAAATCTTGCTTATGCCCTCTCGAATCATGGAAAGCAGGTAGGTCTTTTGGATCTTGATATACATGGCCCGAATATCCCTAAAATGCTTGGTATAGAAGATCATAAACTTCTCGCAGACCAGAATAAAATCGTCCCGGTAAAAGTAACCGGCTCATTACAAGTTGTTTCAATGGCTTTCCTGCTTCCTGAAAAACATGCCCCGGTCATCTGGCGTGGCGCCATGAAAGCAGGAGCAATTAAGCAGTTCCTTGAGGACACCGCCTGGGGTTCTTTAGACTATCTTGTTGTTGACCTCCCGCCGGGAACTGGAGATGAAGCATTAACTATCGCACAACTTGCTCCGAATGTTCGTGGTGCAGTTATAGTCACAACTCCTCAGGAGGTATCCACCCTGGATTCAACCAAAGCTATCACTTTTGTGGAACAGCTTGGACTGAATGTTATTGGTGTTATTGAAAATATGAGCGGATTTGTTTGTCCGCATTGTGGAGAAGCAGTTGATCTTTTCGGCAAAGGGGGAGGCGAGCGGATTGCACAGGATCATAATGTCCCATTCCTTGGAAGCCTTCCTCTTGATCCTGAAGTGAGAAAGGCCGGTGACGAAGGAAGACCATTCATTATCAGACAAAAGGATTCTCCGACCTGGAAAGCGGTAGATACCGTCATGGAACACCTGGTCAGCATTGTTGAAAAACAGATATGAATTACTTGGAAGTTCTTTGTGGGAGAGAAGAAAATCTCCCGATTTATGCTGAAATTGTGAAATGCCTTGAGGACATAAATCAATTTCCTCAACTCATCGAACCGATTTATCGTGAGGCAATAACATTAAATGAAACCCTTCTTGAAAAACTACGGTTTGGCCTTCTACGACTTCAGTTACACTCTGAAATTCATCGGAACAGTGATATGGAAGAGGCACAGAAGATGCGGTTCGTTTCAGAGATGATAGAGCGCACCATATTTGGCGGTCTCTTTATTGAACGGGAAAGTTACGTATCAGAGTAATCACCATGTCCCAGGATCGCAATGAATTCTTTGTCATCAGGATTCCGGATACCGGATCTCTTCTTGATGCGGTCCGTATTATTGCTGCATCAGGACTTACCATAACCAGGTGCCATTTCAATCGTTCGCTGGATCCGGTTACCGCATTTTTTTCCGTATCAGGTGATGAATGGGCCTGTACCCGTGGTGCGCAGGCTTTGCTGGATGATGGATATCTGCAGACTACCGTGACCTATCCAAAAAGTGTTCAGTTTACTGTTATCGTTCCTGAAATTCCCGGGACTTTGCACAGAATTCTTACTATCCTGGATACATATAATGCAGAAATTAGTTCTCTCTCATTTGATAACCGTGGCAAATATCCGGATGCCCTACATATCATGCTCAGGGTCTTAAATCCTGATAAAACTGAAGAGTTAATCAGAACGATTGAAGCTGAATATCCGGTAAAGATTGAAGGGTATGACTGTGGAGACAGTTGCGATGATGGAAGCCTGTTTTATGTCAGATATGCGGCACGGGTCAGTGAAATCCTCGATGGCGTAGAAAACCCGCATATTCTTGAATTGTTACACCAGTTTAGTCATGTCGCTCAACAACTGACCGAATATGGGAAAGAATACCAGGATGTGCTTGAACAAATTCTGCTAAACGGAAAACGCCTGAAGGAAACAACCGGGGATGGTTTTTACGCAGATGTTCAAAAGATTGCCCTTGCGGACACGCTGACACTCTATTGTTTCCAGCTTCCGGGCGGAGGCTCTATCTTTGTCATCGATGCACCGGATGAACGAATCATGATTGACACCGGATATGGTATTTATCATGAGGATGTTCTCCGCATGTTTGCTGCCTATGGCCTTGGCGGAAAAGATGACTTTACCCGGATAATTCTAACCCATGGGGATACTGATCATTGTGGTGCTGCCGGATTTTTTAATGCCCCGGTGTATACCCATGAGGGGACCTGGGATATCATAAAAACCAATAATCGTGCATGGGGAGCCACAACACAGGATTTGGTCCTTGAACAGGTATATACAGTGATGATAAATCTGTTTGCACGGATGACGCCTCCGGAGGAAGTGACTCTTTTACCCGGTCCAGGGGTTGTAAAGCGGGGTGAATTTCCAGTTCTTTCAACCTTCAATGCTGGCGGGTACAACTTTGAGATACTAGAGGGGCATGGGGGACATCAGCATGGTCTGATATATATCCTCTGCAAGGAAGCCGGAGTCTTATTTACTTCGGACACCATCCTCAACCTGAAACACCTGAGTCCTGAACGAAGTGCGTACAATAATTTCGCAGTATATCTGGTCACGACGGTGAATGTGGATCCGGATCTTGTAAAAAGTGAACGAAAAGCATTGGCAAAGCTGGCACTGGAACTTGATCAGGAGCTTCAGGAAAGCGGAAAACGCCTTCTGTACTGTTGTGGACACGGGCCTGTTTCAGTGATGGAGAACGGTGAACTGACCCCGGTGACCGAGCCGGCTACCTACCGTCACTGACCAGTAGATGGGTTCAGGTGCGATATCCTGATGAGGATTCCATCTGAACGTATACACAGATATGAATCAGCACCGTGTGCAGGATATGATGCAACTGATGGCGTCACGGATAAATGCCATCGCAGATCATATCTCTGATGAAGAGGTTTCTCATTTTATTAAAGAACTCCTGGATGCCAAACGCATTTATGTGATGGGTGCAGGTCGTTCTGGTCTTGTTGCAAAGGCATTTGCCATGAGGCTCATGCACCTTGGGATGATGAGCTATGTGGTAGGTGAGACTATCACGCCGGCATTGCAAACAGGGGATCTTATTGTGGTCTTATCCGGATCAGGAAAGACAAGAACCATTGTGGAAATTGTCCAGACGGCAAAAGAGATTGGAGGACGGATTTCTCTTATCACTTCAAACCCAGACTCTCCGATTGGAAAAATCTCTGATACAAAAGTTATCATTGAAAACTACCGTGACAGCATTCCTGATGAGAGTAAGGAGTACGATACCAGACAGATGCTTGGTGAGCACCGGTCATTTGCCCCGCTTGGAACTCTGTTTGAGACAGCAGCGATGACCTTTTGTGATGCTGTTATATCACGGCTGATGGAAATCACACAGACGGATGAGTCAGAACTCAAAGACCGGCATGCAAATATCGAGTGATTCTGATGAAAAAAATTTCAGCACGTGCCCAGGCAATCGAAATGTCGGGAATCAGAAAATTTTTCCAGGCTGCAAAACCCGATTCTATCAATATGACACTTGGTCAGCCGGATTTTGTCACCCCTGACCATATCAGAAATGCAGCGATAAAAGCAATTGAAGAGGGAAAAACCGGATATACATTCAATGCAGGTATCCCTGAATTACGAGAGGCATTATCCGACAAATTTAAAAATGAAAATAATCTGCATTACAGTCCAGAACAGATCATTGTGACAGCTGGAGCCGGAGAAGCGCTCTTTATTGCTATTCAGAGTATTGTTGATCCTGGTGATCGTGTTCTTTTAACAGATCCGGGTTTTGTCTCCTATGAGGCGTGCATTCAGCTTGCAGGGGGAAAACCGGATTTCGTGCCACTTACAAAGGATTTGCACATTCAGGAAGATATTCTCCGAGAGAAACTGGAAGGGGCACGACTACTTATTCTTAATTCACCCTGTAATCCAACCGGAACAGTCGAGTCCAAAGAAAAAATCCGCTCGATTACAGAAGCAGCCATGGATACAGGCGTAACTGTTCTCTCTGATGAAGTATATGAGCATATCATCTATGATGCGGTTCATGCAAGCGCCGGGACCTTTGGAGAAGACGTGATTACTGTCAATGCCGCAAGTAAGACCTATGCTATGACCGGTTGGCGTCTTGGATTTATAGCCGGTCCACCGGAATACATGGAACAGTGTCTGAAAGTTCATCAGTATTGTCAGACCTGTGCCACCTCAATCAGCCAGTATGCCGGGATAGCAGCCTATACCGGCGATCAGTCCTGTGTGAAGATGATGCGGGATGAATACAAAGCACGCAGGGACATTCTTGTTTCAGGTTTTCATGATATGGGTGTAAAATTCCCTGAACCGCAGGGTGCTTTTTATGCATTTGTTCCACTTGGAAAGGAGAGAACACAAAAAGTAATGGATGCCGGCGTAATAGTTGTTCCAGGTGATGCATTCGGACCATCAGGTGCAGAATATGCCCGATTCAGTTATGCCACTTCACGGGAAAATATTATGGCTGCAATCGAACGAATGAGACCGGTTCTTGAGGTATAAAATGGTTTATGATTTATTAAAAAAACTCTCCGATGCACATGGACTTTCAGGATTTGAAGGAAATATCAAATCAATTATCCGAAAAGAACTGGAGGGATATGTCGATGAAATTTCTGAAGACAGACTTGGAAACCTTATCGCAGTAAAAAAGGGCACAGGACTTTCAGTTATGATTGCATCCCATATGGATGAAATCGGACTTATGGTCCAGTATATCGATGAAAAAGGGTTTATAAAATTTGTAGGGATCGGAGGATGGTTCAATCCGACTCTTCATACCCAGAGGGTTGTCCTCCATGGGACGAGAGGGCCGGTTTTTGGAGTGATTGGATCGAAACCTCCACATGTCATGACACCGGAGGACCGGAAAAAAGAGATCAAGATGGAGGATATGTTCATTGATATCGGAGCATCATCAGCAGAAGAAGTTGCAGAGCTTGGTATTGAGATAGGAACTCCGGTAACGATTGAACAGGAACTCATTCATCTGGCAAATAATCGGATTACCGGGAAAGCGTTGGATAATCGGGTGGGTGTTCTGGTCCTCATTGAAACACTGAAAAAGATGAAGACCTCAATGACCGTTTATGCAGTATTTACCGTACAGGAAGAGATCGGTTTGAAGGGGGCAAAGGTCAGTGCGTTTGCTTTACACCCTGATTTTGCAATTGCAACCGATGTTACGATTCCAGGAGATCATCCTGGTGTAACCAAAAAAGAAGCATCGGTTGAGATGGGAAAAGGACCGGTCCTGGTTCTGGCAAGTGCATCAGGGAGAGGGTTACTGGCTGATAACCGGCTGGTCGCATGGCTACGATCTGCCGGAGATAAGATGAAAATCCCATACCAGCTGGAAGTAGGCGACGGAGGAAATACTGATGCCTCGATTATTAACCTTGTCAGGGATGGGATCCCCAGTATCCCCTTATCAGTCCCATCTCGATACATCCATTCCCCGGTAGAGGTGGTTGATCTCAAGGATATCGAGGCTACGATTGACCTGCTTGTTGAAGCACTAAAAAAGAAACCAAAGATCTGAAGATTGAAGATCACAAATCAATAAAACCTTTATTTTTTAATGATTATCTCATACTATTATGTTTCTGAAGACACCTCTCCATCTCTTCATACTCCTGTCTTTAGTTTTTTTCTTTTTACCCGCAAGCCATGCAGCGAATACCAGTACTGACCCTGCACCTGGAATAGATCTGATACAGAACGGTTCTTTTAAGGAAGGACTGGCCATCCTGGAGGAGTATGTCAAATCCAATTCTACAAATCCGGAGGCTTGGAATTCAATAGGATATGCTCTGAATAATCTGGGCCGGTTTCGTGATGCAATACCTCCCCTTGAGAATGCCACCAGATTAGAACCCAATCATACGATTGCCTGGACAAACATGGGATGGGCATATAATGAACTTGGAGATTATGAAAAAGCGCTGGAGGCTTTGGAGACTGCAACGAGAACCGGCCCGGACAATAAATATGCATGGAGTACAAAAGGATATTCACTTATCAGGACTGGTGCACTTACAGAAGCTATTTCTGTTCTGAATAAAGCCCTTGAACTGGATGCTAATTTTTCAGATGCATGGAATAACCTGGGATGGGCTTATGCAGAAGATAAGAGATATGATGAAGCAGTAGAGGCACTTTCCAAAGCGACCAGTCTTGATCCTGAAAATGGATATGCATGGAATAATTTTGGAAGGATCCTCTATCTGACAGGGCGAACAGAAGAAGCACGGGATGCCTTATATAATGCAACACAGACTAAACCTGAATTTGACCAGGGATGGTATAATCTTGGAAATGTGCTCTATGCAATGAAATCATATAATGAATCCATTGAAGCATACCGAAAGGCAGTTCAGCTGAATCCTGATAACCAGATAGCACGTGAAAATCTGGAGATTCTAGAAAAATTATTCATATAATTTTTAAAGCTGAACTGATAGCGGACTATTTTGTACTTTGCTCATACAGGTCTGACAGAGCATTGATTTCTTATTGTCAAGATCATCAAGGGTGAGCGGGTTTGCCATGATACATGAAGTATTGGTGCAGTGATCAAGATGTAAGAGATGACCAATCTCATGGGCTCCTTCTCGTGATAACCGGTCAATAAGCATCATCTCATCAGATGGAAGACCCCAGTATTCATTTCTTAGTCTGGCAGATGAGATTACAGCAGTCCCTGTTGCTGGACGGGAGAGACCAAATACATATCTGGTGCCCGGTCTGAAGATATCATCTCCGGTTACCAGTAAAATAAATCTCTTTTCTTCATTCCGGCGGGAAAAAACATCAAGACAGGTTAATATTGCACTTGCATCAAACTGGTTTCTGCTCCTGTCAAACCCGTTATAAAGAACCGGGCTTTCACACACTTCAGCCGGAATATCCATGATTTGAGAGATGATCCGGGCAACCGGTATTTCAAGACCGGCCGGAGCGTCCCGATCCCAAAAAATAAGGATATTCATCTCCAATAAACTGGGTAATGAGCGGGTATAAATATATTGAGACGGCGATTGCCAGGTTCATCGCCGGACGGTACCGCTCAGTAATTGAAGTTGGAGCCGGAACAAACCTCCATACTGCAAACCTGTTATTCAGAACCGGGATATTGATCAGATGTGTGGATATCATCGATCCGCCCCTCAATTCATGGATCCCGTACGTGAAAGATGATGTGTCAGATCCCGAACCAGGGCTCTATCAGGGTTGTGATTGTATCTATGCAATACGACCGGTGGAAGAGATGATTCCTCCACTTATAAGACTTGCACACTCTGTTCATGCAGATCTTGTCGTCTACCATCTGGGGTTTGAAGGAGCAGCCCGGCCGGCTCCCCTTCCCGGATGTGAAGTCCCTCTCCATATATATGTTAAAAACTGAAAAGGGTTGACTGAGACGATTTCTTATCCTTTTCCACCGGTTCAGTGGACGGTTGTTCAGGGGGATTTCCCGGTTCCTGACTGGAGAATGAATCAATCGAAGGGGTCTCCTCTACTATGGGTTCTTTCTCCTTCTTCGATCCCCTGGCTTTCTTGCCCTTTGCATCCTCCTCTTTCTTCTTCTTTTTCAGTTCCTTTTCAATCTGCTTCTTCTCATCTTCGATCTTCTTTATTATTGATTTTGATGTGGCGGGATCATGTATCAGGATGTCAAGCTTATCCACATCCAGATCATAGCTCTTCGCAAACTGCTCAGGGAATTGTTTTGCAAGCAGAGAGATCGGACAGAGATATAAGTTCCGGACTGTAGAGGCTGACATATGCATTGATGTTCCCATATCGGATAACAACTGTTCCCGTATTGTCTTCTGCTTTTTCGCAACAGACATCTGTCTCCATCGTGACGGAGGCATGATCTTGGCATATCCTGATGGCCGACCCTTCATTACATCATGTACCCCGTAGAGCATGACTGAGGTTGCATACCGCCATAATGTGTAATATTGGGTGAGAAATGTATATCCCAGGTACATATCTGCCCTGGATAATGCAGCATAGGCTTGTGCTGTCTTTTTTCTGTCAGGGAGCACACCAAGATTTCCTTCAATCCATTGAAGGATAGTATCCGGTGTTTCATCCACAGACATTGACATATCAAGAAGTGAAGGAACCTGACGGTAGCCTAACGTTGCAGCAACAAGATCAAAAATACTGGCACGACTGTCTTTTGCAGATATAGATACATCATCTTCACCCACGGTATCTTTCCCAATGGCAGACGCATAGAGCATGGTCACTGCAGATCTGATGTCACCACCAGACTGCTCGGCAATGTCAGTTAATGCCTGGGCAGAGCAGGTCAGCTGTTCGCGTGAACAGATCTCACGAAGTCTTGGAACCAGTGATTTTGCTGGTAGTGCTTTAAATTGAACTTTTGTACACAGGTTCCGGATAGTACCATCAAGCCCATAGAGATCATTGGCTATAAGAATCAGCGGCTGACGTGCCTGCCGTATTACTTCCGCGATTGCACGTGCTCCTCCGCGATCCGCATTTCCCTGAAGATTGTCTGCTTCATCAAGAATGATGAGTTTTCTCGCGGCACCGGTGAGTGAGCCGGTACTTGCGCTTCCACCTGCAACCTTTTCAATGACTGCTTTGGTTCGTTGATCGCTTGCATTGAGTTCCACAACTTCCCAGTTCATGTCATGTGCAAGTGCCCATGCACTGGAAGTTTTTCCTATACCGGGCTTACCATAGAGTATGAGAGGAGGGGATTCCACAGTCCACCGGGTCGCCCATTCACTCATCTGGTGCAATGCCTCCCGGTTGCCCACCATCTCATTCAGATGCCGGGGACGATACTTCTCAGCCCAGTCCATCCCGATTATATGTGCCGCCTATGAAGATAAACCACATGAACTTAACTGACAGGCATGGAGTTTGGCCTTTGGTAAATTCTGAACCAAATAAGACATTTTATGAGTGATGAAACAGAAAAAAAGAGTGAGAATTAGGGCCATGGGAGAATACACCTGCTCCACCGAACAGATAGCACAGGCTGTCAGAACATATGACGGAGTGAGACGGAAAAGTGAAATTGGTGCAATGGTTCGGGATCTTCAGATTGATTCTCAGGCTGTTGTCGCATCATTTGGGGAAGATGCTGCAGTAATTAAAAACGGATCTGATGCGTTGCTCCTGGCAGCAGATGGGATCTGGAGTAAACTTATGGATGCTGATCCCTACTGGGCAGGGTATTGTGCAGTCCTTGTAAATATTCATGACATTGCTGCCATGGGAGGAAAACCACTCGCCATGGTAGATGTGTTCTCAATTTCAAATGATACCATAAAAAAGCAGGTCATAGCGGGTATGCATGATGCGTCCAGACAATTTGGTGTGCCGATCGTCGGCGGGCACCTGCATCCGGACACTCCATACAGCGTAATTGATGTTGCAATCCTCGGTATTGCCCCACTGGATAATATTATCTACAGCAATACAGCATGCTCCGGAGATAACGTTCTTATTGCAATAGATTTAAAAGGCAGGGTTCATCCGTCTTGTGTATTAAACTGGGACAGTGCAACCTTGCGAACCGCAGAGGAGGTTCGTAGTCAGATCAGGATAATGGAGGAGATTGGATCCCGAAAACTCGTTACAGCAGGGAAGGACATATCCAATCCGGGGATCATTGGAACACTGGGCATGTTACTTGAAGTATCTGGAAAGGGAGCAGATATTGATCTCACAGCAGTGCCACATCCTGACCTGGATGAGTATAAAATCACCTTTGATCACTGGCTCCGGATGTATCCAGGAATGGGTTTTGTACTAACCGCAAAGAGGGAACATGTTGGCACTATTGTCAGCCTGTTTCATCAGTGTGATATGACCGTTTGTAGTATTGGGACCGTGAATGATTCAGGGGAACTTCGTATTCACAATAATAACTCCTCTGCACTTGTCTTTGACTTTTCGAAAAACGGAGGGGTAATGCATCTTGGAACATATCCCTGAAAAATCATCAGTCATTGGCATTGGTATCAGAAGTGATCCCGAACGGGTATTTTTTGGTATCTCATCCTATTCAGGCAGGTCAACGATCAGGTGTTACCTGCATACGGATCTTCATACATCTGTACCACCCCGGTTTCATTCAATTATTTCCGAACATCCAGAGCTGGATCTGATATCAGATCTTTTTTCCGGGACACTTGATGCAGCGATTCGGGGGACATTATCCTCACATCATACACTGCAGCTATTAAAAGAGACAGCCGGAGTATCCACACTTGAACGAGTAGTCCTTTTGGAGACTGCAGACGGCTCTCATTTCTTCCTTGGTCCGGTAGGGATAGATGAAGGATGGACCATTTCTGACAAAGTATCGCTTATTGAAAAAGTAAAACCACTCTGTCAGAAGTTCGGGCTTTCGGAAAAGGTGACCATTCTGTCAGGTGGTCGTCTGGATGATGTCGGTCGTCATCCTGCCGTTGACAGAAGTCTTGCTGATGCAGAACTGGTTGCCCGTCTGTCCGGAGGGGTTCACAGAGGCATACTCATCGAAGAGGCAGTAAAGGACTCAGGATTCATTGTAGCTCCTGATGGAGTATCGGGTAATTTAATCTTCAGAACACTGTTATTTCTTGGGAGAGGACGTTCTTATGGGGCACCAGTCCTGAATATCCCGAAAATCTTTGTAGATACTTCGCGCGTTAACCCGAACTATCTTCACGCGCTAAATCTCGCAGATAATCTCATTGAGTTATCTTTCCTGAAAAAATCTTCAATTTGAACCGGAATTTTATTTCTTTACAATAATGCATCCGATTGGTCAACTCTGAAACCTAATCTCATGAAATATTAAAATCTACTCTTATCAGGTCAGAATATCGAAAATCTCGAGATAATCTCGAAATATTTAAATAGATATCAATATACTTTGTTTTGAGGTAGAGGACTATGGCAGACTTACCTATTGCAGCAGTTGTAAGAATTGCAAAGAAGAATGGGGCTGAGCGTGTGGGAAGCGATGCAGCAGCAGCTCTTGTAGCAAAAGCTGAAGACTACATTGCAAACCTGACAAGGGAAGCAAACCGCCTTGCCCAGCATGCAGGTAGAAAAACAATTAAGGAAGAAGACGTCAAGATGGCCGCAGAGAATGCCTAAAAGCATTCTCCACCTTTGACTTATTCCGGAAAAGAATCTCCTTACCTCAAAAAAATTATATGTGTGCTCGGATGGGGTTGATTTCTTTCGTTACAGCACACCTTTTGTACTTGGAACCTGTCCGTCATCGTAGACAATTTTTGTTGCTGAGTGCAGTGCAACTCCAAATGCCTTAAAGAGTGCCTCGCATTTGTGATGATCCGAAAATCCGGATACATTCATATGAGCCGTCACTTTCGCGTTCTGAATAAAACTTTCAAAAAAATGTCGAACCAGCCAGGACTCGATAACTCCTTCTACCGGTCCGCTGAATGAACCCTCAAAGACAAGATACGGGCGACCCCCGACATCAAGTGCTACCTCTGCCTTTGACTCATCCATAGGAACGATGACACTTGCGAATCGCTGAATACCTCTTCCCTCACCAAGAGCGTGTGTGAAGACCTGCCCCAGAACGATACCAATGTCTTCAATGGTGTGATGAGGACCCTTCTCAAGATCTCCGATAGCCTGAATATCCAGATCAAATCTGCTATGTCTCGTGAATGAATCAAGCATATGATCAAAAAATGGAATTCCGGTATGAATTGTCCCCTTGCCAGAGCCGTCAAGTGAAAAACGAACCGTGATATCTGTTTCTTTAGTCTTTCTCTTTATTTCTGCAGTTCTCATCCTGCTGCCTCCAACGCCTCTTGAAGTGTTATCTTTCCAGAATAAAGAGCAGACCCAAGGACCACACCTGCAGCATCGGCTTCTTTCAGAATTTTTATGTCCGATGGTGAGGTAATACCACCTGCCACAACAACAGGAACACTCACGGTGCTTAAGAGATCCCGAATCGGTTTTGGATCTATTCCATTACACAGGCCCTCGACACTAACATTGGTATACAGTAATGAACCAGCTCCCTTCCTGATAAACAGGTCAGCCCACTCAAGAAAGTCACCTGCCGGACGTTCCCATCCATGTGTCACCATCTCTCCTGCCCTGGCATCGACCCCTGCCATTATCCGATCACTTCCATATTCTTCAGAAAGAATGGTAAGACATTCCGGATCATCAGCAGCAAATGTGGAGATAATGATACGATCAACCCCGCAGTCAAGCCAGGAACGGGCATCATCAAGGGATCGAATCCCTCCGCCGAGTTGGGTTTTAACGCCAGTCCGGATAATGACGTCGGTTATCTTTTCAGCATTCAGTTTCGAAGATCCGAACGCCCCATCAAGATTTACGATATGAAGGGCTTCTGCTCCCTGGTTTATCCATGATTCTGCGCATAAAAGGGGATCGCCATAGCTGGTAGCGGTCTCCCGTTTCCCCTGAACGAGCTGAACACACCGGCCACCCAGGATATCAACTGCCGGAAAGACAATCATTTTTTCACCTGATTAAGCGCTCAATATTCATTACCAGTATATCCCGTGCACCTGCCTGTTTCAGGCGGTTTATAAGCTGGTAGACCTTCTCCTCGTCAACCACCGCATGAACAGCAACCATATCGGCAGAAGACGCCACATCCATTATGGTGGGTCCACCCATTCCAGGAATAATGGTTCTTATATCATCAAGGGAACTGCGTATTACATTCATCATCAGATAACATTTCCCCCGGGCATTCAATACACTCTCGAGTGCCAGATGAATCTCATCAATCTTTTCTTTTTTATCAATACATGACCGGGGATTTGCGATAAGATAAGTACTTGTTTCAAGAACAGTATCAATAATCTTTAAGTGATTCTGACGAAGAGTTGATCCAGAACTTGAAATATCAACAATGGCATCAGATATGCCAAGAGACGGAGTTGCTTCACAAGCTCCCCCGACCGGAACAATAATCGGTATGATACCAGCTTTTTTAAAATATTTCCTGGTAATTGCAGGAAATTCTGTTGATACCCGCTTCCCATTCAGATCTTTGGGGGAATTCAGATTTGAATTTTCCGGGACTGCAAGAACAACAGAAGCTGATCCAAATCCCAAATTGAGAAGCTCCGTCACTGCGGAACCTCGTTCCACAACCATATCATGACCGGTAATCCCAAGATCTGCAACACCAGAAGCGACATATTCCGGGATATCTATCGGACGGGCATAGAGGATTTCCACGTGTTGATCACGGGTCCGGGCGATCAGGGTCCGATCACCATTATCAATAATCCCAAGACCGGATTTTTCAATTAATTCCCTGATTGGAACAGATATCCGCCCTTTGTTCGGGATCGCAATACGGACATGAAAAACAGGAGTCCGATCAGAGATCGGAGAAGAATTTTTGGTCATTAAAATGTCTTTAATTCTCCTCTGATTACCCGTTCTGTAACAGAGGTGATGTTTTCAAGACCGGAGTCAATGATCTCATAAACATCTCTTTCAATATCTTTTACGGTAAATGACGGCTTTGGAATTATCTGTGCACTTGCTACCAGCGGCTGGTCAATAGGTGAACCAATCTGTGAGAGAAGCCGGACCTGAATCTCTGCAATACCATCGACTTTCTCTACACAGGTGTGTGCCAGTTCATTCGAAAGGAGATTATAGATCTTACCGATATGGTTAATCGGGTTTTTCCCACTGGTTGCTTCCATGCTCATCGGGCGGTGCGGAGTGATAAGACCATTGGCACGGTTTCCTCTTCCCACAGAACCATCATCACCCATTTCTGCAGATGTTCCGGTTACCGTCAGAAACAGACTGCACTCGATATCGCAATCTGCAGTATTAACAGAAACTTCTACTTTTTTATCAGTACAGGTTTTTGCTACTTTCAGTGCTTCCTCTGCTAATTTCTCACGGTAGTTTACATAATCAGAGAGGGATGAGACATAGCGGTCAACCATCGCACAACAAATAGTGAGTTTAATGGTGTTACCCTGGCGAAGCCCCATGATTTTAATATCAGTTCCATAAACCGGGTATTTGGGACGGAGCGTGGTATCGATATATGAAGAGATCTCACGGATACATTTTTCTATGTCAGAGAATGGAGCATAAGAAACTCCAAATGATGTATCGTTTGCGCGTGGAATTTGTCCTGCTTCAGGTTTAAAGACATCCCGAAGATCCGTTGACCCGGTACCAAGACGACAGTCCATGATTAAATGCTGGTCAAGATTGAGTTCAGGCAGGATTGTCCGGAGGTAGTCTTTGGCCGCTTTTAATGCAACGGTATCTGCGGCAATCTTTTCACCATTGAATTCCTTAGTGGCACGACCATCAAGAAGAACAAATATAGGCTTGATGATCTTTCCACCGCCAAATTTCGGCATTGATTCTCCTGCAACTATCTCACCCTGATCGGTATTGTGATGAAGAACTCCGCCAAACTGGTCTATATAGGTATTACACAATGCACGGCTGACTGCCTCTGCTATTCCATCTGCAATACTATCAGGATGACCAAGACATTTCCTCTCGACCAGTTCAATCTGTTGATCCTGAACCGGGATCTGGTTCAGCATTTCAATTGTGATATTTCTGCTCATCAAAGACCTCTGTACGATTTAAATCAGAAAGATATACCAAGGACAGGTACAGAATACTGTACAAATTCGGTGAGATTGGAATAAGAGATTACCGATAAATTTCTCCATGACCTTCATCAACTGAACAAAAATCAATGGTCCAGAATATGAAAAATACACAAGACAACACGGATAATACCTGTAAAGCGTTATGGGAATTTCCACCTGTTCCCCCGGATAATTTTTTCTCCATTATAAATTCCAATAACGATGGCGCAAGACTTCTCTGCCTGATTGGTGCATCGGTCAGATTAGGAATATTTGATACCCTGGAAGACTGGAAAAATGAACATGATTTAGAAGATATAATTCAATATCCACATCCGGTTACTGATTTCGTTCAGAGTTTAATAAAAACCGGTCTTGTTGAATATAAGGATGGAAAGATACGAAACACGCCGGTTGCTTCAACATATCTCACCAGTCATTCTCCGTATTTTCAGGGAGCATATCTGGAAAAGTCTATTCAGCATCTACAAGACCTCTGGATACCTCTTTCTGATATTCTGACATCCGGCCCGAAAATATTTGTTGAAGAAAAGTTCTTTGCTGATATATCATTGCCATCGATGGCGCAGAATGCGTTGTGTGGACGACTTCAGGAAGTAGTGAATGGAGTAACATCTCTCTCCTCATTTATGAATATGAAAAAAATGATAGACCTTGGTGGGGGACATGGTCTGTACGCAATCGCACTTGCATGTAAAAATCCCAACCTCAGCGCAATAATATTTGATTTACCCGGAGTTGTTCCACTGGCAACCGGATATATTGAAAAATACCATCTTGAAGGAAGGGTCAAGGTAATGGGAGGGAATTTTTTCTCTGATCCAATTGGCCGGGATTATGATCTTATCCTTTCATCATCTAACCCCAGTGGGAAAAGTCCTGACATGGTAGGGAAAATCTCCGATGCTTTGAAAAAAGGAGGATTTTTTGTGAGTATTCAGCCAGGTGATGAGAATGCGCCCTATGATTCACTTCATGAACTTGAATTTTTCCTCTGGACATTTGACACCGCAACTTTGCCAAAGAAAACATGGAGTAAGAATAAAAAATTCCTGACAGAGGAATACCGATCTGCGTTAAAAGATAATGGACTTACCATCAGATCAGTTACTAGGGTTTCTGATCCCTATATTCAGGATTATGGAGTAACCATGATGATTGCACAAAAAATGGGGTGAGATGAGGTAATCAGGATCGGATTTCCAAAATATGAGAGGGTATCATCAACTCAAATCGTGCGCCTTCTCCGAAGACTCCATTTTCCTGAATGGTGATCTCAAAGATTGATAAAATTTTTTCAGCTAAAAATAATCCATATCCACTACCCTTTCCAAAACCAAGATCAAATATTCTGGTTTTTTGCTGCTGGACAATACCACAACCGTCATCCTGGATAATAAGCTTCCCCCCGTCACCGTCTGGTTCTAGAGAGATGTGAACTGTAGTAGCACCGGTTGCGTGTTCCGGAATATTTGCTAAAATTTTCTCAAGGGCAAGCCTGAAATTTCTGTCTGCATACATCAGAGAGTTCCCGGTATCTATGAAGACCTGGATTGGATCCATCACAATTTCATTCAGAGCTTCTTTTATGATATCTGACAGGGATATCCAGGAGAATTCAAGCATTCCGATCTTCTGATATTCACAAGTAAAGATTAACCGGTCACGAATTTTTTCAGCAGCATTCTGTTCTTTCTGGGTAAAATCTATCAATGTAGGATCTGTTATCAAATCAGTTGAAAGTTCAAGATATCCGAGTATTGCGGTAAGTTGGTTTAAAATATCATGCCGTATTTTTGAATTTAACGTATTCCAGATTTCAGACCCTTTATATAATAATGCCCATTCTATCGGAAGAGAACTTATCCATAAATAGCTGAGTGCTTTTTGTGGCCGACCTGCATTATCATAAGAAAGGGAACAGTATTCCTCAACCCACCGATAATATGCCCCGGCGCGGATTCTGTACCTAAGCTCAATGCCAGGCCTCTTCTGCAGTAAGGCCCCGCCCATTTTTCTGGAAACCAGATCCTGATCATCCTTGTAGATATTGGAAAGGATGTCAGTCTCCCCATCTGTTGAATTCACCAGAATGCCATATTTTAAATTATTAGCAGAAATGGATTTTATTTTCCATATATCCGAATTATTACGTTCAAACGCAATAACCGGTGCAGCGTGAAAAAGGTCATCCGGGGAGGTTGTAATGGTCATCTTATAACCGCTATTTCTCTTTCAGGGTGGTAATATACTTTGACACAGGAGGCAGGCATTATCATCATGCCTGTAGTTCAGATGCTATCGCATCACGAATCGGTTCCCATGAGATTCTGCCTACTGGAATTACCTTACCCTCAATTAATATCATGGGGATTGCAGGATGATCACGTTCATATATCTCTCTTATATAGTCAGGAGCTCCATCATCAAGAAGAGTAAGTTTAAGAGTAACGCACTCTCCAAATTCTTTTAAAACTCTACTTTTCAAAGCCTCAAACGCCTTTACCAGACTTCCCGAAGGAGCACAGGAAGAGAGACCACAGGTTCTGTTCTCATCACAGGGAAAAGGGGAACATTCAGAATCTGAATAACCGACGATCTCAAGTGTTGCAGATGCTGTCACGGGAATTAATGTCTGCAGAATAGGATAAGAGGATATTGGTTGGTAGCCTACCGGAGAAAGATCTCAAACCGTTCTTTTTCAGCCTTACAAATGGGGCACTTTTCAGGCGGATTATTCCGAGCACAAAGATATCCGCAGACTTTACAGCGATAAACCGGAAATGGAAGGCCTCCTGCCGGAACTGATGATGAAGACTTTTTCATTCGTTCAGAAGCAAGAGGTCGCCTTTCCGGAACCACCGGTGCCGGAAGATTCTCCGAGGCAATAGTGTCTGATACATAAAGGCCGCAAAAGCATGCTCCATACTCACTGAGGTCATCATCACGATAATCGCAGGGGCAGATAATGTCAAGATCAGATTCCTTATCTCCGAGAGAAAGTCTGCATGGACATGATTCGTATCCATATCTGTTGGCATTGATTAAAAGTCCTTCAACCAACCCTCTGGTAAAAACCGTATCGGGATTAAGATTATATCCGCTTTTTTTAGCTTCCTGTATAAGTTCATTATGCCTTTTATCAAGTAAGTTCTCTGAAACATCCGGTGTCATGACAAAAGCGCCTCTCGTATCTCATCAAGCCTGCTTCCCACAATAACCTTGTTATTATTGATTACCAAAGTCGGAAATGATCCCCGTGGATTTACTTTCTCCATCTCTTTGAGTACCTCATCCATCTCGCTTCGACTGAGTTGATCAACATACAGGTAATCATAGGCTACTTTTAATTCATCAAGAAGTTTTCTGGTCTGTTTACAATGAATACAGGTAGAAAGGGCATACAACATTATTGATCCCTTATCAATACCCTCAACATGAACAGGAGTTATCGCCATATATCTGGTATCTGTTCTCTTTCGCAATAAAAGGGCAGGAGATATGGTGAAGAGTGTATCAACCTGTTACCTGAAATTATATTGACGGATAAAATACCAGTGATCTGCCAGCTTTTTCTTAAGATCAGTGACCATCTTAATTACAATCGGAAAGGCTTCATCAGATACTGCTTTCTCTAATACCTCCCGATATATTTCAGGCTCTCGAATAGCAGATATATCCAGACCAGCCATTGCTGCAATAAGACCAAGGTTCGTGTACGGGAGACCTCCTTCAACACTATATCCTCCTTCAAGGACAGCAATAATTCTCCCATAACAGATAGAATCGGCAAGAATGCACATCTCCTGCATAAGACGAGCATACCCCTGCGCGGTCAGTGCAAGTCCGGTTAGGGGATCAGTGAAATGATTATCCTGACCTGCAGAAATTGCAATGGCATCTGGCATGTACTCATCAGCCAGAGGAAGAATGATCTCCTCGAGAAGATACCGATAGACCTTATCTGAACTCCCAGCTGGAATTGGGAGATTTATATTGTATCCTTTGCCATCACCAATCCCGATATCCTCAAATCGTCCGGACCCGGGATAAAAGGGATATTGATGTACTGAACAAAAAAGGACTGAAGGATCATCATAGAAGATCTCTTCTGTTCCATTTCCATGATGTGCATCCCAGTCAAGGACCATAATCCTCCTAAGGCCCCTGCGCTGAAGATACCGAACCATTATGGCAACATTATTGAGATAGCAAAAACCTGCCCCATGTGAACGTCCTGCATGATGCCCGGGCGGCCGTGACAGGACAAAAGAATTCCTTACCTCCTGGTTCAGTACTGCATCTGCACCGGTTATTGCTCCCCCTGCTGCGAGAAGTGCATCATGAATCAATCCTTTTGGTACATAGGTATCTGCATCTATTATAGCACCGTTGACTGAGGCTTCTTCAAGAAAATGCAGATATTCCTTCGTATGGACTAAGAGCACATCATCTCTCATCGCAGGCTTTGGGGTCAGAAGACGTATCTGAGGGAGATCAAAGATTCCCTCCTCTTCAAGCTGGTCAAGAGTGTATGATAAGCGTTCACGTCGTTCAGGGTGTGATGAACTCTGTTCATGAGTCAGATATGATGGAGCATACACGATACCGCACGTCATAATGCCTCCACTGAAATTCCGGGAGCTATCGCAAGGACCATGTTAGTAATTTTTGCTGTGACTCTCCAACCTCTCACCACATCATACGAAGAAAAGTATAGTACTTCAATATCTTCGATATCTTCTTCAGGTGCCCCTTCTTTTCTTGCAATCTCCCTGACCAGTTCAGTTGCATACGAGAGCAGATCTTCTTCATCTCTGGTATCTTTATAAGGGTAGGATATCCCGTTTAAAGTCAGCCTTTTCCGCTCCGAATCAACATGTATGTGTACTTCAAGACTTACTTTTGACACTGCAGCACCCACAGCATTGGCAGATGCGGCATGCTCAGGTACAATCCCGACAGTTTGTGCGCGTTCAGCAATATCAGAAAGAAGATAATGAGCCAGGTATCCAGTTCCGATGAGAACCTCAGGATGATATTCTTTTACAGCAGAGGCGACCATATCCAGATACCGGTGAACAACATTCTGAGCAGTTGTATGGTCAAGAACTTCAGATCTCTCGGCGTCACCAATTCTTGCCCCCATAACGTTCAAAGCATCCGTCAGGGTCGGTTCACCTCCCCCAAACGAACGGGAGGAACCCGCCCTGAAAGGACAGAGGTCTGATCGTATACATGAATCGCCACCAAAGGGGATACTCATAGCTGATACTGCTTTAATCATCGTCTTGGCACCTTCCAAAACAACCGTCTCGAGGATAGGTTTTCCATCCTTTAATGGGACCAGTTCAGTTGTTGTTCCCCCGATATCTATCACCAGACAGTTCTCATTTTTGGTCAGGTAATATGCTCCGTTTGCGACAGTTGCAGGACTTGAATGAAAAAGCAGCATCGGGTTATCAAGAGCACGGGCAGGTGAGGTCAGCCCTCCGGTCGATGTGACAAAAAAGAAATCCGGATTTACCCTCTGAATCTGCCTGATGAGAGATGCGACTTTCCCCTTTATCCTGGCATTCAATTTTGTAGTATGAATTCGTGCGGGAAAATTTAACGCCCCTATGGGATAACTAAGGGCTATCTGTTCATCAGAATAAAACTGTGATACAATATCATATACTTGTTTTTCCAATGCATCATTCCGGACAGAAAATTTGCCGGCAATCGCTATAGCCCGTGCATGCTGACCCTTCATGATTTTTTTTATCTCTTCAGGATCAATTGGTTCAACAATATCTCCGCGATGTGAAACCGATCCTTTTACCGCACCAGGATATACCAGGCCTGGTCCCGGTATAGTTATTGTCCGGATATCTGCGGTATGACCGGTGATAATCTCATTCAATGGCTGAGAAGTGCTGATAGCAAGGCGCCCGTATGAGGAAATTTTTTGAAGGGCATTGTCAAGCCCGTCAGTATTTGGTACTTTATAGGTATTGATTTGAGAATCTATGACAGCAATATCAGTATTTGTCCCTCCGATATCTATCCCGGTAAACATGATTGCTCACGGGGTTTTAGATTCCCAACATATATCAGATGATGCATATACACTTCAGATAAATTTTCGAAAACCAAGGGCAATTCTCATGAACACCGGCTGTCTGAAAGGAGAAACATTACTAAAAAAAGGAGTTGCCGCAGTCTTTTTTAATCCGAAAACACGGTTCATAACAAAATTTTACGTGACCAACTATCGGCTAATTATAAAAAACCAGAAAAATCAGGTTATAAAATTATCCTATGAACTCATTCATGAGATATATGTTGAAAATAACACCTACGTATGCATCAGGTGTAATACTCCCATGAGGTTTTTTGATGGAAAGGAGGAGTATGTCAGAATTTTCATGCATGGGCTAAAGCGCAAAGAAGGGGGCGGTTTGAAGGTACTTGATGATCCGAAATGGCCGAATTATTGGAAAAAATTTATTAATACACAGGTTTTGCAGTATCAATCAGAAATTGCCTCTAAAAAGCAATCCATGCAGACAGAAGAAGATGAACTCCTTCTTATTGAAGGTGTTACTAGGTCTAAAGAAGGGCTTGATCAGTTTGAGATTGTGAAAACCAGGGAGAAGATGCAGGTCAGGTTTGATAATTTTTATTATGAATCCTGCATGGTATATGCAACAAATAACCGACTTGTCGTGAAAATAAAATCTGGGGATTATATCATAATTCCCTATTCTGTTATTTATACATCAGAGCAGGATCCAGGTGGTGAAATTTCTATTACGTTCTCTTTCCCTCAGGATGTTGAAGGATTTGAGAGTGAAATTTCGAAGATGTTTATTAAGCGCATCCCTAAAGCAGGAGAGGAATATCCGGAAAAACTGCAGGAACGGTGGAATGAAGAGTGGAGTGAATTCTTCCGGAAAGTGACATCTCAATTCAGAGAACATAAAGGGGCAGTCAGTCCTGATGAAATGCTTGAGATGCTAATTGAAATGAAGCACAGTCCGACAAAATATAATCTCTCCTCATATGCAAAGCAGGGATGGGATCGTGCATGCGGTCTGGCAGTAGAACGATTCGGATATGACAACTCAGATCTTTTTTTATTCATGAATTTTCTTCTGCATGAGTATGAAGAGATGAAGACCCGTTCTATGGCAGAACCTGACCCGGCAAGGCAGGAGGCATATCGGGGGTCAGAAATGGCCTACAGCGCTATACTTTCCTACATCAACCATCACACCAAAGTCAGGTAACAGTGAAGATAAATACTCTTCAGGATATTCTGGTTATGGATCCTGAACAGGATGCCATGATGATCATTGCATCACTTATGGCAGTCTCTGCACGGACAGCACCAAAAGGAAAGGGTGTTGACACTATTGTAACCCGGATTGTTACCGGAAATGATATGGATCGTATTGCGGATGAGATGATCGCAATCGGAAATAAAACTGGTTTGCCTCCATTTCCCCGTGACGCACAAAACATACGGGATAGTAAAGTATGCGTTCTTATCGGGTGTAAGGGGGCAGAGGACCTTGGACTTAATTGTGGTGGGTGTGGATATCAGACCTGTAAGGAGATGCGCGAGAAGGCATCCCAAAATCCAGTCCGGTCACTCTTTACCGGCCCGAATTGTGTGATCAGAATGGCCGATCTCGGTATCGCAGTTGGATCTGCAGCGAAAACAGCACAAATTCATAATGCAGACAACCGAATTCTCTTCACTGCCGGAGTTGCTGCATTATCTCTTCACCTGCTTCCTGACTGTACCTGCGCTTATGGGATCCCGCTCTCAGTTACCGGGAAGAATATTTTCTTTGATAGGAGGCCGGTTACATGACAATCCTGAAGATCAGGGGGGGAGATCTGGACCTGGTTGAGTATGACTTTACGTCATTTCATCCTGGCGAGAATATGAATACCTGTGGTTTTGAAAAATCCTATTCACTCTCGCCTGTAAAAACTCCTGTCAGGACACAGGCACCTGGCAGGATACATCTGACAGTTCTGGATATGAACCGGTTTGCACCCGGACATCCGGGAGGCGGGGGTATTGGGTTTGCTATTGACGTTTTTGCTGAAGTGGAAGTCAGGTGTATTGAGAAAGGATTTGAGATCAATTATTCCAGGCCTGCGATAATCAAACATTTCCTGCTAGTATTTTCAAAAACTGTTGGATATACGGGAGGATTTTCAGTTACTGCGAAAGACCATGACTATAAACATGTAGGACTTGGCTCCACGAGTACTATACTCACCGCGTTATCAGCTGCAGTAAACAGGGCTCTTGGAGATCCATTAACCCTTGATCAACTTAGAATACTCATCGGTAACAATTATGTTGAAGAGACAGAAGGGGGAATGATTGCCTACGGGTTTGAGACCGGGGTAGGTCCTGCAGTGAGTGGCAGAGGAGGAATGGCTATCCTTGGTGATAATCTGACGGTTGTTCATCAGCATATTTTTGCTAAAGGAAAAAATGTCCACATAGTAATCCCCCCAAGTTCAATCTCATCAGCAGGAGAAGAGGAATTTTCCCTGCTCATGAACAAGGCACGTTCACTTGATTACCGGGACCGTGAACTGAAAGCATATATCGTTATGATGGACTTCATTCCCGCACTCAATCAGGATGATCTGAAAAAAATGGGCGACTCTATGTGGGAGATGGAGTTCAGAGGATCAAAAAGAGCTGAAATTGAGCATCACTCCTTTGAATTATATCAGTATATGCATAAACTCAGAAAAGCCGGACTAGAATTTATCGGTATGAGTTCGGTCGGGCCATCAATAGCAGTAATCACTGATATGTCACGTGAAAAACTCTCATCCATACTTACTCCTTTGCAACTTGAAATTGCCGTCAGTACAAAAGTGAATAACTCAGGTCTTGTTTTTCTCTAAAGAAAACCAATCAAATATAGAATTTTTTACCTTCCGGTGACGTGTATTCATGGATATTAAACCTCTCGGCTGCTATATATCAGGAGGGCTTATCTGGTTTTCTCCTGTTATAAACCGGGTATTACGCCTGACGATACCATTTTTATTGACTGGTGTTCTGATAGGAGTACTTTTCTGGCTTTATGATGACACGACCGCTCTTCAGCTGGGTGGTCTGTTATTATTGTATTTTGTTCCTCCGGCAGGCAAAGAGAGTATTATTCCTGCAGGTATCGCCCTTGGATTTCCGTTTCAGATCATGTGTCTGTCAATATTCTGGGTAGATATCGCCTGTTGTCTGTTTATGATATGGAATTTTGAACTGATTTGTAATGTTCCATACCTTGGAAATATAATCCGGTATCTTATAAGAAAAGGGGAATTATATCTTGGTAAACACCGATGGCTTGAGCAGCTTTATTTTATTGGTCTGATTTTTTTTGTTTTCTTTCCATTGCAGGGCACCGGCTCTGTGAGTGGTTCAGTTATTGGTAAGATGATTGGACTTAAATCAATTGAAATTTTCGCTGCAATAGCAATAGGTTCGTTTTTATCGAGCTTTCTTATCGGCTATTCAGTATATGCCCTGCATGAATATCTGGATGTGAATGTCTGGTATGTTCTTATAGCGGTGATGTTTATTATTATCATCTTACCACTTTTATCATATGGATTTTATAAAACAAAAACAGGCAGTAAAGTATGTTCTTGGATCTCCGGATGTGTTCATAAATGCAGACAATCTTTTAATAAATAATATAAATACCACTTTGATACCTGATCTGAATCCTTTTTTACTGGTAATGAGAGCCGGGTTCATATCGCACCCTTTAACTTGTCTCGGGTAAACCTTGGATCTGACAAACCCTTTACGTAGGAGTTTTTTTCTGATGCATGAATATGGAATTGCCTATGATATCGTTGTCACATCGAGAAAAGCTGCCCTTGATAACAATGCAACGTCGATAACCCACATCTATGTGGATGTCGGAGAGCTTTCAATAATCAATCCTGATCAGGTGGAGTTTCTGTTTACTACCATTGTGGAAGATGATCCCCTGTTTAAAGATGCAAAACTGACATGTACAAAAGTTAAACCACAGACTCGTTGTTCATGCGGATATATTGGGAGTGAAATTTTTGTCTGCCCGGAATGTGGTCAACTCCCGGAGATTGAAAAAGGAAAAGAAGTGGTAGTTACACGAATCGAAGTCGAGGCTGATTAAATGAAAATATCATTAATGCATGGAGCAGGTGGAGAGGTTATGGGTGAAGTTGTTGACCTCTTCTCTAAAATTACCAATACTAATGCCGGAGGGATAGGTCTTGAAGCGCTTGACGATGGAGCAGTCATTCCCATTGGAGATAGGCAGGTAGTCTTCACCACCGATTCGCATGTAGTAAGGCCCCTCTTTTTCCCAGGTGGCGATATCGGGCGGATTTCAGTCTGCGGGACGATAAATGATATCGCAATGATGGGTGGGAGACCTCTCGCACTTTCCTGTGGACTCATAATCGAAGAGGGATTTGATTTTGATACATTGTCCAAAATTGTAGACTCCATGGATAGAGCCCTTTCAGAGGAAAATGTATCACTCGTTACCGGTGACACCAAGGTAATGGAAAAGGGGGCATTGGATCAGATTGCAATAAATACTGCTGGAATAGGTGTTGCGGAGACTATCGTCAGAGACAATGGACTCATACCTGGTGATGCCATCATTGTATCAGGAACACTCGGGGATCATGGATTTGCTGTTCTTGCAAGCAGAGAAGAGTTTGATTTTGCAGATCAGATAATTTCAGATGTTGCTCCTCTATCAGGAATGGTCCATGCTGCCATGAACGCGGGAACCATTCATGCCATGAAAGATCCGACTCGGGGCGGATTTGCAAGTGCCATCAATGAAATGGCGAAAAAATCAAAGGTCATGATCCGCATATCCGAAGAGGAAGTTCCGATCCGATCATCAGTACGAGCTGCATCACAGTTACTTGGAATCGATCCGCTTGAAGTGGCAAATGAAGGAAAAGTAGTCATGGGAGTTCCGGCAGATGATGCAGAAACTATTCTGAAAGTATTGAAGGGACACAGATATGGAAAAGATGCAGCAATTATCGGAACTGTTCAGGAAGGAACCGGAGTAATTATGGAAACGGCAGCCGGGGGCGAGCGGTTTATAGAGACACCCATGGGTGATCCGGTTCCGCGTGTCTGCTAAAAATTTATTTTCTTTTTATAAAAACACCCATTCCGATAACCAGACTGATAAGAACCAGAACAACCGGTACTGGTGTCTCCTCTCCTTTCTGTTCATTGCTTCCATATCGGGGGGGCATTCCAAAAGCCTTTGCAGAGACATCAGATAGTGATATTGTCTCTGCTGTATCTGCGGTAATGGTCACTTTTTCTGCTGCTTTAAAACTGTACGGATAGACTTTCAAATAAATTTCTGATACTGAATCTGAAATTGTAACCATTTCAGGTGATGTCCCCATCTCTTCATTCACTTTAACACTGGCACCATCCTGGGATGTTTTATATTCAAAAACCATATCAGTATTTCCCGATACCTGGATTGTAATCGGTGTTTTATTGGTTGAAATAATAAAAAGTCCCGGATTGTCCCGTGAGACCTCTGCTTGTGCAGAAATACCTGAAATCTTTTCAACTTTGACAGGGGACGGAGTTGCTGTTGGTTTCACCGTCTCTTTTATATCTGTTTCTATAGCTGATGCAACAGGTATTTCATGGGTTTCTATTGGACCAGTGAGATGATATTGATCTTTCTCTTCTGAAACTATTGAGTATTTACCGATAAAACCATCATAATCTGTGAATGATACTTCATATGTCCCAGGTTCTGAAATCGGGAGTTCATATTTTACCCTGCCTCCCGTAACCGGAATAGATTCAGGACCAAAGATCGTCTTATGATCCTTCGCCACTTCCATCTGAATAGCATTTTCCTTGTATCCTGATATTTTTGCTTCGATGTTAAGTATTTTTTCAAACTCCTGCCAGGTAGGTGACGTAAAGGTTATCAGATCTGACCGATCGATTAATTTTACAACTCTGATTGAACGTGAACCGGCGGAGAAATCCCTCTGTGACTGAGATAGACCTTCTACCTTATAATTTCCTTTCTCAAGACCATCAGTTTTAAATGTCACGTTAAATGTAGTTTCGCCTTTCTCGGTAATCTGAATTGATTGCCTCTCAATCTCTATGGGAACATTTAATGAATGGGAAAAAATAATGTCAATTTTATCAGGAGGGGGAGTATTCGTTGATCCGGTTACAAGAATGGGTTCTCCTACCTTAACCTGGGCAGGTGCATCAATGGACAGATAATATGCACTGACTGGCCCACATATCAGGATGAGGAGGACCAGTGTAATTGCTGTATGAACATAACGAAGATTCATATGTTGCCCTCTTGTCGGCTTGGTCAATATGATGGAACTCTCGAACCTAATATATTGTTGGTCGGGTAATGAATACCCATCTGTTTCCTCACCGGTGATTATGATTTGAGGAATAGTATGATAATTATTCCTTATTAGAAATGAAAAACCCTGGTGAGGCAGCAACGTTCAGACTTCATAGACTTAGGATAATTATGAAACCTATCAAAAACCCTGAAGAACCATTGGCAATCTGGTCAGGTCAGGACTATATTGCAGGAGAAATTCATCCCAGCGTGACTGCAATCATTCGTTCCGGAGGATGTTCGTGGAATAGGTGTAAAATATGTCAATACCGTCATGAACGATTCTCTGGCATCAAAGGAGATGAACTTACCCGGCTGATGTATGCACAGATACAACGCCTGAAAGAGCAGATTGAAAAGATAAATCCGCATGTTGTGAAGGTGTATACCTCAGGAAGTTTCTTTGATCCTCTGGAGGTCCCGAAAGAGATTCAGGATCATCTCATCGAACTGGTCAAAGGGAAAACGCTGATTGTTGAGTCGCGATGTGAATACATTGACGCCGAACAGATCTCCCGGTATGTTTCTCATATAAAGGAAGGAGGAGAAGCGGGAAATATTTATGTCGCCATAGGTCTTGAAACAACTTCGGATAAAATCAGGGAGAAATGTATTGACAAAGGCCTGCAGTATTCAGACTACCTCAAAACTTCAGAAGTAATTCATAAAGCCGGTGGAAAAGTGAAGACCTATCTCCTTCATAAACCACCGTACCTGACAGAACGAGAAGCATATGATGACATGATTACATCAATCCAGAATATTATGCCATCCACTGACCTCATCTCCATGAATCCCTGTACAGTGCAAAGAAACACACACCTTGAAACATTGTGGAAGCGACAGGCCTACCGCCCACCTTATCTCTGGAGTGTTGCATCAATCCTTGCCAAATCACCAGCACACGTGACCTGTGATCCCATCGGTGGAGGACAGGCGAGAGGACCGCATAACTGTGGATCATGCGATGGGATGATACTGGACGCAATAAAGGATTATAATCTGAACGCAGATCAGGAGCTTATGCTATCAGTTATGGAGATGGATTGCACCTGCAAAAACGAATGGGAATATGTAATGAGTCAGGAACGCTCCTGGTCCATGCCTCTTACCAGATAACTTATTTTTTCTGTATCTGATGGAGTTGATCAAGGAGCATGGGGAAAAAAGCTCCTGCATCACTTACAACGCCGATCGCCTGAGAGGTACCCCGATCCATCAATTTGGTAAGTGTTGACGGATTTATATCAACACAAACGGTCATAACATATGATGGGAGACAGTTCCCGACTGCTATCGAATGCAGCATCGTTGCAATCATGAGGACCATCCCGATTTCAGGGACATATCGTCTCATCTCATCCTGGGCAACCATCGCGTCGGTGATGACATCAGGAAGGGGTCCGTCATCCCGAATAGAGCCGGCAAGGACATAGGGAACATTCCTTTTTATGCATTCGTACATGATTCCTGATCCCAAAATCCCTGTTTCTACCGCTTTTCTGATCGAACCAGCTCGCATGATTTCACTAATAGCATAGAGATGATTTTTGTGCCCGGCAGAAACCAGTTCACCTGACCGGATATTCATACCAAGCGAAGTACCGAATAAATTATACTCAATATCATGAGTGGCAAGGGCATTTCCCGCAAAGAGAATGTCAATATACCCTTCTCTGAACATGGATGCACAGGCTTCGTCAGCGCCGGTATGAATAATTGCAGGCCCTCCTACCAGAGCTACCTTTAACCCTTTTTTATGGGTGTCGATAATTTCCCGGGCAATTTTCCGGATAGTTGTCTCTGTCGGACGTTCTGAAGAGATAACTCCGCCCATGAATTCAAACTCCTCATGAGAACGGGAACGCTCCGGGGGTTTTATCTTCACACCATGCTCACCGATGACAACGAGATCCCCTTTCTGAAGTTTCGACATTGGTGTGGCTTTGGCTGATTTTTTATCAGGTGAGACAACTATCAGACAATCCATCTCAATATTTTCAACATGAATCCACTCATTGCCGATACGAATCTGCGTCGGGTAATTTGTTGTTGAATAAAAGCCCTTGGGAACGATCCGGTTCCCTTCAGCTGGAACCAAAGTGACATCTTCTGTGTCTACCAGCCGTGCCCCATGCCGGTGAAGGGTGCTGATGATAGCGTCCAGATTTCCGTTATCTGTTCCGGTAATAAGCACTCTGGCATAGCTGGTATCTGTTTTTCTTTTTCCGACAGAAAATTCCAGGATCTCAAAGTCCCCGCCCATATCAAGGATGGAGTCAAGAACATGTTCCATGATCCCAGAATCAATTATATGCCCGTCGAGTTCGATCTCCCGGGAATCAGTCATACCTGAGACGTTAGATCGTAGCCCTATAAGAGAGTTGGTTGAACGTCAGAAGATTTCATACGCTTAAGCATTATCTCTGCTGTCTTCAAATCCTCCGGCGTATTGATGTTCAGTGTCAGGAGAGGATCTGGAATAATTATCTGGATTTCATCCTGTTCTCTATCGATCATGCTCCCAGTAAGGATGTTCATACCAACAGGTATACCCGGAAACGTATCAGAACTGGTCTTCTTTGGATCAGGAGCCCATACTGAGCAAGCCGGACGGCCAGATTCATGAAATTGTTCAATAATCTTACGTATATGATCGGCAGTAATACCCGGAAGGTCTGCACATATGGTCAGAAAGGGCCCGGAGATAGATAATTCACCAACTGCCTGGCATATGTCCTGCACATATCCTTTCCCGTCTGTACATATCCACGGAATGTCATGCATTCTGCAATAATTTGTAGTATATGGAGTCAAGGGGGAGACAATAACCACTGGTTCCAGCTCTGCCATTTCTACCGCATTCAGAACGAATGACAACAGAGGTTTATCATGAATTCTGGTCAGGGCTTTTTCACCCATTCCAAGCCGGGATGCTCTGCCACCTGCCATTATGAGTGCAAACATGCAGAAATCTTCTCCAGTACCTCAATAAAGCGGTCATTTTCTTCTTTCGTCCGGATAGCAATCCGAATACTTGTCGAGAGACCAAAAGAGCTGCAGTCGCGGACCAGTATATCGTTTTTAAAAAAGAGATCGGTGATATACCCAGATGGCCGGTCAGTCTCTATGAGAAGATAATTGGCACTTGCTTTTGAACAGGACCATCCAACTGTGGTGATGGTCTCCATCAGCCGGGTTTTCTCTTCTTCTATCATCTTTCGTGAGTATTCCAGATCGTGATATTTAGAAAATGCAGAGAGAACTACTTTTTCAGCAAAGGCATTGACCGTCCAGGGGGGGCGCATAACCTCCATGGATGCAATAAGATCCGGATCACCGATTCCATATCCGAATCTGATTCCGGGGATTGCAAAACTTTTCGTTAATGATCGGAGAACAAATAAACGAGGATCTCTGATATCTGATACAGACTGGGATGGATCTGATAGGTCGATGAATGCTTCATCGATGCATAGTATCTGATCAGATCTTATCCAAGAAAACCGGGATATTATCTCCTGCTTTGGCAGGAGAACTCCAGTGGGATTGTCCGGGTTGCAGATGAATGAAAGAGTGGATTCTTTTTCAGTTTTTGCTTTTTGTGCCCCGGTGAGTCGTGCAGACAATTCATATTCAGCAAACGTATGATCAGGAACAAAATAGGTCCGATTCTGATCTAGAACGGTGTGGCATAATGTTCTGATTACCTCAACCGAACCATTTCCTACGGTGATGTGTTCAGGTTTACATCCATGATGACGGGCAATTACCTCTTTTAATACCAAGTACTCATCATCAGGGTACCGGGTCAATGCGTCTTCAGGTATGGAAAGATCTAATTTTGGAGGGTATGGATTAATATTGGCGCTGAAATCAAGAATTTCTCTTTCATTTCCTGCAATATATTTTGCTCTGCCCCCATGAACAGCACGAAGTTCAGATTTGTATCTCATCTGACAGCTCTTTCCTATTCATGTACACCTGATTGTTTACAGCTATCTATTTTCACTCAGGAATAAATCGAAACCTTTATATATTTATGGATTGTATTCTGTGTATCTCGTTGTGTCTGACTTTTGTCACCTTTATGTCAGACGTGTGACAGACATATGACCGACAGATGTCAGATCATGAGGCTAGTGTATGAAGCGAATCACCATCCGGTTGCCTGAACAGCAGATAACGCTGCTGGAGAAGATGGTTGAGGCGGGTGAATTTCCCACCGTCTCCGAGGCTATCAGGGATGCTGTACGTATGCTCATCGAAAAGCGGGCGACCAGAGTGCTCGCTGACAGTGATCAACTGTCATTTTAGACGTGAGGGGGATAAAAGTATGCAGAGTATCATCAATGCCGCAGTCATCAACGCGGAACGAGAAAAAGAACTCAAGAATATATCGCAGAACTATGATGATGATATAGATGGACAACCACGAATCGTCATCATTGGATGCGGTGGTGCCGGAAATAATACCATAAATCGTCTTCATCATATGGGGGTCTCCGGCGCAGAGACGATTGCCATTAACACTGACAAACAACATCTGGATATGATCCAGGCCGACAAGCGTATCCTCATCGGAAAGAGCCTGACAAAAGGACTTGGAGCAGGAGGTTATCCTGAGATCGGCAGAAAAGCTGCAGAAATGGCTCGTCCAACATTAGAAAGTCTTCTTGAGTCTGTTGATCTCTGTTTTATCACTGCAGGTATGGGAGGGGGTACTGGAACAGGATCTGCTCCGGCAGTCGCGCAGATAGCAAAGGAACAGGGAGCCATTGTTGTCGGTATGGTTTCCTATCCGTTTGATGTCGAGAAGGCCAGATTGATTCGGGCTGAAGACGGACTTGAGGCCATGTCAAAGGCATGTGATTCGGTCATTCTCCTTGACAATAACCGGCTGAAGAGTTTTGTTCCAAACCTTCCGCTTGCACAGTCTTTCTCAGTCATGGACCAGTTGATCGGTGAGACAGTAAAAGGAATTACCGAAACGATTACTGAACCATCACTTATTAACATCGATTATGCTGATGTCAGAGCAATCATGAGTAAGGGTGGCGTCGCAACCATGCTTGTCGGAGAGTCAAAACAACAGAATAAAGCAGAATCTGTTGTTCGAGAATGTCTCTCCAACCCGATGCTTGATATCGATTACCGCGGCGCAACCGGGGCATTGATCCACATCACCGGCGGGAGTGATCTGACGCTTATAGAGTCCGAAGAGATCGCTTCCTCTCTGACCTATGAACTTGATCCTCATGCCGATGTTATCTGGGGAGCCCGTATCCGCTCAGATATGGAAGGAAAAGTACGTGTTCTTGCCATCATGACCGGCGTGAAAAATGGCGACACTATCGCCAAACCAAAACAGCCCTACAAGGAAAAACTCGACAGAATAGAAGAACAGATCCGTTATCCGAAATCCCCTGACCTTGCGCGAATAAAACCCCGCTCAGTCACCGCAGCAATGGATTACGCAAGCGGACCTGACATCATGTGGATGTAAAACACACTTTAAAACAACTGCCATAGACCTCAATATTGAAATTTCTCTTTTTATTTTCTTTTTTTAAAAAACAATTAAATTTATGGTTTTTCAGGTCCAGAACCTATTTGTACATAAGAAGATGTCTATTCCATCTATCAGAATAGGAAATATCAGGAGACATTAATTATAAAAATGATGTTGTCTTCTTAATAGTAGAAGGTCACACAGGATCCCTTCGCGATTTTATGAACGATGGGTCTCTTGTTTCGGAGCCTTTTGGTATTGGGAGTCGAACATACGTGGATCGTGTAGCGAACAAGAACTGTAGTCGAACAGATGAATGTTATACCACTCATTTCGGGTGGCAGGCATTCCTGACGGGAATCCTGAAGCGTTATCTATCTCTGATTCTGCCCGTTTTCACACGTCCTTTTGTACATACTACGTATTGCTCTTACGTATGTCCCATCTCTCGCACCGGTAGGGGATACCAGACGTGCCTTTTAATGCGAGGATTGGTTAACGATGTTGAATGAACTGATTGATAAAAGAAAAGTTACTATCTCGGGATCTGAAGATCACAAGACAAAAAGAAATGAGTACAATGCTCAGGCCAGCCAGTATGCCAGAGAGCGGAATACTCTGAACAATCAGACCCGTGAATGTGTTGAAGAAGCACAAAAGCACAAGGAACTCCGGGATCAGTTCAATAAGGAAGTTCAGGAACTTAAGGATAAGAGAAACGAGCTCAATGAACAGGCAAATGTCCTCTTTGGAGAGATCGATGCTTTCAAAAAGGAACATGGCGGTATAAAAAGCCGGAGTATCAAAGAACTTCACAAGCAGATTGAACACCTTGAGTTCAGACAACAAACCGAAGTGTTCACGACTGAAAAAGAACGTGAACTCATTGAAAAGATCAAAGCCCTGAAGGAACAGCTTCGTGAGCAGGAAGCTGAAATCGAACAGAATAAAGAGATCAGGGAAAAGATAACGCTTGCAAAGGAGCTCCGTCGTCAGGCATCTGAGATCCATGACCATGTTACTCAGCTGGCAGAAGATGCCCAGAAACACCATGACCTCATGGTAGAGTGTTACCGGAAGGCAGATTTATCCCGTGAAAAGGCTGATGAAGCACATAAGAAATTTGTCGAGGCACAGGAAGCTGCCGACAATGAACACAAACTCTTCATCGCCTGCCAGAAGGAACTCCGCGATTATGACAAGGTTATTGGCGGACTTCGAAAGAAGAACAAAAAGGTCAAGACCACAAAAGAGCAGAAAGAAGTCAGAAAGGAAGCAGAACAAATCTTTTCACAGTTTAAGGCAGGAGAAAAGCTCACCACAGAAGACCTGCTTCTTCTTCAGCGTTCAAGACTTTTATAATCCCTTTTTTTCGTTTTTGCAAAGAAGTCATTTATAGAGATGCAACCAATATCTTGGTAATGGGTTTCATCAGAACATTAGTCCTCAATATCGACCGCGATGATGATATTGGGTTTAAAGCTTCCGTTGAAAGTCCGGTAATAGGCAGAGAGGCCTGCCTTGATGCCGCTATACGCCTTGCCCTTTCAGACCCTGAGGATTCAGATCTGAACGCAATATTCCAGGCAATCTCCACGTATGACAAACTCATTGCTGATGGAGAGGAAGCAGAAGTTGCGGTTATCGGGGGAAACCATTTCAGGTTTATTGAAGGTGACCGCAAGATAGCCCGGTTACTTGATGATGTGATTTCGCAGACCGGATGTAATCAATGCATTCTTGTCACCGACGGGGGTGAAGACGAATATATACTTCCCATCATTCAGGGAAAAATTTCAGTCACATCAATACAGCGGGTGGTAGTTTCGCAGATGCCAAACCTTGAAGGCACATATTATATCATTAAAAAACTTATCAGCGATCCAAAAATATCAAAAATTGTTCTGGTGCTCCCAGGACTTACGCTCCTCCTTTATGCAATCAGCTATGCAGTAAACAGACCGGAGATCGCAACTATAGTAATTGCCGGGTGTGTCGGGGGGTATTTACTCTATAAAGGATTTTCATTGGATGAGGTTGTCAGAAGCGAAGTAATTGATCTTAGATCCACACTCTACCGTGGGAGATTTTCCTTTGTTACCTATATCGGGGGGTTAATTTTTGCGATCATAGGAGTGATGGAAGGGACATCAGCACTTACCAATTACTGGGACGGGAGTGGAATATTCCCGATGGCCATCATCTTTTTATGGGGAGCAGTCGCCTGGTTTACCCTTGCAGCAATAACTACCTCACTTGGATCAATTATTGACAGTTTCCTCTATGAACGAGAGAGTCTCTCACGCGCAGTAATTTTTTCCTATTTCATAAGTGCAATCGGAGTACTTGCCTTTGGAGGGATGAGTTATACCCTTTCAAACCTGAATCTCTCTCAATTTCCAATAACACAGGATCTTGGTATAACATACATAATTCAAGGTGCAATTGGCGGACTTGTCTGTGCATTCGTCGGAATCATTCTCCAGCATTTTATATCCATGTGGGCAATGAATGAAAATGAGACTATTTCACAGGCATAATCATTTTCATTTAAAATATTCCGGTCAGTAGCTCAAGAGACATCTATAAATTCTCATCCGTCTCTTTTGACCATATCAGATCTCATGGAGGGCTGATTATGGGGAATATAAATAATTGTCTTAAAATTCTTATTCTCTTTCTTGTCGTAACCGGACTCTTCTGCGTGCAGGTATCTGCTATTACAGCTGATGCCCGGATAGGACCACTCAAGGGAACTGCACCATTGAATGTTATGTTTACCGATGCATCAGTAGGAAAACCAATTGAATGGCATTGGGATTTTGGTGACGGATATACCGGTGACGGACCACGGACCATGCATACCTACATGACTCCAGGTACATATACCGTGACCCTCCTTGTCCTGGATGCACAGGGAGGATCAGACACTGCTACATTTAATCAGGCAATTTCGGTTACTGCCAATCCGTTCATGCCGGTTATGCCAATGAGTCTCCCTTCCTTCTCTGCTGATTTTACCGGAGGCCCTCAATCAGGACCGGCACCACTTGCAGTCTCTTTTGCAGACCTCTCGAAAGGTGAGCCAAAGACCTGGGTATGGGATTTCGGAGATGGTACAACATCTATTGATCAAAATCCAGTTCATATTTACTCAACACCGGGAACATACACTGTCACATTAAAAATTGCAAAGGATTCAAGCACAGGAATGAAGGAAAGGAAAAATTACATATCTGTGACTCCGGGGACAGGCATTCCTGATCAGCAGGTTGTAAGTTCCTCATCAGCATCTTCCTCAACGGAGGGGGAGCCAGGACAAAGTATGAGTACACCAGAAAATGCACCATCTGAATATGCATTCATGGTGGAACCGACACCAGAGGAGGGATATTCCTGTCAGTCAGATCTATCTCTGGTTACTGAATCAGAGACCATCAGGTCTGGTGAGGACTTTATGATCACCGTCAATGGTAATCCTCTGGAAAAAGTATACTTCTGGATATCCATGAAAGAAGGGAATACTTCAGAAGAAATGAATCCTCCTGTCATTTTGGATAATGAAATGGTCTTTGATAAACCAGAGGGTCCTTTCTCGATTGGTCAATATGTTCCTGATAAAAATACAGGAGCCTCAATAACTGAGTTAATTGTCGATAATGAATCTGCTTATGCAACAGGACTATACGGACTGGTGGCACTTGATAAAAATGGTGAACATGTCATTATGATCCAGGCAAAAGAGACATCTCCAGGAGTATATATCGCAAATGCGATTACTGGAGAGCCTGGAAAAGAGGGAGGATGTATATCTCAATTGCAGGTAAAGATCCTGCCATAATACATTTTAAGCTGGCACAATAATATTCATGACTTGCACACTCAAGAGGTGATTTTCTATGAAAAAAATACGATTTATTCAAATCCTTGGAGTAATTTTCTGTATTCTTCTTATTACTGTCGGATTTTGTGCTGCATTCTCCATGTCATCAGGAGTCTCTTCCACAAGTTCATCAGGTGGGTTTTCATCAAGCAGTAGTTCAAGTAATCTTGGGTTTAGTACATCTACTCTTGTAATGACAGGAGGAACGCCCTCAAAACCGGCAACATCTCCTACTCCTGCCGGAGGGCCTGGTACTATCCCACCGAATGAGGTAATCCCTCCACAATGGCAGCCGGGAACTCGATCTGGAACATTTTTTGATCCCGTAACACAGACCAGCTGGTTCTTTGACAATGTCCTTCAGAAATTTTATACACCGACGTATGGGTGGTTTTTAGTCACCCAATTTACGAAAGAAGGAAAAGTGTATGCCCAATTTTATTATGATCCAAAATCAGGCGTCTTCAGGGAGATGAAATCCGGAGCAACTATCATGAGCACGGCTGGTACATCTCAGCCCTCAGGTTCAACCGGGCAGCAAGGTCAGCAGGCGGGCCCGTCGCAGCCTTCAGGGCAGACACCTTCTCCATATACCGGTGCTTCTCCAATTGTTGCAGCAACTACTCCTTCATCAGGTACCCCTTCATCTAACACCCATCCATGCAGAATTGTATGTACCTCCTGTACTTCAGGATTCTGTGATGATTGTAATCAGAATGGAGTATGCGATGATACAGAATCATCAGGAAAACCCGTTATTACCGCATCTAAACCTCAAACACAGACTGGTGGAGTGAGTGAGGAGCCACAACAGCCTATCCAGATAAATCTGCCAGTTACCCCAGGGGTGACACCAGGAATATCGGCTGAGGGTGGTCTGAGTGAAGATCCGCAATCGACTATTTATTATATGGTTGCTCTTCCGTTAAGTGGCGTTCGCCCGATTGTGGCCTGTGACCCATTCCAGGAATGTGAATATTGTCTTGATATTGATGATGATGGCGCATGCACACTTCTGGATTATGCAATCATCCAATGCAAAGAGAAATGGGGGCTTGATTACATGGGAAGCAGAGATAATATCTGTGATACAGATATTCTGTTAATCATGGATTGCTCTGAACCATCCGGATGTACAGTAGCAGAATTCTGCAGAGATGCAGATGGTGATGGTTTCTGTGATGAAGAATCAGAACCTGAAGACCTACTATAAAATCTCTTTTTGCAACTCTCTTCTCAAAACATCACAAACTCATTTTCACGAGTATTTATTACCACGTACATGAATGATGAATACATGGATATGATGGCTCGGTTTATATCAGTAAACAGAGATAAAACATACACAATTCGGTTCACGGTATTTTTAAAATTGTTTTTCGTTTTTTGTATAGGGCTCATGATTATTGAACCAGTGTTTGGTGCTGGTCAGGCACACACCATAGGAGATGTAATTCTCAAGACCGATCAATTGAGAAATCTAACCGGAGCAGATGGGTCAGGTATTGGAATAGGAATTATTTCAAATGGTGCAGCAGGACTCATACAGGCCCAGGAATCTGGAGACCTTCCTCAAAATGTCATAGTTCTCATGAATGGGCGGGGAAGCGAAGGAACAGCGATGATGGAGATCATTCATGATATTGCCCCTGGTGCACCTCTATTATATCATGATTTTGGTGGAGGGGCGCAAAATGACTTTATCTATGCTATAGAATCCCTCATAGATGCGGGTGCCAGGATAATTGTTGATGATGTCGGATTTTTGCAGGTACCATATTTTGAGGATGGATATACTGCACAGAATTTAAACCGGATACTTGATGAGCACCCTGAAGTGATTCTCGTGAGTGCTGCAGGTAATAATGCAGAAATTCATTACCAGGCAAAATTTTCTGATGATGGGTCTGGGTATCACTCATTTGACGGGATGAGGGGCATTCCTATCGCCATTCAGCCGGGAGGGATGTTTTCCGCATTTTTACAATGGGACGATATGTATGGTAATTCTGCAAACGATTATAATCTCTATCTTGAAGAGAATGGGGAACTGATTGCACTCAGTGAACGAATTCAGGATGGGAGCACTCTTCCGGAAGAAAAATTTACCTATATCAATGATGGGAAAAGCCTTGTTCAGGCTGAGCTCAGGATAAAAAAAGAAAACCCTTCTGTTGAAGATAAAAATATAGAACTTTTCATAAACGCCCAGAAAGATAAAGTATACATCACCAGACAACATCTGGTTATCGAGGATTCCATTATCGGACAGGCAGCGGTTCCAAGAGTATTATCAGTAGCTGCGATATCACCTGAAAAAGTCAATTCAATTGAGCGATATTCTTCCCAGGGATTTGTAACCATTTCATATCCGGAGAGTACGGTCAGACAAAAACCGGACATTACCGGAATCAATAATGTTGCTGTTTCCGGTGCAGGGGGATTCCCTAAAAAATTCCCAGGAACGAGTGCTGCAGCACCTCATATTGCAGGACTTCTTGCTCTTGAATGGAGTCTGTTTCCTTCCATACCGGCAGATGATATGAGAAATGCTCTGCTCTCAACAGCCCTTGAACTTGGTGAACCTGGCTGGGATCCGGCTTTCGGATATGGTCTGCCTGATGCCATCAAAATGTATGAAAAATTACAGGGATTAAAACCAGATAATCCTCTTGATTCATCATTGGCTCAAAAACCGGTTAAATCCATACAATCCAAGATGGAACCCCCGGTTATGCTCTCCGGATCAGGAGAGATAACAGGACCCGTCATTATCACTTCACCAGGAACGTATACACTTGGGAAGGATATCGTGCACTCTGCCGGTTCAATCATAACGATTATGTCTTCTGATGTTACCATCCAGGGTGGGGGAAAAAGAATTGAGGGATTAAGTGTCCAGTTCATCGATAATACCCCGATAGATCAGAATGCCATCCTCATCCAGTCCCCGGATTCAGGAAAACTGAAAAATGTAGTTATCAGAGATATGGTGATTGAGGGGACGACGAATGCCATCATTGGAAAAAAACTGGAGAAACTTCATATTGATGGATGTACCCTGTCACACAACGCTATTGGTATTGGTCTGTATGGATCAGATAATGGACTCATCGAGAACTGCCTGCTCTCCGGCAACTCATATAAGGGACTTGCTATCAAAGATGGTTCTTCTGACAATCTGGTAAAAGGAAACACAATTGAGAAAAACCTCTACGGGATTGATACAATCGGCAGCGTGAACACCATTCTTGAAGACAATATTATCCGTGATAACCGTAGAGAGGATATTTATACGCCAAAAGAGCAGGCACCTGATATCATTCCCACAGTAACCCCCACCGGGATCGTCCCCTGTCCAGATGCAAATTATGATGGAATTTGTGATGATCCAAATGGAACTCCCCAGCCTACAAAAGCACCGACAACTTCCTCTGTTCCATTTTCATATTCAGAGGAAATTTCAATGACAACCATCTATACTTACCCGACTCCACACCCAACTAGCTGTTGGCATTGCTAAATCTCTTAAATTTAATTTTTAATTTTTATCAGAAGAAAAATAGAGAGCAATCCTCCAAACCTTCATTACCACAGCGTCTCATATAACAGGATCACGATGTGGTGTAAATGAAAATAATAAATATCTTTTTAGTTATGATTGCAATTGTTTGCTTAATTGGAACAATAAACCAGATACAGGCAGAAGAAACGGGTCCCAAACTAATGAAGACCACTCCTTCAGGCACGAATGTCCCTTTCCAGGATTCAGTTTTTTCTCTCTCCAACATTGTTCCACCAATCAAATATTCGATGGAAATAACATTTCAAAAATTTCTGACAGACAGAAAAGCTGTCGTTATTCCAGTTCCAATTTCCTTCGGTCCATTTGGAGTAAACAGGGTAGAAATTATCGTTCCTAACCATTGGAAAAAGGGGATCAGAGTAGGGACTTTTTATGATCAACTACTGGGCATCACCTGGATTTATGACCGAAATCTACAAACCTGCTTTTCTCCAGAAAAGGGATGGGTTCTGGTGACGGAGTATTCAACGGAGAGGATACCTCTCGCGCAATACTATTTTGATCTGGATAATAGGATCCTTTTTGATATGTATACCGGGCTGCCGCTGACCGGAGGGCCTCCTCTTAGTACTCCTCAATCTGCAGAGACACCCATGCAGGTTGCTACAGAACCAGAAATCAGCAATTTGTCAGATGAGAGTACCACTGGAGCATTTCCCCAGACCGATCAATGTATTACTCAATGCTCTACCTGTTCTTCGGGATTTTGTCATGATTGTAATGGCAATGGTATTTGTGACGAAAACGAAGAAATAACACTTATATCACAACCAACACAGACTCAGACCCTTCCCACACCCATGATAACACAGGAACCAGTTCAAACACCTGCTTATACGCCAAAACCTACTCAAAGTTCACAAGTCATTACCGGTCAGACACAAGTTCCTGTGCAGACTCCCTTTGTGACAATCACAAAAACACCAACCATAACACCAACTCAAACCCTTCTGCCGATAAGTGAACAACCACAGGTACCTATACAACCAACGCAACCACCGCAACCAGGTCCGACAGAATCAGGAATCAGTGAGCAGCCGCAATCTCCTATTCAAATCAGTCTTATTCCGGATATTTTCGATGAGGACGCATCAGAAAAGCCAGATGAAAGTGATAGTTTCAGCGAAACTCCTCAGAGTACGATCCTCTATTATCAGTTACCAAAAGGAAAAGGGCCGTTTAAAGTCATTGATTGTCTTCCTGGTGAGGATTGCGTATATTGCATTGATGAAAATGAAAATCAGATCTGTGACATATCAGAATGTTATCTCATTATCTGCAATAATCCGGATGAATGTAATTATTGCATTGACTGCGATCGTAATCTGGTGTGTGATCTGGATAAGATGATTATCAGGAATTGCTATCCAGATGAGCAATGTGAAGAGATAGATTACTGTGTTGACAAAAACCAGAATTTCAGATGTGATTCGGATGAGAGTATTGAAGAGGAAGAGGAAAATTTTGATAATTATCCACTTATATCAGACTGGGGTTCAATAACCTGGTATTAACGTATCATTTATTTTTCAACGATGCAGATAAACTCTCAAATAGTACAGCTTAGAACAATAATTTCTTTAGGAACGGTGGACTATGACAAAAAATGTGAAAAAAAAATCTAATAATAACAAAATTTTTGCAGGTATTTTTTTTGTTTTATTCTTTTCTCTCTTATGCAACTTGGTAACAGCTGCTGGATCGGCCCATACAGAAGGCGATTATGTATTGAAAACGGATCAACTGAGAAATCTGACGAATGCTGATGGAGCTGGAGTAATTGTCGGTGTAGTATCGAGTGGAGTAAAAGGTTTAGCAGATGCTCAAAGATCAGGTGACTTACCCGATAGCCTCGTAATATTAAAAGAAGGCAAAAAAGCTGAAGGAACTGCAATGATGGAGATTATCCACGATATTGCTCCCGGAGCCACTCTTCTCTATCATGATTTTGGAGGAGGGAGAGAAGAGAAATTTATTGAAGCTTTTCAAAACCTCATAAATGCCGGCGCAACAATCATTGTAGAAGATGTGTTTAATTATGAAGTCCCGTATTTTGAAGATGGAACAATAGCACAGGAAATATCCAAAATTATAGATGAAAATCCTGATCTCCTGATTATTAGTTCAGCTGGGAATACTGCCAATAACCATTATCAGGCAGTTTTCTCTGATGGTGGTGAAGGATATCATTCATTTAATGGCTCCACCGGAATTCCTCTTGAAATTCAGCCTGGTGGGAGAGTGAAACTCCATTTACAATGGGATGATCCCTATACGGCAGCATCAAATGACTTTGATCTCTTCATTCATGATCTGCAGAGCGACTCAGATGTTGCTATCGGAAATAAGGTGCAGACCGGAGAAGAGAAACCCTACGAAAAAATCGATTATCAGAATGTTGGAGATAAAGTTCAAAAAGCCGAGGTTCGGATCCGGGCAAAAGAAGGCAAAGGACAGGGATCACACCTTGAACTCTTACTCGAAACTGATGCTACACGAGTTGTAGTCGGAAAAGAATATCTGACTCCTAATGATTCAATCATCGGTTGGGCGGCTCTTCCCAATGTGATTTCAGTTGCTGCCCTTTCCGCAGAAAATCAGAAAATTCAGGATTTTTCATCTCAGGGTACTGTCACAATTGCCTATCCGGTCCCTGATGTCAGGGAAAAACCAGAAATTACAGGTGTTGACGGAGTCAGTGTTACAGGGGCTGGTGATTTTCCAACACCATTCACAGGCACAAGCGCTGCTGCACCGCACATTGCAGGATTGCTTGCATTAGTAAAAAGTCTGTATCCGACAGTCCCAAATACTGAACTGCGTGATGCACTCCTGAATAGTGCCACCGATTTGGGAACCCCCGGATGGGATGCCATTTATGGATATGGCCTTGCTGATGCTCTCTCACTTCATGCCTATCTTCAGGAAGCAGGAAGGACCCCTGAAGTACCAGGCACAAATCAGACACCAGTAATTCCTGATATCATTATACCTTCTGAACAACTTCCTCCAAACGAATTTATCCTCACTGAACCGGCCGTTCTCTCAAAACCCGGATCATATATCCTGGGTGATGACATCATCGACTTTTCTGAAACCATTCTGACAATTACCGGTTCAGATATTAATATTGATGGAAATGGTCACTCAATATCAGGCATATCAATCCGGTTTGGAACCGAAGCTCCGGTCTTACAAACAGGGATACTCATTTGGTCTCCTGAAAACAAACCGGTTTCAAATATTTCAATCAGAAATCTGAATGTTACCGGAACATATGCAGGAATTTCAGCGAAAGGAGTTCAAAACCTTCTTATTGACTCATGTGGTCTACTCTATAATAACAGAGGGATTGATCTTTCAAATACCAGGAATATCCGGATACAAAAATCTGTCACCATAGGAAATGGATATGCCGGAATTCATGCAGATGCCAGTTCTACTGATCTATCTATTGAAGATAACCAGATTACTAAGAATCTATATGGTATCGTACTGGATGGTTCATCCCTTTCCATGGTGAACAAAAATCTGGTAACTGATAATTATTATGATGGCATTAAACTGGATCATGGCGTGAATCTTGTTCAGGTTGATAATAATTTCTGTGCAGGAAATAAGAATGGAGGAATCACCCTATTATCCGGACATAAAAACGCTATCACAAATAATACCTGTCAGATGAATAATCCGTCTGGCATTTTGCTTTCAGAATGTTCTGAAAACACTATTTCCGGAAACCGTCTGGTACGAAATGTCAGAGGATTGAATGCATACTATTCAGACAATAATATTATAACCTATAATGAAATCGTCGGAAATGATGCAACGGGCATCATGCTCCAACCTTCAGGCCATAACAGCATTTCAGATAACCGGATTATTGCGAATTTTGCAGAAGGGATTCTGATTACCAATGCAGTGGGTTCAGATCAGATCAACCGGATTGTAAACAACTATCTTGAAAACTTCCAGAATGTTCGCATCCAGGAGGGAGGAAGACCCAATTATCAATGGAATGATCCTATGACAACAGCGACGAACATTATCGGAGGTCCGGTAAAAGGCGGTAATGTCTGGTCTCTACCAGATGGGAAAGGATATTCCCAGACTTGTCAGGACAAAAATGCGGATGGTATATGCGATCTTCCCTTTACGGTCTTTTCTGGAAATATTGATGGACTGCCCTTGAAGTATACCGGTGAGTCTTTGTCCCCGGCTGTCCTTTCAGAACTGGGCCCTCTTCCTGAACCAAAAACTGCTGAAGATTTTGTAACTAGAGGGAAAATCCTGATGGGCAGTAGCGATTATACGGGAGCCATTGCTGCATATGAACAGGCAATTGCACTTTCCCCGACTAACTATCAGGCCTGGCGGGATAAGGCTCTCTGTCTGAAGGAACTCAAACAGTATGATGAAGCGATGCAGGCTTTGAATACCATCCTACCCATTTATAAAGAAAAACCGGAACTCTGGTCTACTGCAGGAGATATCCTTTTAGTGGATATGCAAAAATATGCTGAATCGATTCCATTTTTTGAAAAAGCCATATCACTGGACAGCGAGGATACTCATTCACTAATTAACCTGGCATTTGCCTATGATAAAACAGGAAATCCGGACCGTGCATTAGAACTATACCGTCAGGCATTAGACATTAACCCCTCACTCACTGATGCATGGAATAAAGCAGGCAATATTCTCACTCGCGCAGGACAATTTGAGGATGCTGTGAGAATGTACGACAAAGGGCTTTCCATTGACCCGGGAAATGCATTTATTCTTAACAATAAGGGTTATTCGTTATTTTTAGCTGGAAAATACCCTGAAGCTATAGAATCCCTTGAGAAAGCTGTTATCTTAGATCCCAAATATAAATCAGCCTGGAAAAATTTGGGGGACGTATTCAAAGCTATGGGCAATATAGCCGAATCAGAACGAGCATATGCTAATGCTGCCTGATTGATCAGCTATCCATAATACTTTTTTACATGAAGTGCTGATTTCAATACATGAAGCGGACTACCGTTTTCATGGTTAGTGTTTGTATCATGGTTCTCTCTCTGGTAGCGACTGGATCAGCATGGTATTCATCCAGCTATTCTTCTCAATATCAGGCATCATCAGGATGTGCATGGGATCCATGGTTCGGAACACAATGTGGATACTCTCAAAGCTACAGTCAGCAGTCGAGCACCTCATATGGGGGATATTATCCATGGGGAGGAGGATGGGGAGGCAGTTATTACAGTTCCTACTCTTCATGGGACTTTGGAAGCTGGGGATTCTGGGCAAATGGGACACAGATTGAGGATGTCACCGGAGTATGGGATACAGATCTTCTCGGGGAAATGAATCTGAAACTGACCGGTGATGATATCATCCGTGGTTCATACATGAATGGTGAAAACCAGGGATACATCCAGGGTAATTTCAGCTACTCAAATGAGACATTACCGACCATGGATGGTATCTGGTGGGAAGAGCCAACATACCAGCCCCCGTATTCAGCAGGTGTAATTGAGATTACCTTCCTGAACTCAACAGCACTTGAAGGTATATTCTCTTACTCTGACGGAACATGGGGACCGTTCACCGGAACTAAGGTCAGTGGCAACCTTACCGAAGAGACCGAGGCAATGCTTCTTGATATGCCAGAAGTGAACTGGACCCTTAATTACGATGAGCAGAAAGATTATCTTGTCAGCAATCCACCGGAAGAGAACCCGGTGATGCAGCCTGGCGAGGAATCTACTGTTTAAACATTCTCCTTTTTTGTTCATTTATTATTTTGAAATACTCAATCTTTATCTGGCCTATTTATCTGCCAGATAGAATTGCGTTTAGAATTATCGTTTCGAATTACTATTCGTTACACTGGTAAGATATTCGTACGGTTACCATTGTAATATAAATATAATGATAACGTAAACTCTCCAATACTCACACAATTGATGGGTGAATAAAATGGGAAGGCAGGGAACTGATGATTACCTGGATACAACCGGATATGGTCAACTCCAGTCTGAAATAAAAAAGGTTATAGAATTTCATAAATCCGGTTTATCTGATACCAGGATAGATACAAGCAGGATGTCAGATGAAGAACAAGGCGTAGGATCTCTCTTTAATGAAATATTAGATCAATATCAACATTTTTTTTCAATCATACGGGATTCATTAGGATCAATTCAGAAAGGTGATTTTCATACAGAAGTATCAAAGCTACCTGGAAAATTTGCGGATATTACTGATACGATTGACAGCATTCGCTCCAGCCTGTTAATGCTTGAAAAAGATATCATCAGGTTCTCCAATTCATTTGAACAGGGTGATCTGACACTCAGAATTGATACAACAAAATACCGGGGGGGGTTTACTGATATTGTAGAGCACCTGGATCAGGGTATTGAGGCGATCAATGTGCCAATACGGCTGGTCTCTCTTGGGATTTCTGATTTTGCCGAGGGAAAAATCCCAGATATCAATGATGAAAATCAGTTCAAAGGAGATTTCAGAAGATTAATTCAGAATTTAAATCAGATTGTTCATGTCTCCAAAATGCGAGGAGAAGATATAAAGACTCTGATCAGATCAGCTGAAGAAGGCATTCTGGATGCCCGGGCAGATCCTACAAAATACCCTGGATATCACGGAAATATGCTGGCAGGAATGAATAAAATCCTGGATGCGTATATAAGTCCCATCAACGTTTCTGCAGAATATATAGACAGAATTAGTAAGGGAGACATACCTCCGAAAATTACTGAGGCATACCGGGGAGATTTCAATGAGATTAAGAATAATCTCAATGCCCTTATTGATGTTGTCCACATGAGAAATTCTGATATTAACATGCTTATTCAGGCAGCCCTGGATGGAAAACTGGATTTCAGAGCAGATCCTTCAAAATACCCGGGTGAAAACGGGAAGATGATTGAAGGTATTAATAAGATGTTGGATGCATATCTGGGGCCATTGAATGTATCTGCTGAATACATCGACAGGATTAGCAAGGGAGATACTCCACCAAAGATCACTGAAGAATATCGTGGGGACTTTAACGAGATCAAAAACAACCTCAATAACCTGATTGATGTCATTCTTATGAGGACTGCTGACATTAAACTTCTTACAAATGCAGGTCTTGAAGGAAAACTTGATGTTAGGGCAGATTCCTCCAAATATACCGGTTATCATGGAAAGATGATAGAATCGATTAATAGCATGCTTGATGCATATATCGGACCAATTAACGTATCAGCTGAATATATAGACAGGATTAGCAAGGGAGATATTCCGCCAAAGATCACTGAAGAGTATCATGGAGACTTCAATGAGATTAAAAATAATCTCAACGCTCTCATTGATGTTGTCCACATGAGAAACGATGACATTAAGATGCTCATTGAGGCAGCGATACAGGGAAAACTCGATGTAAGGGCAGATTATGCGAAATATCCTGGTGAAAACGGTCGGATGATCAAGGGTATCAATGACATGCTTGATGCATATATCGGACCAATTAACGTATCAGCTGAATATATAGACAGGATTAGCAAGGGAGATATTCCGCCAAAGATCACTGAAGAGTATCATGGAGACTTCAATGAGATTAAAAATAATCTCAACGCTCTCATTGATGTTGTCCACATGAGAAACGATGACATTAAGATGCTCATTGAGGCAGCGATACAGGGAAAACTCGATGTAAGGGCAGATTATGCGAAATATCCTGGTGAAAACGGTCGGTTAATAAAGGGCATTAATGACATGCTCGATGCATATATCGGACCAATTAATGTATCAGCTGAATACATAGACAGGATTAGCAAGGGAGATATTCCGCCAAAGATCACTGAAGAGTATCATGGAGACTTCAATGAGATTAAAAATAATCTCAACGCTCTCATTGATGTTGTCCATATGAGAAACGATGACATTAAGATGCTCATTGAGGCAGCGATACAGGGAAAACTCGATGTAAGGGCAGATTATGCGAAATATCCTGGTGAAAACGGTCGGATGATCAAGGGTATCAATGATATGCTCGATGCATATATCGGACCAATTAACGTATCAGCTGAATACATAGACAGGATTAGCAAGGGAGATATTCCGCCAAAGATCACTGAAGAGTATCATGGAGACTTCAATGAGATTAAAAACAATCTCAACGCTCTCATTGATGTTATCCACATGAGAAACGATGATATTAAGATGCTCATCGAAGCTGCACTTGATGGGAAACTTGACGTCAGAGCAGATCCTTCCCGCTATCCAGGTGAAAATGGTCGGATGATCAAGGGCATTAATGACATGCTCGATGCATACATCGGACCTATTAACGTGTCAGCGGAATATATTGACCGGATTAGCAAAGGTGATACTCCTCCAAAGATCACTGAAGAGTATCGTGGCGATTTCAATGAGATTAAAAATAATCTGAATGCACTCATTGATGTCATACAGATGCGGGGGGCAGACATTCAGTTACTAACAAAGGCAGGCATGGAAGGAAAACTGGATGTTAGGGCAGATCCTTCAAAATACTCGGGCTATCATGGTAACATGATTAAAAGCCTGAACAATATGCTTGATACCTATATTGGGCCCTTAAACCTTGCAGCTGAATATATTGATCGGATTAGCAAAGGTGATCTGCCCCCAAAAATAACAGAAGAGTATCATGGGGATTTCAACGAGCTTAAAAATAACCTGAACCAGTGTATTGATGCCATCAGTCTTCTGATTGAAGATGTGAACCACCTGTCTGAATCTGCAACTGCCGGAGAATTACATACCAGGGCTGATGTGAACCGGCATCAGGGATCTTATGCAACGCTTGTGAAAGGAATTAATGAAACGCTCGATGCAGTTGTTGAACCTATTGAAGAGGCAATGAGAGTTGCGAAAGAGTATGCCCGGTGTAATCTGGCAACATCCTTTAATCCAAATCTAGTTGTTAAAGGCGAATTTGCCGATTTCAAAAATTCACTTGATAAAATCGGCACAGATATATCAAAAACTATTGAAAACCTGAATGAGGAGATTGAATCTCTCTCAAAACATTCAAACAATGCACAGTTTGGTGTTGAGGATGTCAGCAAAGGTGCTCGTGAGATAGCCCAGAATGCTGAAGAGACATCAATGAATGCTTCCAAAGCAGAAGAGGGAATTGATCAGGTCCTACGTGCTATGGCTGACCTTACCATAATGGTAAGTGATATTTCTGCAAATGCTGACGCAGTTGCAAGACTTAGCGAAGATGCAAATACGCTCGCAAAGAAGGGTACTGAATATGCAGGTGCTGCTGACAAAGGAATGGAGAGTATTACCAGATCATCTTCTGAAGTTGAGCAGATTATCGGTGCAATCAGAAGTGAGATGGATCAGATCCGTAAAATCGTCAATATCATCACCGATCTTGCAAACCAGACAAACCTTCTTGCATTAAATGCAGCTATTGAAGCAGCACGGGCAGGTGAAGCCGGCCGAGGATTTGCAGTTGTGGCTTCTGAAGTAAAAGCCCTGGCTCAGGAATCACGAACCTCAGCTGAATCAATCGCTGATATGATCATGGGTCTTGAACGAAAATCCGATAGTGCTGCCCATGCAATTGAAGCAGCAGGAAAAGCTGTCATTGAAGGGAACAGTGCATTATCAGATACCCTCAATGTTTTTACAGAACTCACAAAAGCTGTTGATGATATTAATCAGAAGATGCTGACAATTGCACAAGCAACTGAACAACAGGCAGCCTCATTTGAGGAGATCACAGCAAGTGCAAATGAGATGAGTACGCTGGTCAAACGGACTGCCGATGATGCCACCCATTCTTCAGCAACAAGTGAAGAAGCCCTGGCAGTGGTATCGCAGATTAACGGAATTATAAATCTGATTAATGAAGCAGTCAGTAATATGAGAAATGAAATGGAAGTCTTCACATTAAGAAAAACTTCCTGATTTTATTTTATTGAGATTATAAAATCGTGTATCTCTTTAGGAGATAATACACGATCAACATCAGTCAGACGGAATGCAGCCTCAGGCATACTTCTGATAGTGCAGGTATCTGGATCCTGGATAAACACCTGTGCTCCAATCTTTTTCATATACGAAAGCCCCTGCGCTCCATCACTCCCCATCCCGGATAATATGAGACCATAGAGAAAATTTCTTGGATCTGGAGTCAGGGACATCATTGTCACATCAACAGAAGGACGGACAAAATTGACTTTCTCTGACTTATCAAGTACAATTGTTTCATTATTTTTAAGGAGGAGATGATTATCGCCGGGAGTTATGAAAAGTGATCCTGGTTTTAAGACCTCTCCCCCGTTTGGTACGATGACGTTCATGGAACTCAGCTGGGAGAGCCTGCGTGCAAATCGGGATGTAGTAGATTCCGGCATATGCTGAACGATTACTATTGCCATCGGTACAGCAGGTATGCCGGTAAAGATGTCAAATATTACTCGTGGACCACCAGTTGAAGAACCAATAATGAGGATGTTCATTATATGTACCGCACTAATCCAACATGGTTATATAATCATCAACCAGCGCGATGAGGTTTTCTGGTTCAAAAGGTTTGGTAATATAATCAAAGACATATTCTTTCAGGTGGTCAAGAGAAGTATCCGGAACATCCTTTGCAGTGAACATAGAAATGATGAGGTCATGCATCAGATTCCGGTTTACAATCTCCTGAATTGTTTCCCATCCGTCAAGACCTGGCATCATTATATCCATTAAAATCACCCCTTTGAATCCTTTTTCCAGATAATCCAGACACTCTTTTCCAGAATGTGCCAGAAAAACCGGAAATGGGCGTTTTCTAAATAAAGAGTGCACAGTAAAGAGAATGTCCTCATCATCATCTACGACCATGAGACCAGATTGTGAACTTGATGATATAGGATCAATTGATGGATCCATATGAAAATTATTGTGATTCAGACTATATTATTCTGCCTTATTATTGGTTAAAAGGATTGTCAATTTAAAAAACTTCTGTAGTGCTGATTCAGGAGATGGTTAGGTAACCATGGTTTATTTAGAAAGATATAAAAAACCTGCAGTTGGTTTATTTGTTCATTCATAGAAGATCCTATCACATTAAAACTTTGATTGATATGAATTCAGATAAACCATTTACAAAATTTCATAAAAAAAATAATTACCGGATAAAGAAAAGGGACGGGGGATTACCAGAAAGCCGGCAGAAGAGTACCAAACAGGTAAAATATCAAAGAAAAATTCTGAAAATTCCTTCCCGGCTGGAACGATTAATTGAAAAATATATTGAGAATAAAACAGGTAAACCTGTGGATACTCCAGCAACACTTGAACGAATCAGACAATCTATCCTTGCTCAGAAAGCAGGATACTGGAGTAAAACCCCGCATGCAAAATATGGAAGAGGATATGATGTTTTCGCATATCTTGCCTACCAGGCTCCGTGTTATATAATTCAATTTCATTATATCATCCAGAGACTTGATAAATCCGGAGTTTTTCCAGAGAATATCAGAGTACTTGACCTTGGAACCGGTCCCGGAGTTGTTCCGCTCGCTCTCACATGGTTTATGAAAGAGAGGAAGAAAGGAACACTCACCATTGATGCCATAGAGCAGTCTGAAGAATTCATAGAGGCTTTTAAATTTCTTGTTCCTGAATTTGCATCTGAATCGCCAATAACAACTGACCTTTTACAGCATGCGGATATCAGAACATGGCAGCCGCAAAACTCTGGTACGTATACCATGATCACCTGCCAGAATGTTCTGGCTGAACTTCCTGGAGAGAGCAGCAAAGAAAAAGCGGACCTCCTGATAAAATATTGTTCATCATTGACAGATGATGGAATTTTGATTCTGGTAGAACCGGCAGAACTTAGACATTCAACTGAATTGCGTATTCTTCAAAAGAATCTGGAGAAATCAGGATTATTTCTCTATGGTCCATGCAGATATATCCATCCGGGCCCATGTGAACCGGAAACATGCTGGTCCTTTGCAGAACTTTCTGAATTAAAACCCCCACGATTGATGGAGTTGTTAAGTGAGGGTCAGGATGGGTATCGGTTTATGAATACCGATATTAAATTTTCCTATAGTATCTTCACTAAAAAACCACTTGCTCCGGTTTGTCCTGATTCATTTATTCAAGGAACCATACCGCTCGGTGAACTTGAAGATTACCTTGGAGAAACTGTTACCATTGTTGGAGCAAAGATGTCAATGGACATTGGTAACCGGGAATTTGCCATTTTTCTCATATGTGACGGATCAGGAGGAGCAAAAGTTTATCTTATTATCCCCCGCTCATTAAAGAATGAAGAGATTAAATCGGTAAAAATTGCAGATTATGGAGATATTTTAAAAATATCAGAGGTTCGTGTCAGATGGAATCCAAAAAAGGGATCATTTAATCTTGTTGCAGGTGCACGAACACGAGTTTCTGCAATGCATAAATAGATAACCGGTTAATTGTTAATGAGTATTGCAGACAAGTGTTTCAATACAGGGTGATCGATGTCAGATGAAGATCCCATAAAAATTCTGCAGGTACGCTTTGCAAAAGGAGAGATATCAGCAGAGCAGTATGAGCAGATGCTTTCTTTTCTCATCCGGGATGTTTCATCATTTAAACAGACAGAAACAAAAGAGAAACCTGATATTATTGAAACTCCTTTGGAGCAGGAAACCACTCCGACTGTAGAACCAGAAAAACCTGAGTTTGCTGATGATGCTGAAGCAGAAGAGATTGCAGTCATCGAACCTGATTCAACACTCACCGAACCTGAACGGACGACGGTAAAAGAGATCGCAACAGCAATAGCAAATGCCGAAGAACCGGTTTCTTCAGACACTGAATCATTGGGAATAGAAGTAACCGAAGAGACGGAAACTAATGAGAGTGAAGAAGTACCAGCTGGTGAAGAAGACTTTGCGGCTGGCACTGTACTTGATACCTCGATATCTGATGAGCAAATTGAAGCGATTGAAATTTCTGAAGAGATCCCAGAGGAAGTAACAGAGAAAAAGGAGAGTGCTGAGAGATTTTTATCCCAGGAGGATCTCGGAAATGTCTGTTATGTTACTGCGGTAAATCTGGTCCAGGCCGGGGAATTTGAAAAAGCATATCCCTTTATCGAAAAATCTCTGACCATTCAACCAGAACTGACATTATCTTGGCTTTATAAAGGATTCATTCATCACAACCGGAAGGAATACGAAGAAGCAATCACCTGTTTTGATAAGGTACTAGCTAAAGATCCTTTTCAAATCCGAGCTTGGCTTTTTAAGGGATACAGCCTCTTTCATCTTCATCAGGATGATAAGGCGCTTGAATGCTTTGATCGGGTTATAAAGGAAGATAGAAAACAACTGCGAGCAATTATTTATAAAGGGTACTGTTTAAAAAATCTGAAGCGTTACAAAGAAGCAGGGAATGCCTTTGATAATGCAATCCAGCTCAGTCCGAGAGATCTGAATCTTCGACTGAACAGGGGAATCTGCCTCTTTGAAGATAAGCAATTTTATGAAGCACTAAATGCTTTCGATAAAGTATTGGAACTTGATAAAAGAAATTTATCTGCATGGCTATACAAAATTCGCAGCCTTATCAGAATGGAACGGATTCAGGAAGCTTTTCAAAGTTCAGGTAAACTTTTAGAGATTCAGCCTCGCGAAGTCAGCGTATGGCTTGCACGAGCTGATCTTTTATTAAAGATGAAAAAAGTTGAAGAAGCTCTAGATGCAACAAAGAAGAGTCTTCTTCTTGATAAATGGAATCCTGACACCTGGAGTCTACGAGGATTGTGTTTTTATAAACTTGGTAAATTCAATGAGGCTTTACAATGCTATGATAATGCCTTAAAGATTAATCCAAAACACCTAGATGCGATGAAAAATAGGGCATTGTGCCTACATAAACTGAAACGTCATAGCGATGCTCTGGAATATTATGAACACGCTATCGCCGGAAATCCGCATAATATTGAAGCATGGTTCAACCGCGGACTAATCCTCCATAAAGCGAAAAATTACGACGAAGCCCTTCATTCATATGATAAAGTGATAGAACTTGATAAATTCCATGCAAAAGCATATTTCAACAAAGGTCTGATTCACCGTCAGCTCGAACAATATTTTGAAGCATTACAGGCATTTTCACAAGCCACGAGTGTTGATCCCTCATTTGCATCAGCATGGTATCACATGGGTCTGATATATACAGACCTCGTCAGACATAAAGAAGCTCTGCAATGCTATGATAAGACTCTGAAGCTAAATCCAAAACATATCGGTGCTCTCCTGAATAAAGGAGTAATTCTTGAAGATGCCGGGCTGAAAAAAGAAGCTTTTATGTGCTTTCAGAAAGCCGCAAATCTGGATACAAAAATTGCAGCTTCCATAAAAGGAAGACTTGCACACTAATTTTATTCTTCAGGTCCCGTGATCCCAGCTTCCCATATATTCTTCTTGATCTTTTGTCAGTTTGTCAATGGAAAGATTCAGGGATGCAAGTTTGTATGATGCAACCATCCTGTCAATCTCATCAGGGACCTGATGAACATCAGGCTTTAATTCAACATGATGAAGGGCAAGGTATTCGGTGCTGAGTGCCTGTAATGCAAAGGAGAGATCCATAACTTCTATTGGATGACCCATCCCTTTTGGAACTGCCAGATTCACAAGACGGCCTTCTGCGAGTAAATGGATGACTTTACCGCCGATATGATATGAATGAATACCATCGCGTTCTTCTATAGTATCTGCATGAGAAGAGAGCCAGATGCCATCGATCTCGATATTAAAGTGACCTGCATTCGATAGAATGACACCGGATTTCATGACTGTCATGTGATCACCGGTAATGACATCCCTGTTTCCGGTTGTTGTTATGAAGATATCACCAACCCGTGCAGCTTCCTGCATGGACATCACATGGAAGCCTTCCATATGTGCTTCAAGGGCCCGTCGGGGATCTATCTCGGTAACGATAACTTTTGCACCAAGTGCTGATGCTTTTCGTGCCAGACCGCGTCCGCAAAAACCAAATCCAGCTACTACGATCCATTTTCCGGCAATGAGAGAATTCGTTGTTGCCATGATTGCGGTCAGAGCACTCTCTCCTGTCCCGTGCACATTATCAAAGTAATGTTTCATTGGTGTATCATTGACTGCAATGACCGGGAAGAGGAGCTTTCCATCAGCAGCCATTGCACGCAAACGATGGATCCCGGTAGTAGTCTCCTCACATCCCCCAATTACACCAGAAAGAACATCCTGCCTTACGGTGTGAAGACGATGGATAAGATCCATCCCATCATCAATGGTAATGACTGGTTTTGCATCAAGGACAGTATCAATGGCTTGATAGTATTCATCAACCGAACATCCGCGTTTGGCATAACAGTATACATTCGGGACCTTTCCTAGAGCTTCAGCCACATCATCCTGGGTAGAGAGTGGATTACACCCGGTAATATGGACCGTTGCCCCTCCATCAGCTAGTGTCCTGACAAGGTTCGCGGTTTTTGCTTCGACATGTAAAGCCATTCCGATGACTTTACCAGCAAAGGGCTTTTCTTTTTTAAATCGATCAGAGATGGCGCTGAGTACAGGCATGTACTGCCGTGCCCATTCAATTTTTAAATTTCCAGAATCCATGGTTTCCTCGTAAGGTACGAATATTAGGAAAATTTTCCATAAGTGTTTCTCCGGTAGTATTAAATCATCTCTCCATAATCCTCTTTTAGTACAGCGAACAAGAAGCTACACCAATGACACTGACCCGGAGGATTATCCCCTGCCTGGACATCAAGGACGGAAGAGTTGTGAAAGGAACAAATTTTCTTGGCCTTCGGGATGCCGGCGATCCGGTTGAACTTGCCTGCCGGTATAATGAACAGGGTGCAGATGAAGTAGTTTTCCTTGATATTACGGCATCCAGAGAGAACAGGGGGATGATCATAGACGTCATCCAGCGGGCTGCTGATGAACTTTTCCTCCCACTGACCGTTGGTGGGGGTATCAGAACACTCGACGATGTTCAAAAAACATTGAGAGCCGGAGCTGATAAAGTTTCAATAAATACAAGCGCCGTTCAGAATCCTGCATTGATATCCGAAGCTGCTCAGGCCTTTGGAACCCAGTGTGTGGTCGTTGCCATTGATGTAAAAAGGAGAACCTCTCCTGAGCCTGGGAAGACCATGATACCTCTGCCAGACCAGAGTTCATGCTGGTACGAGGTAGTAACACACGGGGGATCACAACCGACCGGAATAGATGCTATTGCCTGGGCGAAAGAAGCTGAAAACCGTGGCGCGGGGGAAATCCTGCTTACCTCTATGGAAACCGACGGAACAAAGGAAGGTTTTGATATACCCATTACATCTGCAATTTCTGAATCAGTTGGAATACCAGTGATTGCTTCAGGCGGAGTCGGGACTTTTGATCATTTTTATGAGGGCTTTGTGTACGGAAAAGCTGATGCAGCCCTTGCAGCCAGTGTCTTTCATTATGGAGAGATGACAATTGCTGATGTTAAAGATTATTTATCGAAAAAAGGGATAGCAATTCGCCCTCATACGCAATAATTTACTCTTTTTTTCTCCCGACTGATGCCATATATATACAAAACTCTGACTCTCCGTCTATCCCCAGAATACAATTAATATCATTATCATTGTATGAGCCTATCGCACATACTCCAAGTGAAAGACCTGCGCATACCACATACAGATTCTGGCAGATATGACCAGCTTCAATGAACAGATATCTCCATCCTCTCTGTCCGAACTTCCAAATCATACGTTCAGGAACAGCGGTCCAGATGAAGGATACTGCTGATGATGCAACCAGGTTTGGATTTCTGCATATCTTTGCTACAGACTCATGATCCCCGGAATGACACTCTTCTTTGACAAGAGCATGGTCAAGGGGGAGGTACCGATATATACCTGGATCCAATCCATTTACCCGGTTTACCACAATGCGTGTTTCAAAGGGATGTAATGCACCTGCTGAAGGGACAGTCCGAAAATTTGAACCATTCTCCTTTTCCCTGACACCCTGGGTATAATGAAGGAGAATAGATAGTTCCCATTTATGTATCTCTTCCGAAGAATATACGCGAATAGACTTTCTGTCATGTAAGGCATCCCATAAGATAACGGGAGCAAGAGGGATCTCACTTGGATCTGGCAAGAGTATGATCTTCTGATTGGGTTCACATACGCCACATACACGGGTTTTCGGTTCTTCTTCTATTTGATGAGAATCTCGAAAGAGTGTTTCCTGAAGAAACCGGTGACCGGTCCACGAGGAGTCAGATTGCATGTATAGCAATAATGCGTGACAGCTACCTGAACTTTACGATAATGAGATGAGTGGGAGGAGTAAGCCCCCTTCTGTTCATTGCGGCATTCAGCTTAGCACCGAACCCGGGCAGATACCGGGTTATCTGTATGCCCTGTTTCGGTTTGCACCCGCAGGGATTCGCCGTTTCATCGGTGATGTCCGTCTTCGCTCAGCAGGAATGCATCATAACTCAGGACATTCCGTATCGTTTCTGGTCCATAGCCGTGATTCTCACCACCCCTGACAAGCAAGGCTGCGTACCCGGTTGGTGGGGGGACTTTCCTCAGCTACGAAAAATCGTTACCGTCGGCCGCACTCTCCCTCTCATATCTTAATCAGCATCAAAAGAGAAAAAGAATATGTAAAAATTACTACCTGGCATCAGTAATAGTATTGGGTGAAGAGACCGGTAATGCCCGATAAACCGTCATTTATTTATAGAAATATCCTGATTATTCTAATTACGAAAGGGGAATCGTATTACCACTATTGCATTTATCCATCATAAAGGTGGAACAGGAAAAACAACATCCTGCCTACAGATAGCAGGGATCCTAAAAAATATGGGAAGAACAGTACTTGTAATAGATACTGATCCCCAGGCAAATGCGACTTTAGGTCTTGGAGTCTATCCGGATTCTCTTCAGAAACATATATATCAATATTACATGCAGAGATGTTCATCATCTCCAGATTCAGTTCTCCTGTCAGATTTTATCATAAAAACTATGTCTGGCATAGATCTCGTCCCCTCTCATCTTGATCTTGTCGGCGCAGAAGCGATATTATACAAAAACCCGGACCGGTATCATATTCTGAAAAGGGGGATTGATGTAATTAAGAACAGATATGATCATATTCTGATTGATACCCCTCCCTTCCTTGGTCAATTTCTCATGAACGGAATGATTGCTGCCGATCATTCTGTCATGGTTTTTTCTTCTGATTTTTTTGCTGTCGCCGGGTATGATCATATTAACATGATTATTCGGGACATCAAAGAGATCTTGGGAGTTGATATTCATATCAGTATGGCAATCCTGAACAGATGGAATAATCCATCAGAAAAAACAGAAACTTTTCTGGAAAAAATACAACATTTGTTTGGTATAAAACCGGAGGTACAACCTGACTCATTGCAGGATATACGAAGTCAGCTTGAAGACAGAATACGGATAGAAATCCCGGAAGTAATCCTGGTTGCGGAAGGAAGAGATGTATCTCATTCTTTAAAACAAGGTGTTCCACTAATAACTCTGGCTCCGGATGATCCATCCATGTCAGGATTTAAAAAAGCAGCATTAGTGATAGACTCATGGAAGACAAGGGGGAAATAATGGATACAGGTGAGAATAAACATTCGGGGAGAAGAGGGCTGTTCATGGTCACTGAAAATGATAAAAAGCAGCCAGAAAAGGAGATGGTTGTTCCAGACTATACAGAAATTATCAACAGGATTCTGAACTTTAAACAGGGGGAAATCCCGGAAGTACCGGAAGAGTTTGTGCCAATATTAAACCGGTTACAACAGGACACTGAAATCCTTCAGAATGAAAAACAGGCCATTCTAGAACTGACCAGAGAATTAGATCTATTGAAAGAAGAACAGGACATAATAAAAAAGGAACATGAAAGTTACCTCTCCGATCTGATTTCCGCTCATACTGAATTTGATAGAGCACTGGAGATATTTCAGTATCATACCATCCCTATGGTTCTTTTGGGATCTGAACAGCAGATCATGGATGCAAATGACATATTCTGCTCGATCTTCTCTGTTGAACGGAGTGAAATAACCAGGCATTTTCCACCTATTACTAAATATGTCTCTGATAAACCACCTTTTACCGCTCCGGACGGCAACCAATATTCTATTGTTACAATAAAACCCCCAATTGTTCCTTTTGATCATGATGCAGTTTCACTCGAACTCTTTATACCCTATCTGCCCCCGGGAGAGCCGAAAACAAAAGAAGTAGTATCCAGAGAGATATTAGAGAAAGCACTATCAAAAATCCTTCTTCCGGTTGCAATAATCGATGGGCATAACACAATCAAATATATAAATAATGCACTTCTGGAATATCTTGCACGGGATTATCAGGATATCTATCTTCGTGATATTGCAAGTTGTGGCTTTTCCGGAGAGATAAAAGAAAAAATTGAAGAAACTATAACAACCGGAACAAAAATCGCATATCAGACATCAATTCTGCATCGTGACAATACCTCTATTCAGGTATGGATCGAATTATTTCCTCTTACATGTGAAGAAGAGGCATACATTTTACTCGTTCTCTTCCCTGATGAAGAAGAGGAGGTCAATAATACCGAAGAAATCTCTCAGAATCTTTCGGAACTGAGGACGTCCTTTTTAAAAACTCTTCTGGACCTCAATCCTTCACCGATGGTTCTGTTTAATGATGCATCTGAAATTATCCTCGCAAATGAAGGTCTTTCAGAGCTTATAGGCGTGTCTTCCGAACAATTACAAGGCCAGAGATTGTCAGACATCGGGATTAGGGTATCCGGTTTTTCTGGAACGAGTGAAGAGATGGAGATACTTCCAGACAACATCTGTATTGAGTCACCATATGGGGTGCAATGTTACTCAGGTCTCCTCATTGCCAATCATCAATCAAATCAGAATCAATATCTTCTGATTCTTCAACCACCGGTTGATGTTCCAATCCAGCAGGATAAGCAACAAAGTCCGGATATCATTGAAACAGTACAGAATGATTCACCGTCTATTCAGACAGAGACTGATATTCATCCAGATTTTTCCCAATCAATTCAATTCTCTTCCATTTCGATTCCCGGACTTCTTATTGAAGATTCAATTATAAAAGAAATTAATCAGTCATTTAAAGATTGGAGCGGAATTCAGGATGAAAATATTTCAGAATATGCACAAATTCTCATCTCTCATACGGTCCAGGCCAGGGAGAACAGATCTTTGGTATTTTCATCACTCTATCCCGCAGGTCTGAAATCATATCAGATTCAGATTCAGCCGAGTATCTCTTTGCCTGATAAAAATATCTACTGGTTTATTGATCAATCCGAAGCACAGGAATCAATCGCATCATTACAGAATCAGATAGAGAGTTTACATTCCGAACTGACTTCAATAAAAAATAATCTTCAAGAGGAACGTTCTGCAATGAAAACTTCTGAAGATATATCCGGGCAGATAGATATCGTTGAATTTGAATTATCCGGTGGAAGATATGCAATGGATATTGGGATGGTTCGGGAAGTCGTCGAGATGCTTCCAATAACCCCACTTCCAAAGACTCCTCCTTATATCATTGGTATCATCAATCTGAGAGGTGAAGTAACCCATGTCATAGATCTTGCAGTACTTCTTGGAGAACGGATTAAGAAAGACCGAAGTGGCCAGAAGATTATCATCGTTCCTCCTGATGCAGCGCATGGAGAACATCTTGGAATTATTGTGGATAATGTTCGAAGTGTCACCGAAATCGGGGTGCGTCAGGTAACTGCTCTTGGAGATGAAATCAATGAGCGGATTCAAACCAGGATTAAAGGCATCATTAAGGTCACTCATGATGACCTTATAGAGAAACGTGAAGGAGAAGAGAAGGAAGCAAACCTTGTTATTTGGCTTGACATGAAAGAAATATTAAATCGTATGGCAAGTCTTCACTAAAAGAATTGTTCTCCTTTGAAACATATCATGGATAAAAAAATTATACCCCCCGTTTTTCCCCAGATTAATGTCCCACAAGTGAGTGAGAAGGGACTTCCGGAACTCATTCTTGATGTTCAGAAAAGACTCAATATTCAACTCACCAGTTACAAACAGGATTATATCAAACGAAGGCTTCTTTCACGGATGAATTCAACCAGATCAAAAGATTTTGTTGAATATCATCAATATCTGAAGACTCATCCTGAAGAAGAAGAAAAACTCAGGAATGCACTGACTATAAATGTCACAAAATTTCTTCGGGATCCTGATGTATTCAATCTGATTGGAAAAGAGATCTTTCCATCAATTATCCAGGAGAAGAGATCCATAAAAATCTGGAGTGCTGGTTGTTCATCAGGAGAAGAGCCCTATACTTATGCAATACTCCTGTATGATCAGGCAAAACCTGGGATTTCACTCAGTAATGTCATCACCGCAACAGATATCGATGAAGTGATTCTAAAAAGGGCAAAAGATGGAATTTATGAGAAGAATGCTTTGGAAAACCTGAGTGATTCCCAGATTAACAGACATTTCGATAAAACTGAAGATGGGAAGTACCGGATAAAAGATCACATCAGGAATATGGTTCGGTTCCAACCTCATGATCTCATGAAAGGTGTTCCGGTCGCACGGATGTTTGACGTGGTATCATGCAGAAATGTAACGATATATTTTAATGAACAACAAAAGAAGGATCTTGTAAAACTCGTTTATGAAAGTCTGGGGAATAATGGATACTATATTATGGGTATGTCTGAATATATGTCAAAAGATGTTGAACACCTGTTCAGACCCTATAAACCGATGCTTAAAATTTTCCAGAAAGCAGCGTAAAAATAAATTATCCTCTTTTTAGAAATCCCTTTTTTCTCGGAATTGGCTCCAGGCCAGATAACTCCCGGTTTTTATCGATCTTTTCTTCATGCGCTTTAATTTCGCTGTAAATAATATAAAAATTCAGACCTACCAGGATCAGAACAAAGAAAGTACTAATAAACAACGCCAGACCCTGGGGGCGGATTTCTTCCACGGTCCACATGATATAAAGCACCAGAAGTAACCCAAATAAATAAAATGGTCCCCACATTCTGATGTTCAGGATTTTCATGTGTGCTTCCAGATTTCTTTTCATACGATATCAATCTCACGGAGTGATCATCATTGGACACATACAGGTCCATGAGATCAGGTGAAGATAGATAACTAAGGCCGTCTAATGATAACCATATGAAAATTATCAGGGTTCCAATTTCCATACAAATCATTGCTATCCTGATGCTGTGTGCATTCATTACCGGATGTGTTGAGGTGACACCTCCAACCGGGGAACAGGAAGCGTCATCATATGGACCGGTTTCGCAAGGGAGTGGGGATATGAAAGATCTGGTAAAAAATCAGAATCAGACCATGACTCCTCCGGTTCAGTCACCAGGTCCATCCGATCAGCAGGGAGCAACTGAGCCGGTTTCTACTTCTTCACCTGAAACACCATTACCACCGGTTGAAAACGAATCATTTGTAAAAGTAACTCCGAAAGATTACAGCCAGCTCAAGGGCGATACACAGACTTCATATCTCCCCTATAACCGACCAATATCAACAGACAACCGGCAGTTTATGACAATATATGAGATATTAAATCAGTCATTCATGAAAAATGCTTCTGCATATGCATATCACCTTGTCACTCCGCCACTCTATATTGAATTAGGATTTTATCCAAAAATGGTAACCGACGAACAGGAAGTCTATAAAAGAACCGGCGATAAAGAAGGAACCATTAAGTATACCAAAGTCAGGCCATCACAGGATGCATGGTTTGAAATGCGTGTATATGATATGGACACAAACCAGGAGATAATACGGGAGGGATATGGAAAAACATACAGCATGACTAACAAAACAGCAGCAATCCGCAGGGCTGGGACCTTCCAGTTTGACTTTATGGGTGACTCAATTGCTGCTGATATTGCGATGAAAATCCCGGTCGATAATTCAACCGTGAATGCATTTTCAAATGTAAGTTCACTTATTGAAGATAAAAAAATCAAGTCCGGATTACTACCATCAGTATTTCTGCAGGAGACTGATATGGGTCAGGGATGGCAGAGAACCGGAGATCTTATTCATACTCCGGTGAAATATTCATCGATTTTAATTCTACCCTCATCAGGCTCGAAACTGACTCAGGATATTTCCAAATTCCCGGGTTCTCAGGATGCTGTTACACAATATGCACAGACGAAAACCGCGAATTCAGGAGAAACACACATAGCTATTACCGCTGGTGATGAAGGGTATGGATTTGAGTCTATCAGAAAAACAGGTGTGGTTTTCAGACAGGGACCATATCTTGTCCAGTTGACCAGTTATTCTGTCCCTCCGGTCTCTCTTGATGAATTAAAAAGACTTGCAACGTTAGTTTCCGGAAGAATAACCCAGACAAATTAATTTTTTATTTTTGAAAGTAAATTCAGATCATTAATATTGCAAAAAACATCCTTATCCGGGACCAGAGCCTGAATTTCCTGAACCGGAATATAACGGGTATGAAGGTCCTGAATGAGGGATGAAAGACGTCTTTCATCATTTTTTTCATAAAACTCTCTGACAGCATCACGACGATATACAGCGCAGAGTGGTTCATATCTACCATCTTCCCATACCGGAACCGCGGCATCAAATCCTTTTACTGCGTTAATCAGGTGTCTGATAACAATACAGGACAGGAATGGCATATCACAGGCAGTAACAAAAAAATATTCTCCTCCTGCATGCCAGGCCCCGGAATGAATACCCCCTGCCGGCCCCTGACCTTTCCGTAAATCCTGAATATATCTAACCTGATTTAATACAGGGAGAACTGCTACCTGATCCTCATCACGGCAGACTATCAGGATTTCATCAGAACAGGACCTGAGTTCTTCTGTCTGTCTCTCCAAAAAAGTCTTGTTCTCATAGGTAAACAGATACTTTGGATATCCGTTGACCCTCGTGCCAAGTCCGCCAACCAGTATGAGTGCTGAAATCATGATAAATGGAGGGATGAGTTTGTAATTCCCATGCGTTTTCTAACCCGTTCTTCAAGGTTCAGTAAATCCTGCTTTATTGAGATATCTGGCGTATATCCACCCAGACCTCCGGTTGAAACGACCCGGTGACAGGGGATCAAAATAGGAGTAAGATTTCTTTTCATAGCCATTCCAACAACCCGTGCCCCTGTTCCAACTGACTCTGCAATCTCCTTGTATGTTCTCGTCTCTCCATAAGGGATTGTCTTGACTTCCCGGTAAATCCTACCAAATACCGTATCATCCTGTTCATGAAGACTGCTTAGAGGAGAAAGAGTAGTAGTCTTTCCTGCCAGATACTGTGAAAGGGAAAGAGGAACCGGACCGGAAACACCCTGTCTTACAAACCGGATTCTGCTGACGACATTATCTGAATCCCATCTGATATAGACAAACCAGAGTCCAAACCTGGCAGATCCTTCCATTAATTCCAACCTTTTAACAATGAAGGGAATGAATGAACATTAACTTCCTGTATCTCCTCCTGCATCCAGCCTGGCAGTCGTTCTTTAATGGAGGGATCCAGAAACCGATTATCGCCGATGATAAGCACACCCCTGTCTTCCGGAGTCCGGAGAACTCTTCCAAGTGCCTGGAGAACCTTGTTCAGCGCAGGAAGTGTGTAGGCAATAAATTTTCCTTCCTCACCATATTGCCTCGTATAATAGTGCATGATCATCTGTCTTACCTGGTTCCACGGAGCAAGGGGAAGACCGATGACCATGGCTCCGGTCAACATCTCTCCCCGGTAATCAAGTCCCTCAGAAAATTTACCTCCACATACGGCAAATAAAATTCCTTTTTTCCCCTTCCCTGGCAGACTCATAAATCTTGTCAGTAATGGTCCTGCTTCACTGCTGTCCCTGGGCTCAATAAATACCTCACGGTCATGAAGATGCATCTCAACTTCCCTGGTAACTGATTCCAGCATCTGGTAAGAGGGAAACCATACACCAAGGTTTCCAGGGATTGTACAGAAGGTACGTATATAAGAGATCATCCTTTTCAAATTTTCATCTGACTGCCGCTGAGAATATGCCGAGGTGATATCTGCAGTTGTGAGTACAATCCGATTCTTTTTTGGAAAATGATTGGGAAGTGAAAATGATGAAACAGGATAATCCACAGGAAGGGCTCTGAAATAGAGCTGCTGATAACTGCTCAGCGGTGTTAATGTTCCGGAAATATATACAGAACAGAAGTGTTCACGTGCAAGAGTTGAGAGAGCGGGAGATGGATCAATATTTCTGACTTCAAGATAGATATTCTCATTATCCTTTCGAAAAAGTGTAAGGTATGCAGGATTTGTCCCTGAATTGTGAAGCCGGTACAGGAATGCAGAGAGTCGTTCAATCCCGGTTGTTCTGAAATCACCCCGTTTGCTGTTTGTCTCTCGAATATTTTCAGCAAGATCCATGAACTCATCGACAACCTCCTCCATTGTGCCATAGAGTGACTCCCGAAGTATCATACGACTGAATAACTGGGGATCAAACCAGTCCTCAGTTACAGCAGACCGACGAAGACCATCAAGAAATTTTTTTATGCCAGGAATAAGGCGTCTTATTGCTTCAAGGTCTTTGACTTCCTTTTTTATTGAGGAAATATCATGATCTGCCTGTTCAAGGGCCCGATGATCAAGACTGACTGACATAATATCCTGCATCACATCGCCACAGTTATGTGCTTCATCGATGAGCAGCAATATTTCAGAAGGCTCCCGTTGCAGATTCAGGTATAACTGCTCCCGGATCTGCTCGTCCATGATATGATGATAATTACAGATGAGGACATCAGCCTGTAATGAAGCCTGTGCCATGACCTCATAGGGACATAGCCCCCCACATGATTCGCGTAGTGTGTCAGGTTTAATACATCTTTCAATAACCTGAGTAGAAAGGCGTTTACATGCATCAGACGGAACCAAACGAAGACCTCCAGCCTTTTCATTCTGAATTGCCATTCGGCTTCGGATAAAAAAAGGACAGATGATCGGATGGTCCGGATCATTTTTCCTTATCTGATCTAGGATGACCTTATCTTTCGATGGATCCAATGATCCCCGATCAGCCCGCTCCCGGATAAGCGCCGTTGAGAATCCCTTGACAGCCTCACATTTCCGGTAGGTATCTCCTGAACCGCCCAGAGGACACATTGAACTTTTCCCAACCAGATATGAAAATTTTAAACAAGGTTGTTTTTTCCGAATGAGTTCTAGTTCCCGTATATAGGTGGTAAGCTGGGATATGGTCCGGACTGCAACAATTATCTGGCGGTCTCTACGTCCAGCTAATAATGCAGAGACGACAGAAGATTTTCCAGATCCGGTTGGTGCATCTATGAGGAGGACGCCACCCGTTCTGGCAGTTTCAAAAGCCCTGTGTAACATTTCTTCCTGTCCGGGCCGAAATGAAGAATAGGCAAACCAGTCCTGCAACTCATTCATCTGTAGCTGATTGACCCTGAATGCTTAAAGAAGATACGAATGACCGCAAAAAATGATAAAAGAAATATTATATAATTCCGTTTTTATTGAAAGTATCAGAATATTTTTTATCAGTTATCTGAATGTGATTTGATACCCAGTCCTTAAGAAATGTCATAAGTTCAATAGTTATCCCTAATTTGTTGGCCTGATAATCCTGGATAAGTGATTCAACTTTCCCAACAAAAGTATCATGCTCCTTTTTATGAAAAGCCAGTCCAGGGTAACCACACTGCTCCATATATTTCTCTTCGGTTGAAAAATGATAGACTGTATATGCTGCGAGCTCATCCAGAATTTTCCCAAGGACTTCCTTTCCCTTTTTTTCCAGCATTGCATCGTGCAGCGTGTTGATGAGCTGAATAAGTTTTTGATGCTGCTCATCAATCTCTGTAACATGAACACTCAGGGATTCAGACCACTTAAGAAATGCCATGATAAAGCTCTACCCATCCTTCATATAATATTTATTCATGAAATGACCGATACTGGTTTTTCCTGTGAAAATTATATGTAAACAAAAATATATTGATACTATGGATATTATACAGAACACATATAATCTGAAGAGATTGTTCAAAATAAAATTTGTCATCATTTTTACTATTTTCTTATTATATATCTCGGGATTTAGTTTTGGTGATGATACATTTGATGAGAATATCCTCATAACCTATCCTGTGACATTAGAAAAACCTGGAGTCTATTATCTGAATGAATCAGTTTTTATCAATGATTCAGCAATTCACATCACCCATTCAGATATCATCCTTGATGGACATGGCAATATTGTAACAGGAAATATGTCTTCAGGATCGATCGGAATTACAATACAACATCCTGAAATGATGATGCATAATATTACAATCAGAAATATTACCATAAGGGATTTTGAAACCGGGATTCTAATCGATACCTCACATGAAATCAACCTTGAAAAAGCAGATCTTATCTCTCATATGAGAACAGGAATCCGGATAGAGACATCAGAGAATATACAGATAACCAGGTGTACGGTTCAAAATAACAGAAATGAAATTACCGGTGGATACGGTATCCAGATATCAGATTCGAATAAAATAAAAATAACTAACTCCCAGGTAACCGGGAATGGGAAGACTGGAAAAAGTAATTCAGGAGGTATTTATATCACTAACTCTTCTGAGACCAGTATTATTTCCAGTCAGATCTCTACCAATCCAGGGTTTGGTATTCGGGCCGATAATGGAACAGAACATCTAAAAATATCAGATTGTGATATTTCTGTCAATTCAGGAGATGGAATACTAATCCAATCAGGTTCATCTCCAGACATCCAAAAATCAATTCTGGATAAAAACAAGGAATCAGGTATTGAACTGATAAAAGTGGTGCAACCTGTAATTACCGGGAATGTTATCACTTCAGGCACCATGGGGATTTCTCTCTTAGATACTGAAGACATGACATTAACAGGAAATTCATTAAAAAACAACCGGATTGGATTTGATATCTCTGCCTCAGATATTCGTTACTATAATCACCATATTTCAAATACCAATACGATAGACTCACGAACACTCATCTATCTGAAAGATGTCCGTGATAGAAAGATTGGACCATCAATGAACCCTTCGATGGTCATCATTGTCAACTCATCGGATATTGCATTGTCTGAACTCGTGCTATCAAAAAATTGTGCAGGGATTATCCTTGCTAATAGCTCAAACCTTACCCTCACAGATATTTCTTTCATAGAAAATGGTATTGGCATTAGGTCAGAATTTGGAACAAACAATCTGATATGCAACAATCTTCATGCAGAAAGAAACCTGGTGAGTGGATATTATATAAGCAATACCAATAATTTTACCCTGACATCAATCTATGGTCAGGAAAGCCCATCTGGCATCTATCTTCACAACGCAACAGGGGGGATATTAAAAAATATCTATATGACACAGATTACCGGATTAAAATCACGAATGCCTTCAGGGATTACGTTGAGCGGGTGTGACAGTATCACCGTTTCCAAGTCACAATTCTCTGAATGTTCTTATGCAGGACTTGTATCAGACTCTGATAATCTGAATCTCACTGATAATAGGTTTCTATCCAATACCTATGCCGGTTCAGTAATTCTCTCAGGCCCGGTAGATCTGTATAATAATTCATTCCTTAATAATGAGGATACCGGCCTTATCTTAAGGGCAAATCAGAGTACTATCCTCCGTAATACATTCACCAATAATAAGAACAGAGGGATTTTATTGATTTCTGGGAACGAAAATCTCTTTGCATATAATACCTTTAAAAATTATAAAAACTGTATGATTCAGGATAAAAATGCTATTAATATCTGGAACACCTCCAACATGTATTTTTCTGATAATACTTATCCAGCTGGTAATTACTGGGGAGATCCTGAAGGTGAGGGATTTTCGGATATATGTACCACAGATCCAAATGGTTGCTGTATTGATCCCTATATTATTCAATTGTATAACATAGACTATCACCCCTTATCATCACAATATATCATCGAATCTACCATGAATACTGACCTGAACCAGAATGGCCGGGAAGATTTGCAGGATGTGGTGAAATATATGAATATGGTCTCATCTGGTGATACCAGTTCATTATATGATTTCAGTGGTGATGGGAAAATTAACCTGAATGATGTAGTTTCATTATTTCATATAATAATAAAGAAATAAAAAAATAAATTAGAGATATCAGAATATTGAAGGAAAATTATTCTGTTTTATAAGAAAATATTTCGTTTTTAAACGTAAAATGGAATAGAAACTATTTTTTATTGAGATGCTGAAGTTTGGAAGCACTATTGTCAGAGTATTTAAAATCGAGGAACGATATGGAGGGGAAATTAATAAAATGGAGTTGTTTACGCATGATTAATAGGAGGGGGCTTCATTAGTGACTACCTGTGATGAAAATACCGGCTGTTTATGTGAACATACGCCGGTCGATAATCCCGTGCCTCTTGCAGGAAGAGCAAAATCATTACGACTTCAACGGGGAATCCGTCCCTGGATGGCAAGTCTGATTGCTATCGGAGGGATCATTGGTTCAATCTACTACCTGGGTTCAGGCTATCTTATTGCGGAAATGGGACCTAGTGTTATCCTTTTGTATGCTATAGGAGGTCTTGTTATCTGGACCGTGATGCAGTCATTTGCCGAACTTCTGGTAAATGTCCCCAGACAGGGTAATTTTATAAGTCATTCGGCAGAATTCATCTCGCCAACATGGGCTGTCGGAACTGGTTGGAGTTATTGGTTTAACTGGTGTGCCTATATTCCATCTGAGGCTGTGGCAGGGGGAATAATCATGCATGTTTTTGCCCCTCAGCTTCCCATAGTTGCATGGGCCGTTATATTTCTTACCATGATTACCCTTCTGAATATTATTCATGTAGGAGGATTTGGATTTGTTGAGAGTACGCTCTCGCTTATAAAAATCATTCATAACGGAGTCTTTTGCATAGTTGCAGCCCTTATCATTCTTGGCTTTATAGGATCCGGAGGCCCGATCGGATTGAGTGTGCTTTTCCCACCGAATAGTGATCCCTTTACGGACATCTTCCCAGCCGGAGTCTTTATCCTCATCAGTAACCTTGCTCTCATTCTTGTCAACTTTCAGGGTTCAGAGATTGTCGGACTCGCCGCTGCAGAAACGCAAAACCCGGACAGGATTGTCCCAAAGGCATGTCGGCAGGTTGTATACCGGATTCTACGTGTTGATATCATCCCCATCTTACTGCTTGTCATGATCCTGCCATATTCGGAAGCGGGATTGTCAGATAGTGTATTCTCTCTCGCTCTTTCCAAATACGGATTTACAGAAGTTGCAGGAATTTTATCATTCATAGTTCTAACCGCAGCTTTTTCCTGTGCAAATTCAGGATTTTATGGATCGGTAAGAGCACTGTATGGTCTCTCACTGGAAGGGATGGCACCGAAAATTTTTTCGAGACTAAACAAACAATGCACGCCAATGTATGCCACACTCTTTACTCTTCTCATGTGCTGGGCAGTTCTGAGCATGTGGTGGTTCTCCAATGGTGAGGGTGAACTGTATCTCTGGCTCTTATCAGTATCAGCATTTACCGGTGCTATCTGCTGGATATCTATCTGTTATTCTCAAGTGGTATTCAGAAGGCGTGTTTACGAACGAGGCTATTCAAAGCAGGATATCAAAGCCCCAGCTCCATTATCTCCATGGTTCCCCTTAATGATCGGTGTTATTCTTGAGATATTTGCCCTGGTCATCCTTGCATTCAATGAGGATCTAAGAGGCTCCCTCTATCTTTCTGTCCCGGCAGTGGCTGTTCCCATGCTCATCTATTACATAGGGAGAAAAACCGGGACGATAAGCGGCATAAAAATCCGTCATGAAGATGAAAAACCCTTTGAAGAACTCTTCCCGGAAAAACATAAACCCTCATAATCTCCATTTTTGATACATAGATGCAACCAGTACAGAAGGTGCCATATGAGGACCATGTTTCAATAAAGACTGGTCTCCCGCCAGGTATCCCGATTTACATAGGGAAACATGAACCGGAAGTTACCAAAGTTTCTGCTCTGATATATTCTGCTGATGGATTTAATATTTTTCCAGAGATACAAGCATCTGACATTTCGGAAATTCGATCCGGATATGGGATCTGTTGGGTTCACATTTCAGGACTGAAAGATATTGATAAAATAAATCAGATCTTGTCCGATGCAATCCTTCATCCATTAATTGCTGAAGATGTCTTTAATACCAAGGGAAGGGCGAAGGTTGAAGATTTTGGTGATACACTTTTTATAATTCTTGATATTATTCTCAGTAATGGTACAGAACTGCAATCACGGAAGATAAACATCATTACGAAAGAAAAACTGCTAATATCAATATCAGAAACCAGCAACCCTTTTGAGAATATTAAAACCCGCATTTCTCTTCCAAATGGAAAATTCAGAACACATGACGTCGATTACCTGATGTATTCAATTATCGACTCCGTTGTCGATACCTATTTTTTTGGTCTCGAAAGAATCGAGGATTTGTCAGAAAAACTAGAAGAACGGGTCGTTCATGATCCAAATTCGGATATCATCATAGAAATTCAGTCATTTCGACATACACTCATAAAATTCAAGAGACAGGTCTGGTCACTTCGGGATGTTATCATGCACCTGGAACGATCCGATTCTGATTTCCTGACAGATTCTACCAGGATATTCATGAGAGATGTATATGATCATGTGATAAAAATTTCTGAAGATCTTGATATTCACCGAGAAATGGCTGAAGGAATCATGGAAATATATCTCTCCTCAGTATCAAACCGTACCAATGAGATAGTCCGTGTTTTGACTGTAATTGCAGTTATCTTTATCCCACTGACCTTTCTTACCGGAGTCTATGGAATGAATTTCTCATATCTTCCGGGTATTGATCACCCTGCCGGACCTATAATCATTTTTGGTATAATGATCCTCATTACAACCAGTATGGCAGCGATTTTCAGATGGAAAAAATGGATTTAATCAAATACCTGAATTGCATCACGCAACTTTTTCGTTGAAACACCATACGGACCCTTTACAGTCAGAGATATGGTGTATGTTCCTGGCTTGATATATGAATGAACCGGATTCTGTTCAATAGAATTACTGCCATCACCAAAGTTCCATGACCATGATTCAATCGTTCCTGAAGAACGGTCTTCACAGGTGATGGACAGAGGAGTTTTTCCGCTCTTTTTGTTGATAGCAAAATCAGCTATTGGTTTGGATGTCTCCGATAAATCTAAATCATTCATATCAGATTGATTCTTTTTCTTGCTAATGTCTGAAGAGAATATGGATGGATTTATCCGGTCAGATTTTGAATAGGTCGGTCCCACTGTCACGACTTGATCAGCTGAACTGATTCCTGACGGTCCATACACCGTGAGCTTGACAATATATGAACCAGGTGCGGTATACCGGTGAGATGGATGTCTGAATTCCGAAACCGCTCCATCTCCAAACTCCCAGAGGTACCGATTTATACTTCCTGTAGATTCATCGGTGCACTGTACAGAGAGGGGAGCTATTCCTTCTGATGGTTTCAGACTAAAACCAGCAACAAGGGGTTCAGGTTCAGGTGAAACTACAATATATCCCTTTCTGCTGACCTGATTTGTTCCGGACGGTCCGGAAACTGTCAATGATACTGAATAGACACCGGTCTTATTGAATTCATGAGTCGGGTTTCTTTCAGTGGAGATCTCTCCATCTCCAAAGTCCCATTTCCAGTCAGATACCTTTCCCAGTGACTGGTCAGTAAACCGGACCGTTAATGGTGCATATCCGGTTCTTTTATCAGTTCTGAATCGTGCTTGTGGTGGAGTAAGAGAGGTACCTACTGTAATATAATCTTCTCTTACTTCTGTCGAGGAGCCATCAGGACCATGAACCTGAACACCGACGGTATAGATACCTGGATGGGTGTAGGTATGGCTAACCGTCTCACCAGTTCCATTTGATGAATCTCCAAAGTTCCAAATCCAATCAGATATTGTACCGGTAGATTCACTTCTAAATGTAACATGCAATGGTGCCGGGCCTGATACCGGGTCAGCAGAGAATGATGCAATTGGGATTGATATGGATTCTGTCACATTGATAAGATTGGTATTGATTATCTCCTGTGTATTTCCTTCAAATTCGCGAGTCAGGTGAACAGAATAGATCCCTGGTTTTGTATAGGTATGAGTAACTTCTGATTCATTCGAGGTCATTCCATCCCCGAATTTCCAGAGATAGGTTCCATTTTCCTTTACCCATGATGAACTAAAATCAACGGTAAGAGGTGCGGGACCTGTCTTCTCTGATACTATAATTTCTGGAATTAGTATTTCAGATCTTTCTTTCGTATCAGTACCTCTGCCTACCTCATATTTCGATACATTAGTAAGGGTTTCTGTCTTATTTATCGGGATCAGTATATCCGGCTCTATTTTTTCTGTTCCATTGATACGTGCACTCTGATTATCTGAAGACTCATTAGGAGGAACATTCAGACTAGTACGATTTGGAACAACCATTGGTTCAGAAATAACCGGGACAACTATTAGTGATTGATTCGATTGATTCGACTCATTAGAAATAATAAAAGGCTCCTCACCTCTTGTTTGAATCGGTGAAATATTGTCAGCTTTCGATTCAGGAATTACAGGAACTGGTTCCTTAACCAAAACCGGCCGGGGAGCAGAATATCGGTTCTCTCCACCAGGTCCTTTGACATTGAGTGAAACAAGGTATGAACCGGTGGCATTGTAGGTATGAACAGCATCTTGTGTTTTTGCAGACGATCCATCACCAAAGTCCCAGATCCATTCAGTAATCTCACCGAGTGACTGATCGGTGAACCTGACTGAATACGGGGCATAGCCTTCTGTGCCGTTACTTGAGAAATTCGCAACCGGTGGCGGGATTGGCATTGTAACATTCACAAATTCATTCTTGGTAATAGTACGGGATTGTCCCTGGAAATCCTGAATTGTGAGACTCACAGTATAGACACCAGGCATTGCATAGGTATGTACAGGCGATGGTTCATTGGAGGTATTACCGTCTCCAAAACTCCATTGCGAACTCATCACATTGCCGACATCCGATTTTCCAAATGTGACTGTGAGAGGAGCAGTTCCTTTCGCAGGTTCAGCATTGATGATTAATTCAGGGGATAGTGCAGATCCCAGAACAGATATCAGGTCTGTCCTTTCCACACTGTCATTCCCACCCGGTCCGTCCGCATTCAGAAGAACGGTGTAGATACCAGGTTTTGTATAGGTATGCTCAGGATTCTTTTCATTGGAAGTAAACCCATCCCCAAATATCCAGGTCAGGTTTTCGACATCACCGGTTGTTTTATCAGTAAATGCAACGGTAAGTGGCGCATCTCCTGAAATTGGAAGGGCAGAGAAAGAAGCATGGACTGGTTCAATAGATTTTTCAGCAATGATTAAATTCTCTTTTACAAGAACATCTGTACCATCCGGACCAGTTACACCAAGTTTTACATGATATGTTCCAGGGTTGGTATACACGTGGGCAGGGTTTTGTTCGGTTGATGAAATTCCATCACCAAAGTCCCAGTCCCATGCAGTAATTATACCCGTTGACTCATCATGGAATGATACATCCAGGGGAACATGTCCCTGAACCGGATCAGCAGAGAATTTTGCTTTGAGAACTGGAGGGGCTTCTAGCACGGTAATAACTGAATTTTCACGCAATTCATCTTTCCCGCCAGGTCCCCTGACGGTCAGCGTAATGGAATACTGGCCGGGCAAAATATAGGTATGAGTGGGATTTTTACCTCTGATTACCTTACCATCGCCAAAATCCCAGATCCATTCATTGATTTCACCTTCAGACTGATCAGTACATACTATGGCAAAGGGAGCAGTCCCTTCTGTGCTGCTTATAGAGAAATCTGCAACCGGAGCTTTTGGAGGTGAAAGTACAGATATAACCGAAGTTTTTACAATTCCTTCTTCAGAGCCGGCATAATGCAGAGTAAGGCTTACCGGGTAATCCCCGGGTTTGTCAAATATATGAGTAGGAGCCGGTTCAGTAGAGTTTGAACCATCGCCAAAGTCCCAGTATCTTGTTTCATACTCTCCGGTTGATGTGTCGGTAAATTGAACCGAAAGTGGAACATCGCCTGACGCAGGTGTACATACAAAGTTCACAGAAGGTTCAGATACGGAAGCAACAGGTTCAGATGTCTCATGTATTGCGGCTGTTGTAATTGGTTCAATGCTTTCTCCTGTAACTTCAGTATCTTCAGATGATTTTGAAATTTGGTTGATGGTATCAGTTGGTAAGACAATTTCTTCAGGTTCTGGAAGTACTTGTTCGGACTCAACAGATATTGGGTTACGCGTATCTTCAGGAGCAGGAGAAGGAACTGATTCAGTAAGAACTGGGATATTATCAGTTATAGGAGTTGGCAGTACTGGTTCAGGAACAGGAGAAAAAGAAGAAACAGGTACCGGAGTGGGAGTTGTTGGGGCCAGGGTCGGTGGCGGAAGATCAGGGTGAACTATAATATATGATGGTCTGGTCAGAATATCATCATTATGGGTACCGGTCACTTTGAGAGATACTTCATATGTTCCAGGTTTTTCATATACATGGGTTGGGTTTTCAAGTTCTGAAAATAATCCATCTCCAAATGACCATTCCCTCGAGACTATAGTTCCGGAAGTCTGTTCGTTAAACTTGACCTGCAGAGGAGTGGTTCCTTCAGTTGGTTCAGCAGTAAATGATGACACCACCGGAGTGATTACCTGAATAATTCCGGTTTTTGTAATTGTATCAGTACTTCCATCACCTTCAATGTGTAATGAGACATCATACGTTCCATCTGTCTGGTAAATATGTATTGGAGATTTTGCTGCAGATGTGGTCCCATCACCAAAGTCCCATAACCAGGAAGATACCAGTCCTGTTGATAGATCAGTGAAACTGACCTTCAGAGGCGAAAGACCAACCGCATCAGCCACTGAAAAATCAGCATGGATCGATGATACTGCAGGAACGGGTGCAGGAGTTGCAGGTACAGTATGTTCTGATACTGGTTCTGGCACATTCAGAACAGTCACCAGATCTTCAGGCTCCGTGATCTCTCCGTTCTGAACGACAATAGAAGACTTGGTATCTAAGGTGCGCTCTGTAAGAACCGGCTCAGACGATGAGACTGATTCTGAATCAGGTTCTGAAACCGAAATATATCCAATTCTTGTCTTTTTATCTGAACCGGCAGTTCCTGAAACAGTCAACGAAACCGAATATACACCGGGTGAAAAATACGTATGAACCGGATTTTGTTCTGATGAACTCTCACCATCACCAAATGACCATTCATAGTGGTCGCGTATTCCAGTAGAGAGATCGGTAAAGGAGACCGTAAAAGGAACATTTCCTTCTTGCTTATCAGCAGTAAAATCTGCTGTAATGGTTGTATGCGCATTCTGCACACTAATTGGAGGGAAGTCTCCAGTGGATGTACCAATGCACAGGATCAAAGATAACAGAATTACCCCGACTACTCCTGATTTAATACATAATTTCATATGCCCAACCCATCGTGATATAACCATATGAGTTTTTATATATAAAAATTATTATCTTAAAAATGAACGCCGAAGGGGAGATTTGAACTCCCGAGGTGTTACCACCAGTGGTTTTCGAGACCACCGCCTTCCCGGACTAGACTACCTCGGCACAGATGCTTTAACATGTTATCATTTCCGTTTGATAATAATATCGTCATCAAAAAGATATCCTATGTCACTATGGAATCATGAAGTCCCATTTTTTTACCACCTTACCTAGACTTTGCCCGGCGATTTTGCCCGGCAGATCACTACTCTTATAGAGAAATATGTTCCAGAACTATTGGTATCACCGATACCAGTCCGGCCCGGTCGATCACCCCTGCCATCCTGAGGGTCGGACACTACTATTCTGTAAAGGACATATGTCCATGCATAAAAGAGATAATCTTTTTGGATATAGTAGTCTCATAATGTATCAGGCAGAATATTCACTGCAATAATATGATGGTGGATGTACATGGGGCTATTTCGATCACATGATGATAAGCAGAATGGTGAAAAAATTTCCTGGTCGGTTCCCTTTCCTCCTGATTTACTTGCACGTCTTCGGGGTTTTTCTGCCGTTTCTATTTCAAAAGCTTCAGGAATGTATCTTGAGGATGTTTTTGAAATTCTGAAAGGTTCTCGTTCCAGAACCTCTCCTGAAGTAATTGAAATGCTTGAAAACGTATTAAAGAAACTGGAAGAGGATGATCAGCGGCTGGAAAAAGAGGCTGCAAAGATTAATTTTATGATCAAAGGGTTTGATGTACTCGAACAAAAGAAGCAAAAAAGACAGCTGAACAGACTTCCCGAAACCGGATATTATCTGGAAGAATAAAAAAGATTATTCCATTGGTTCTGGCTTTCCGCCTTTACCAGACTGGGATACCATCATATCATCAACCCGAAGCAGCATCTCTACAGCTTCTTCTGAGCTCTGTATTGCCTGCCTCTTGCATCTGATTGGTTCAATAACTCCTTCTTTCTGCATATCCACCAGTTTACCAGTGTACACATTCAGTCCGAAGTTCTTCTTCCCTTCTGCATGTGCCTTCTTTAACTCTACCAGTTTATCGATTGGATTATAACCGGAATTTTCCGCAAGGGTGATTGGTATAGCAGCGAATGCATCTGCATATGCTTCGATGGCGATCTGCTCACGTCCACCGACATTAACAGCATAGTCACGAAGGCGGACGGTAAGTTCACTCTCAACTGCTCCTCCACCTGGCACAAACAGTCCGTCTTCCATTGCATCCATGACTACCCGGGTTGCATCGACAACAGCACGTTCTAGTTCATCAACCAGGTAATAGGTAGAACCACGAAGAAGAATAGTCACAGTCTTTGGGTTCTTTGCACCAGTTATGACTACCATATCTGCGTCATCAAGTTGCTCTGCCTTCTCTGCAACACCAAGGTCACTCTTTTTCAGGTCTTCAGCTTTTGTAACAATTGTTGCGCCAAGTGAGCGGGCTGCAAATTTCAGATCTGCTTCCGGAACATCTTCAATGGCAAGAATTCCTGCTTTTGCAAGGTAGAACTGGGCAGCATCTGCAATTCCTTTCTGGCAGAGGAGAACATTTGCTCCGGTTTTTGCCACAGCATCTGCCATCTCCTTTAATGCACTCCGCTCCTGTTCTGCAAATGCTTCGACCTGCTCAGTGCTTGAGATCTTGATCTTTGATTTGACCTCTGTCTTTTTGATCTCAAGCTCCTTCTGAACAATTGCAACCTTTGCATTGATTACGCGTTTTGGCATCTCCTGGTTAACGCGGGTCTTGTCAATAACGCAGCCCATGATAAGTTCTGCATCATCCATGGTTCCGCCGGTGTGCTTTTTGATCTTAACATCATCCTCATTCACCGTTACCTTGTTTCCATCCTTGGTGGCAACTTTCATTACCGCTTCAACAGAGATATCACTAATTTTATCCTTGACGTCCTCAATTGATTTGCCGGTAATTGCAGTCTGAACAATCTTCTTCATGACGTCCTTATTGTATGCGTCAGTCTTAGATGCCATTGACTGCAGAATTTCAAGAGCCTTCAGCATTCCCATCCGGTATCCACGGCAGATGACGGTTGGATGGATCTTCTTGTTAAGCAGGGACTCTGCCTGTTCCATAAGTGAGCCTACAAGAATGACAGCAGTGGTCGTCCCGTCTCCCACCTCTTCGTCCTGGGTTCTAGAGACTTCAATGACCATCTTTGCCCCAGGATGCTGGACAGAGATCTCATCAAGAATCGTAATACCATCATTGGTGATGGTGACATCTCCGGTCCCATCAATGAGCATCTTATCCATTCCACGTGGACCTAAGGTGGACCGAACCGCCTCAGCAAGTGCTTTTGCTGCTGCTATATTGGAGCGCTGGGCTTCATATCCCTGTGTACGCTCGACATTCTGTTTCAGAATGATTACCGGTTGTTGAGCAAGCATAGAATATCCTCCGTTTCAATACAGGTGGATTTAAAGTTCTATATAAAAATTGTGAGTTCGTGTCTCATAATGAAACCGGTTAGTCTATTCGGGAGACCTTAAACAGACTGTAAACCGGAACGCCGTCAATGTCTCGAATGCCGCGCTTATCAAAGAGAACACAACATGCTACAGGAACCGCACCATGCCTTTTGATATAGTTAATTACTTCCTGCAAGGTTTTGCCGGAGGTGATAACATCATCCACCACTACTATTCTCTCTCCGGCATGAATGTCAAAATTACCGCTCATGGATCCGATTGGTTCATCTCCTCCGGCATGTTTGGCAGGATGATAAATACCAATTCGTACACCCTCTGTTACTGCCATCAGGGTTGCTAGCGGAATTCCGGATATGGCTATTCCCACATACACCTGGGGAACGGGTCCTTCAGGGTTTTTCAGATGAAGCCGTGAGAGGAGCATCTGGGCACTCTCCACCAAAAGCTGAGATTCGCCGGATACGGCAGTCCAATCTATATGTACATCTTTCGGGGTAGCCGCTCCTTTCTCCTGAGTCAGAAGCCAGGTCACGGTCTCCATAGAGAGGGACAATTCATCAGCAATCTGCCCGGGGCTGTGACCTTCACTCCGCAGGTGCCGTGCTTTTTGTATCAACTCATCCAGGGTAGACATCTGAACAGACATTTTCGTCAATCTATTTATTTTTTCGTCTTACCTGCAAACCACATATCGGACAGATAGAGTCAGCAGGCATGACATCATAATACTTCCCACACCCCGAGCACCGAAGTTTCCATATCCGCATTTCTGGCTTCTTCTGCATCATGGGATGGACATCGATATTCAGATATTGTGCGGTATTCTGGAGAGCAAAATCATCTGTACAAATTACTCCATGGACCTCGAAAGCAAGAGCAAGAAGATCAGTATCTGTTTCAGATAAGACATATCCATCTCCGGATTTCGTGGCGGCATTCCGAACAGTCATGAGAGATTTCTGATCCGGCTCTGATATGATCAGTCCTTGTGAGAGTAATACTTCAAGTCTTGCTTTCCCCTTAAGATCCTTTAGTTCGGCGATAACCCGTGGAACAGTCATTATCTTTCCGGTAACAGGGATGGAAATAAAAAATGCGGATGTATCCAATATCAATGCCGGAAGAGAATCGTTTGTCATCAGGTAAACCAAAAATCAGAGATATTCTGCCAGTACCTTTGCTGCTGAATAGGTACTACAGGCTCGTTCAACCGTATCACTGCAGGAGATTGAAGCAATTCCAGCACTGATGAGTCGCGTATAGGCACCAGAAGCCAGAACACCGTGAATTCCTACGGTATGAATCGACCGAGCTCCCTGTTCATACAGCATCATTGCAGCGGTTGCCTGAGTTCCTCCGGTCGAGATAATATCATCAAGAATGACCACATCACGCCCTGCTACCGGCACTGACTTAGGTTCTATCCTGACCTGTTCCCCGGATATACGGGTCTTCTGGAGATAATCACAATCCCAATTCCCATGAGAAGCAACATCCTGTCCAAGATGAAGCGCTCCCTCATCAGGACTTAAGATGAGTGGATTTTCAAGCGATAACGTATCAATATACGCTGCTGCCGGAGTGGAAAGAGAGACATCAGTTGCTTCAGTATGGAAATAATTCAATACTGATTTTTCATGGATATTTACCGTATAGACTCGTGATACACCAATTCCAAGGATGTGAGCTATCGCTCGTGCAGAGAGGGGTTCACCAGAATTGAATTGCTTGTCCTGTCTGGCATATCCCATATAAGGAATGATGAGTGAAATGTCGGACCCGGAATAAATATCTTTTAACAGAAGCAGCTCGACCAGATCATCACTAGTAAGAATGCTTCCACATATAATCACTTTCTCTGCGGGCTGCTCTGCACGCACATAGATCTCTCCATCAGGAAATTTCTGCCATCTGGTATCAATTACCGGAATATTCAATGCAGTTGCGAGCCGGCCGGCAAGAACCTGAGACCGTTGCGTACTGACAACCTTCATAATCTCATTAAGATTTGCTGAAAGTACTTAAACAATTGTCCATGAAATTATTACCACGAACGGTTTTGCAGGTGTCGATATTATAATGAATCGGGTGAACGAACCATCGGAGCGAGAAATTCAACCAGATACTCCGGAAACTACCAAAGTATGGGATGTTCCGGGTATAGAACCAGTGGATACACTGGATGATGAAACAGATGCGCCTGTTGTAAAGACTGATACTTCAGCTGCATCTGAAGAGAAAGAACCCCAGATACCAGTAGATGATGGCTCGTCACGGTCGGTTACTGTCCCTGAAAAACTCATTGATCAGGTAATCGGACAGGAACATGCGGTAGAGGTAATCAGAAAAGCAGCAATCCAGCGCAGACATGTCATGATGATCGGGACTCCGGGTACAGGTAAGTCCATGCTGGCAAAGGCAATGGCTGAGCTGCTTCCAAAGGAAGAGATGCAGGATATTCTTGCATATCCAAACTCTGACGATCAAAATGAACCTATCATCAGAACTGTGAAATCCGGCCGTGGCAAAGAGATTGTCACTGCTCATAAAGCAGAAGCGAAAAAGAAGATACAGTTCAGAAATACCCTCATCATGATCCTGATGATCGGTATCATCGGGTATGCTTTTATCACCTACCAGTGGCTGATGGGTATTATTGCTGCAGCATTTATCTTCATGGCTCTGCGGTATGCCACTCCCAGGGAAGAACAGATGGTCCCTAAACTTCTGGTCTCCAATGATAAGACAACAACAGCACCTTTTGTCGATGCGACCGGATCACATGCCGGTGCTCTTCTCGGAGATGTCCGCCATGATCCCTTCCAGTCTGGAGGACTTGAGACTCCTGCACATGACCGGGTTGAGGCAGGGGCCATTCATCGTGCACATAAGGGAGTTCTCTTTATTGATGAAATTAATACCCTGGGTCTTCCTTCACAACAGAGTCTCCTGACCGCAATGCAGGAAGGACAGTTCGCAATCACCGGTCAGAGTGAACGTTCATCAGGAGCAATGGTCAGGACTGAACCAGTCCCATGTGATTTTGTCATGGTCGCAGCAGGTAATCTTGACGCTATTGAAGGGATGCATCCGGCCCTGAGATCCCGTATCAGAGGAAACGGTTATGAGATCTATATGGAAGATACCATGCCCGATACTCCTGAAAACCGGGAAAAATTTATCAGATTTATCGCGCAGGAGATCAAAAATGATGGTATGATCCCTCACTTTGACCGGACTGCCATTGATGAAGTCATCCATGAAGCCAAACGACGTTCAAACCGGAAAGGCTACCTGACCCTGAAACTTCGGGACATGGGGGGTCTTATCAGGGTTGCCGGTGATCTTGCACGACAGGAGGGTGCAGAGCTTACAACCAGACGCCATGTTCTTGAAGCCAAGAAAACTGCCCGTTCCATTGAAGATCAGATATCCGGTCAGATGATACGAAGAACACGTGAATATGAACTTGCTGTCGTTGAAGGGACTGAGATCGGACGGGTGAACGGTCTTGCAGTCATGGGGAGTGATGCTGGATCCGTCCTCCCGATTATGGCTGCAATTACTCCGGCACAAGGTGATGGTGGTAACATCATCGCAACAGGACTTCTTAAAGAAATTGCACAGGAGTCAATCAAGAACGTAGGAGCCATCCTGAAGAGATTTACAGGAAAAGATATTAGAAATATTGATATTCATATCCAGTTTATCGGAACATACCAGGGGGTGGAGGGTGATTCTGCTTCAATTACGGTTGCCACAGCAGCTATCAGTGCGCTAGAATCAATCCCGGTCAGACAAGACATCGCAATGACCGGGTCCCTCTCAGTCAGAGGAGATGTCCTTCCGGTCGGAGGCGTCACCTACAAGATTGAAGCAGCAGCACGGGCAGGTATCAGGACAGTCCTCATACCAAAGGCAAATCTTGGTGATGTTCTCATTGAGGATGAATTTTTATCAACCATTGAGATCATTCCGGTAGAAAAGATAGATGAGGTACTCAAGATTGCCCTGGTTCCTGACAACCGTGAGATGTTCCTTGATAAGCTGAAAACAATCGCATGGTCCACAACCCGTTCGATTCTGGGAACTGATATTTCTGCACCCCGGACGGTAGTCTGATGTCTCTCCCGTACCGTTACTACGATGTCCGCAGGGTTACCGGAGAGGTTACCCAGATTGACGTGGACAATGGAAGAGTGGAACAAGCAGGCTCCTCATTTTTTGATAAAGCAGTCATCAGGGTTCTTGGAGAAAAGGGATGGGGAATACTCTCCGTATCTGGCGAAGAGGCTGAGTTTGAAACCCTTCCGGAGTCCTTCATTCAGGAAGCATATGCTGCATCACAGGTTACGAACATACATATCCCGATTCAGGAGACACCATCTCACCTCCATGTTGTACCTGCGATGAAAGAAAATCCGGCAGACGTAAGTCTTGATGAGAAAGTTACTATCCTGCTTGATATGTATAAGGCAACGAACGGGCAGGATATTGTCAGCCGTCGGATTAACTATATCGAAAAAGATGAAACGGTTTCATTCTCCGATTGTCTTGGTCATGCATACACCTATCACCTGTGCAGATGCGGTTTTTCAGTCCTTGCTGTCGCATCACGTGCAGGCATTGTCCAGATGGGATACGAACGGGATCATACCATATCCGGCCTGAACATACGGCATCGACAGGATCTTGCCAGAGAAGCAACAGAACGCGCCCAAAAACTCCTTGATGCAAAACCGGCGAAAGGAGGAGTGATGAGGGTAGTTCTGGATCCAGAACTTGCCGGGGTTTTTGCTCATGAAGCAGTCGGTCATGCCTCAGAAGGAGACCTGGTGAAAGAGGGAAGCTCCATTTTGAAAGGAAAGATCAACGAACAGATTGGATCAACACTCCTCACGATAGTTGATGATCCATCACTCCCGCAATTTGGTTTTTGTCCGGTGGATGACGAAGGAACAGAGACAAAACGGACAGAGATAATCAAAAATGGGATATTGTCTGCATATCTTCATTCCAAAGAGACACTTGCATCCGTAGGTGACGGGGTTGCAGGTCATTGCCGGGGGATGCCGGGTGTTGAGCCGATTGTCAGGATGAGTAATACCTTTATTGAAAACGGTGATTCTACCTATGATGAGATCATCTCCGAATGCAGATCAGGAATCCTACTCAAGGGATCACGGGGAGGTCAGGTAGACCCCGGACGGGGGATGTTCCAGTTTAATGCTGAGTATGGATTTCTGATTGAAAACGGAGAATGCACCACTATGGTTCGTGATGTTTCCCTGTCCGGAGAGATATTACAGACCCTGCATACCATCTCCCTTATCGGTAATGATCTGGCGCTGCATCCGGGATATTGTGGTAAAGGTGGACAGACAGTTCCGGTTACCGATGGGGCGCCACATCTTCTGCTTGACAATGCAGTAGTAGGAGGGTGTGAAATTGATTGAAGATATTCTCCGGGCTGCAAAACAGGTTGCTGATGAGGCTGAGGTTTTCTATGCTCATAGTGAATCAATTGCTGCAGATCTGAAACGGGATAGTATTGCCATCGGAAGTAAATCCAAAGGATCCGGCATTATCATCCGGATTATTAAAGATGGAAAGATTGGAGTATCCTGTACAGATAATCCAAAGACATGGAAGAACTGTCTTGAAGCAGCATGTGCCAGTGCCAGGTTTTCTGATCCTCTTCCCTGGAAAGGGCTTCCAGGGCCTGAAGAAGTAAACCAGAAACCCCTCGCCCTTGACAAACGGATAACTACCGATCCGGCCCTCGTTATTGATCTTATCAACCGGCTGAAGACAGGTGCTGAGGCATATACTGCAGATATCACCTCAGGATCAGCATCGGTCGCTATATCAGAACATACCATTGCAAATAGTAATGGTTTATTTTATAGTACTACCGGAACACAGGTTCATGTCAGTCTGGAGATGATTGCCGGTCAGTCCACAGGCTATGAATCTGATACGGCATGGAACCTTGACATAATAGATCCTGAAAAAACCGGGAAAGAAGCCGCCTTTTTTGCAGCCCGTGGTCAGGGAGGAGAAGAGATAGAAACAGGGATTTACGACGTGGTTCTCTCACCAATGGCAATTTCCCAGCTCCTTGATGCTGCAGTCATCCCTGCACTTTCAGGAAGAAATGTTCATACCGGACGTTCGGTTTTTGCCGGAAAAATGGGAGAGCATGTTGCAGGGGATACGATTTCTCTGATTGATGATCCAATGGACTCACGAGGGGTTGCCAACTGTGCATGGGATGGTGAAGGAATGCCTGTCCGGAAGATTCCATTCATAGAGAACGGTATTCTTCGATCATTTGCCTATGACTTGAGAACAGCATACCGGTACGGGGAAAATCCTACAGCCAGTGCTGTTCGGACCGGTCAATCCGGTGCTCCGGCTATCGGAAACCATAATCTCATACTGAAAGGACCCGAATATGATATTCTTTCTGATAAATCTGTATATGTACATGACCTTATCGGTGCACATACTGCAAACCCCATGTCAGGCGATTTCTCAGTAGAACTCTCATCACCTTTCTTTGCATATGATGGAGAACTTCAGGAGCCAATTAGGACCGGGATGATCTCCGGAAATATCTTTGATATCCTCCATAAAATTCAGGGGTGTAGCACGGATACCCGAACACTTGGTTCAACTATTGTGCCTTCTGTCAGATTATCAGGCATTTCTGTCATCGGGAGAGGATAAATGACATCCGATGCACTAAAGGCAGATCCCAACCGGCTTATAAAAATTATCGCATCTTTATCAAGTACCCGTGAATTACTCTCACCAGAGGTTACCAAGGCCGATGCATTGGAAATCAGACTGGATTTAATTACCGAGCCGATCGATGATGCATTACACTCACTTCGGACCTCCTTTCAGGGCCCGATGGTACTCACTGTCCGGAGTAGTGATGAAGGAGGGGCATATGCAGGAGGGTCGGCAGGGCTGTGGAAGAAATTAGAACCTTATATCGGACTTGTAGATATTATTGATCTGGAAATCAGATTTAAGGACCATGCCCCACAGGTGAAAGAGCACAATAAAGCCATAATAGCGTCCTGCCACCAGAACCGGATGCCTGATGATGATGAAATGCAAGCTCTTATAGAAGAGCTTCATTCTTTTGGCGATATTGTAAAAATTGCTGTACAGCCTCAGACAAAAGAAGATGTCATCAGACTTCTGAAAATTACTGCTGCTTGTCCCTACCCTATTATTATGAGTGTAACCGGAACTGTATATCGATATGCCAGGCCTCTGCTCTGTCTTTTTGGCTCTCTATATACCTATTGTTACATCCATAGCGAGACTTCACCCGGCCAATATAGTCTTCGTGAAATGCAACTTCTTGCCCATCTGCTCAGCCCTGGATTTGTCGATCCCTGGTTTGAAGGAAGACCGGTCAGGTCAGGAGATGCATCTGGCTATTATGAACGGGCTGAACAGTATAGGAAACATCTCGAATTTTAATGAATTCACTTTTTCATGAGGACGACACACCGGATACTACTTCGTATCTGGTATGACCCGGCATGCGATTTCTCAAAAGTAGTCATTGGATATCTGAACCGGGGGGCCAGTGGAAATTGTTCTACAATACATGGCTCTGAAGTTACAAGACTTGAAAACCGGTATATTGTTATAAACCATCATTTTGCATATGAGGAAGAGGTGTACATCCCGTACCACCGGATCTGGTGGATAACCTATGATAGCCGGATGATCTGGTCTCGTACTCATAGATAGATATACAGACTCTGATTGAATAACTTGCAATATCCTTTTTCAGACCCTCCAGTTAAATCTGAATCTTCCTCAAACCTGATAAGGCCGCACACAAATATAGTACATATACGGGATGCGATAGGGATCTGAAATGCAAATAACTTCTTTCCTGTTCATCCTGGTATGTGCATGTATTATTCTTATCTCTCACACGTGTGCATATCAGGATGAGAACATGGAAAATACTCATCCATCTGACCTCATCCAATTAAAAGAACTTCAGGATGAGGTCATTATTGGTGATAAAATCACACTTACGGGCCAGATTGACCGGTCATTATTCGGAACACAACCATCTGATGTAATAATCCTCATTACTGCGCCTTCTGGTTCACATGCCGACACCTTCATGCTGGCAAAACCTACATCAAACGGGACTTTCAGATATAACCAGATAGCTGATGTTGGCGGGGACTGGGGTTTTGAAGCATTGTATACCGGAATATACAGTGAAAAAGTTTCGGTTCTTGCAGTTCCGGGTAATGAACCTAAAAAGACTGCATTAACATTAAGCGGCTGGCCTACGTTTCCGAAAACCGGTGATTATGTCACTTTTAAAGGTCGGTTAACAGACAGTGAAGGGAAAGGCATTCCACATAAAGAGATCTTGTACAGGCTTGCTTCAAGCCCGGTCGGATGTCTTGGTGGATGCGCATTTGGTGGAATGCTTGAATGGAGGGAAGCAGGATCTGTTACAACAGACCTCAGCGGAGAATATTCATTCAGTCTTCCGGTTGTTGAGAGTGGAACTGTGCAGATTGAAGCGGTATTTTCCGGTGATGAAGGATATAGTGCAACCTCCTCAAGAGTACTGAAAATTACGGTATACGAATAAATTATTTTTTATATTGTTCAGGATTCTTATCAAAAGTATCCTTACATCCTTTATTACAGAAATAATAGGTTTTTCCTTCATAGGTAGATTTGAATTGGGCAGTATTCGGATCCACTGACATGCCACATATCGGATCAATTTCTTTATTCATGTACATACCTGATTTCATTTCCTGCATAAGAGCCGGGGGTGTATACTGTTTTAAAAGAAGAGAAAGACTGATGACCGTAACCGATGAGAATGCCATGGCAAGAGCCCCATATTCAGGTCTGAACGTGATTACAGGATAAAGAATTCCGGCCGCAAGTGGGATGAGAACAATATTATACGCAAAAGCCCAGAATAAATTCAACCTGATTCTTCCCATTACTTTCCTAGCTAACTGGAGAGCTGCTGGTATATGAATGAGTGAATCCCTAACCAGAACCACATCAGCACTTTCAATAGCGATATCTGTGCCAGAACCGATTGCAATTCCGGTATCCGCCCGTGCAAGAGCAGGTGCATCATTGATTCCATCCCCGATAAATGCCACCACATTTCCATTGTTTTGAATCTGAATTACCTGATCTTCCTTCCCTTCAGGTAATACCCGGGCAAATATATCGGTAATTCCCACCATAGACGCGACTGCATCGGCTGTAATCTGATTATCACCGGTAACCATACCGGACCGGATACCCATCTCTTTCAGGAGCCTGACAGCCCGTTCAGCTTCTGGCTTTACCTGATCCGCAATAGAGATAAGACCCAGAATTTGGTCGTCACGTGAGATGAGAATTGTTGTTTTCCCTTCTCTTTCCCGCCGGGTTACCAACTCTTCTTCGTTAGATACAAATGAGATCCCTTCGGATACGATGAAATCACGGGTTCCCAGTCGGACCACCCCTCCGGATATTGTTCCTGAAAGGCCGCTCCCGGAAATATTCTGAAATGATGTGACCTCTGCAGGTTCAATCCCCTCGTGGTGTGCTTTTGCGAGGATGGCAGAACTTATCGGATGGTCGGAGAGAATTTCAAGAGATGCAGCCATGGACAAGAGGAGTCTGGGATTACCGATGAATGAATCCACATCGGTGACAACTGGTTTTCCCTTGGTGATGGTTCCCGTCTTATCAAAAAGAGCCACGGTAATTTTATCAGCTATTTCTAAAACCGACCCATTCCTGATAAGTATACCAAGTTCGGCCCCACGCCCGATTCCAACCGTTACCGCAGTCGGTGTTGCAAGACCGAGAGCACACGGGCACGCTACAACAAGAACTGCAATCAGGGTCTGAAGGGAGAACCGAAGATCCATTCCTCTAATACCATACCAATAGAGAAATGCAAGAAAAGCAATAAGAAGAACAACAGGAATAAACCAGGTAACAGCATAATCAGCAAGTCTCTGGACAGGAGGGCGGGACCCCTGGGCCTCTTCAACCAGTCTGATAATCCGGGCAAGCATCGTGTCAGAGCCAACTCTCGTAGCTTTATAAATAAATGCCCCGTTTGTTACCAGAGTGCCTCCGATGACCTCCTGCCCTGGTTCGCGCAAAACAGCCAGAGGTTCTCCGGTTACCATAGACTCATCAACATAACTTGAACCTGATACCACGATCCCATCTACAGGAATCCTTCCTCCCGGTCTCATACGAATGATATCTCCAGGGATTACCTCCTGAACAGGAATGTCTATCTCAACCCCATCACGAATAACCGACGCAGAGTCAGCCTGCAATCCAATCAATGAGGTTATTGCTGATGATGTCCGCCCTTTTGCCCGCGCTTCAAGATACCGGCCAAGAGATAAAAACGCGGTAAGCATAAGTGCAGTCTCATAGAACAACATATTCATATCAAGAATAATGGAAAATGTTCCGAGAACACTTGCAAGATATGCAACCGATATTCCCATCGCATACATGACATCCATATTCAGGGTTTTATTCCGAAGAGCACCAAAAGCAGCACGAAAGATAGGAGTACCAAGCCAGAACAGAACCGGAGTTGTAATAAGGAACTGAACATATGACATCAGATGCATATCATGATCCGGAATATACATCATGCCCATAAGAACCAGAGAGAGACTAAAACCAATGATGATTTTAAAAAACTGCTTTTTTAACTGTATTTCCAGTAATTTTTCACTCTCATCTATCTCATCACGGTCAGTTCCGAGAAACTGATATCCGGCATTATCAATGACATCCCTGATTTTTTTTATATCTACAAGAGAAGGATTATAAGTGATATATGCCCGCTCATTCGACAGATTCACATCGGCTGATATCACACCATCTAAGGTCTGCAGGGCTTTCTGAACTGTCTGAACGCAGGAGGCACAGGTCATTCCTCCAACCTTTATAACCGCTTTTTCAAATTTGACCGAAAACCCACTCTTTTCCACAGCCCCGGTCAGATCTGAAACGGATACCTGTGAAGGATCATACAATACCCGTGCCTTCCCTGTTGCAAGGTTTACTTTTGACTCCATCACACCCGGTGTTGATGAAAGACTCTTTTCAACCGTAACTGCACAGGTGGCACAATGCATTCCGGATATCTCCAATTCAATCTCTTTTTTATTCTCCTCTGCCATACAGGAACCTCTTTTTAGAACCATCTTTTTCTATGGAGATAAATGAAACTCAAAAACTCATTTTGGATAATAAAACCAGATGATAATATATGATCCTTTGTGCAGCACAGATATCACCCTGTTGGAATGATCCGGAATCCGGATTAAAAAAGATGAGACAATATGCTGCTGAGGCAGTAGAAGGAGATGCTGAGTTGATTGCATTTCCAGAGCAGATACTAACCGGTTGGGATCCCCATGATACATCATATACAACAGAAGAAACAGGAGCACTCGTAGATCAGATGCGTGAGATTGCACAAGAGGTGAGTATCGGATTAATTGGATCATATCGGGAAAAAGGTGAAGAAAACCCTTTAAACACCTGTATTGCTATCGGACCTGATGGGCGGACACTTGCGAAATATTCCAAGATTCATCTTTTTTCTCCAGCTGGAGAAGATCTTCATTACTCAGCCGGCAGGACACTGGGATCATGTACCGTGAACTCCTGCACAATTGGTCTTGCCATATGCTATGATCTCAGATTTTCACAACTCTTTCAAGCGTACCGGAATAAAGGGGTCCTCCTTATGATTGTCCCTTCAGCCTGGCCATCCTCCCGGATGAAACATTTTAATCTTTTCACAACAAGTAGAGCGGCGGAATTTCAGACCTTTGTGGCTTCTGTGAATACCGTCGGTATCACTCCTGTCGATACCTATACAGGAGGGACATGTATTGCCGGACCGGATGGAACTATCAGGGCACGGGGAAGTGATCTGGAAGAATTAATTTTTTATGATATTCACGAAGAAGAAGCACTCACTATGAGAAAAAAATTCCCGGTTCATCAGGATTATGAGAAGGTTGACTATACTGAATTACTTGCCAGATAAAAAAGGGTTTACAATATTAAAATCAGTTCACTCACTGATTCATCATATTCATCATCGCCTGGGAACCTGACCTGAATAAAGGTGGTCGTCGATCCTCCACTGGCGGTAAATTTAAAAAAGCCTTTCTCATCTGTGGTCGAGATACCAAGAATAGAAAAGTCGCTTCTTGTTCCCACCCGGTCGGATGCTTCACAAATTACCTTTTTCCCTGACAGTGGGGCTCCGTTCTCACCCATCAGTTGTCCGCCGATGGAGACCGCCTGACCAGGGAATGGATTGGAAGGGGATGCCTTTGCGGTAATTTTTGTCTTTGATTTGGCTACCTGTGGGATAATTCCGGTCTTTACCTTTGGCTCTTTTGAGATATGACCTGATACAATCTCACTTACTGTTCCTTCAAACTGGGAATTTCCATTATATCTGACTCTGAGATATTCAGGCGGTGATGCTGCCGGTCGGAAAAATGAATATGCCCCTTCAATATCAGTAGTTGCCACTGCCAGAAATTCATATTCACTTTCCGGATCATTTTCTTCCAATCGTTCAAGGGATACTTTCTTATTACCCATAACCGTACCTTCTGCATCAGTCAGGATCCCTTTCACGGTGAATGGGAGATTTTCACCCGGATCAGCAGGATCGGTCCCAATTGAAAGATGGGTCACTACCTTATCAGCAAAAACACCAGTCCCCCACCCACAAAAAACAAGTGCGATAAGGGTTGTCAGGACCACCAGAGAGAAACTGAGTGCACGTTGTGACTGCACTGGTGAACACGTCATACCCAATATCTGGTACCGCTTCCATTAACAGGATTCCCATCAAAAGGGATTATATAAGTTTAACCACATCGTGTTTTGGCTCCATTGCTTCACCGGAACGAAGCATCGCAGTAAGCTGGCGTTCCACCTCATCACGGTCAAATCCCTGCTGACGGACGATTTCTATCACATCAGGTTTATGAGCTCTGCCATTCTCATCTGCAATATCCCGTATTGCCTGCTTAATATTTCTGATAAGATCACGTTTACTCTTAGAAACACCGGTTGCGAGCATATCAATATCAAACGAACCGCTTGATGGATCATATGCTACCTGCCTCAGACAAGTATCGATAATGGTAATGACCCGATCTGCATCACTCTTTTCTATGACAGAAGAGAGTCTGATTCTGGCTGATGCCTCTGCCAGCCGGACAATTGCCTCAAGCTGCCGGGCAGTAACCGGGACCGGTTTGTTCGCATCCGCAAGGTCACGGAGTTTCATGTAGTATGCAATCAATGTTTCGCGTGCTTCGTCTGAGAGCCGGGGGAAGCAGCTTCGTTTCGCATAAGCCACATACTTTCTGAACATTGCCGGATCGATCTCCGGAGTGACCGGTTTTAGCTGTTCGGTGATATACTCTTCATCCACACCGGGGATTGGTTCACGGTTGTGTTGTGCGATAAGTTCTCCAACACTATGAGCCTTGATGATATGCTCCGCTATTGCCAGATCACGCTCATGTTCAGGTTTGTCTGTTAGGACAAAGAGGAGATCAAATCGAGACAGCAGAGAAGGGGGCATATTGATCTGATCCCCTATCGGAACAAAATCATCAAACCTTCCATACTTGGGGTTTGCTGCACCGAGAAGAGCGCATCGGGATTTTAACGTTGCCGTAATACCAGCCTTTGCAACAGAAATAGACTGCTGTTCCATAGCTTCATGAAGAGCGCTCCGGTCATGCTTATCCATCTTGTCCATCTCATCAACGCAGGCCACACCCATATCTGCCAGGACCAGAGCACCTGCTTCAAGGGTCCATCGACCGTCTCCAAACTCATCTTTAACTGCAGTGGCAGTAAGACCGGCTGATGTTGTTGACTGTCCGGAGGTGTATATTGCCCGGGGAGAGAGACGGACAACATACCTGAGCATCTGGGACTTTGCAATTCCAGGATCACCAATTAAGAGGACGTGAATATCACCGCGAAGCCTGCTCCCATCCGGCATCTCCTTTGCAATTCCTCCAAAGAGCTGAAGAGCAATTGCATCCTTGACATCATCCACTCCATAGATTGTAGGAGCAATGGAGTGTGCAATCTTCCGATAGATATTTGGATCTTTGGAAAGGGCGAGGATCTCTTTTTCATCCTCCTCACTGATGTTCACCTCTTCAAACTCTTTTTCAGCTACTTCAATAGAGTTACATTCCACATAGATATCAAATATCGTGGACTTTGTTCCGTACGAATTTCGTTGAATCGAGCGGAGGATTCCATTGACAACTATCCGGTCACCAGGTGCAGAAGTACCACAGATATCATCAATCACATCAAGATCTATGGTCTGCGGTTGTTCACCGCCACGAAGTCCCTCAGGGGACTCCTGAATTCGAAGTTTTTGAGAGTCTACAAATCGTGAAAACCGGGGAATGAGCTCAAGCTTCTTCTGAGTACATCCATCTGCCTGACACCCGTCCGGCTCTACAAAGGGACCATATGACTGAGCTTTGACGGTACGATGACCGGCAGGACATCGGAATACAGCCAGAGTGATTCGAGGTCTTACTTCGGTCGTTTTCCGGAGAATTCCCTCAACACTAATGAACTTGCCGATATGATCAGAACGGATTTCCCTGATTGCAATCTTCCTGGGGAGATTGATAAATCTGACATTAATATCTGGCTGCTCATCTTTCTTTCTGGTTTTTACAAGCCGATGGGTTCGGATAGCATCTTTGACATCTCCTATTACTTTCCCAGGGTTTTCCAAAAGTTCATCAGCAAGTTCAGTCCCGGTCTTACCAAAACTCTCAATATCGCGATAATTTATATAGAGCGAGCGTTTGTAAGGATATTCACGGGATAATTCATCGAGTTCTTTTTTATATCGTGTCTTGAGAAACCGGTGCCAGTCTGCATCACGGTCTGTAATCTCAACCGATTCTACATCTTTTCCTGGTACCATGAAGATCAGAATTACAATGCATTTTGTTCATGAAATGAGGATATGTATTTGATCCACAAGATTAAGAGAGTTTTCGAAAATGAACATGAGGAACGCTCAGAACAAAACAGGCCCCTTCTCCCTGTTTTCCATTTTCAATGATTGAAATATCGGTAATTGACAGGATTTCCCGAACGAGGAATAGTCCAAGCCCGGTATTTTTTCCATAACCGCGCCCGAAAATCTGTTCTTTATCCCCATCAGCAACGCCCGCTCCATCATCAGCAATTTTTAGTTCCAAAATACCCTCTTTCTCACATGCACTCATATGAATAGTGGTAACGTGTTCACCATGCCGAAGTGCATTATCAAATAGATTATAGAAAACCTTTTCAATGAGGGGGTCAACAAAAATTTCGTACTGATTCACATCCGGATCAACGATTACTGCGATCTGGGTAAATGTTGAACTCATTTTATGAATCAAATCTTCAAGCCGAATCCAGACCGCACCTTTTACCCCCAGTTCTTCATACAGTCTGGTAAACTCGATCTGGGCAGATAATCTGGAGAGCAGCTGACCTTCACGTTCCAGATATTCCTGAAATTGAGGATCCGGACTGTCCATTTTCGCAAGTTCATTATATGAAAGAAGAGCCATCATGGTATTTTTCATATCGTGACGGGTGATGGATGAGAGAAGCCCGAGTTTTTTATTTGCCTGTGAGAGCGATAACTCAACACGTTTACGCTCTGATATCTCATTTTTCAAATCTTCATTGATCCTGAGAAGTTCATTATTCGCATCGCTCAGCTGATCATTTACAGAAGCAAGTCTGTCTTTCGCCTCATTCAACTCATTATTTTTAGAAATTGCAATCTCATATGTAGAAAGAAGGATATTCAGAATCTTCTGACGGTTCGAAGTAATAACATGAGTACTTCCTGAAAAAAATACCGATACTCCAGGTTCAACAGATTCATCTTGATGGATGGTCCTATTTGCCAGAATGACCTTAATACGGTCAAGAAGATATGCGGCTTCATATGGCTTAATAATAAAATTATCTGCTCCACATTCAAGTCCGGAAAGCACATCCCTGGGATCAAAGAGCTGGGTTACCAAAATTACCGGGATGTTCCTGGTCTCTGGATCAGCCTTTAATGTCTTACATAATTCATACCCATTCATTTCAGGCATCATGACATCAGTCAGGACCAGAGTCGGGAGTTCCTTTTGTATCTCCTCCAGCGCTTGTCGGCCGTTATATGCCACTCTGACTTTATATCCTGCTTTATCAAGCAGATGACGTAATATTTCAGCCTGAGTCTTACTATCCTCAGCAATGAGAATTGAAACCGTTTCATTTTGAATATCAGCCATGAAGACCTCCTTTTTGGACAGGCGGAGATTCTGATATGGAATCAGTATCAGGCAGGAAGACCTGAAATGTTGAGCCATCCCCAGGTCCAGGGCTCTTTACTGATACTGTTCCTCCGTATAATGCAATGATACGCTTCACTATTGCAAGACCAAGACCATGAACTGAATGGTCATGTCGTGATTCATCGGCTTTATAAAAATCATCAAAAACCCTGCCAATCTGATCATGTGTAAGTCCTATTCCGGTATCCTGAATACTGAGTACCTGCTTTTTTGCCTCATGTTCGCAGGTAAGGGTAATACTTCCCATATCTTTATTATACATGATTGCATTCGAGACCAGGTTTTCCATAACTGTCATTGCATGAAAATGAGACATCCGGATACAAGTCCTGGGACGGATAAAATTTTTTACCGTTATCCCTTTTTGTTCCAGCAGATATGAGTGATTTCCTAATACTTCAAGTGAGATCAAATGAATATCTGCACTGGTTTTCATGTCAGAGAATGAATCAAGGGTGATGTGTGACAGTTTGAGAATCCGGTCAACCAGATGCTTCAAAACGGTAACATCTTTCACCAGGAGAGAAAGAATCTCTTTTTTTTCTTCATCTGATTCTTTCTGATATAAATACGGTAAAAATGCGTACAACGGAGTCAGGGGGGTTTTTAAATCATGACCAATCCGGGTTATGAGGTCTGTTCTCTGCATTAGAAGATGTTCAACAATCTCGTTGGTCACTGATAATGCCTGTGTTCTTTCTTCTACCAGCTCTTCGAGATGTGAGGTGAAATCATTCAGTTCCCTGGTCGTTTGTTCCAGTTCTGAATTTTTTAATGCTGCAGTCTGATAAATTGACATGAGGATGCAGAGCAGATCCTCCCGTGATGAACTTATGAGATACTCATGCCCTTCATAAACAAATGGTATCCTATCAGAATCGGACCTGTTTGAAGCGGGATGATTCGGTCTATCTGCAACAAGAGATATTTCCCTGATCAACTGCTCCCTTCTGACCGGTTTTATAATGAAATTATTAGCACCACAACAAAGACCTCTGATAATATCAGTCGGATCGGATAACTGAGTGACAAAAATAATAGGGATATGAGAGAATCGGGCATCTTTTCTGAGCAGATGACAGAAGGTATATCCATCCATCCCCGGCATGACAATATCGGTAAGTATCAGATCAAAGGGCGTATGATCAAGAACCAGAAATGCAGATGCAGGGGATTCAACCCATTCCGCCTCATACCCTTCCTGGGTAAGATAGTGTCTGATTATGTCAGCCTGAGTCTTACTGTCTTCCACGACAAGTATCCGGAACTTGTGTGATGCTGTCACAATTGCCTCCGTTCAGATAGTGATCGTAAAAACCTGGCAATTTCGACAGGAGGAAGAGAGAACATGCCAGCGTTCAGCATCTCTGCCGCACCAGGCATCCCGTATACAAATGAACTATCCCGGTCCTGGATGATAGTACACCCGCCATTTTGCCTGATCTGGAGAAGTTCTTCTGCTCCGTCTGACCCCATTCCAGAAAGAAGAATGCCTAATACATGTGATCCAAGATTTTTTGCAGCAGACCTGAATAAATAAGAAACTGATGGTCGCAAATTATGCTCAGGTGGGCTTATTGAGAATGAAAACCTAAGATCTGATGTTACTCCGGTATGTATCCCGTCAGGTGCGACATATAGTTTTCCTGGTTGTAACACCTCTCCTTCCCTTGCAATACTGACAGGAAAACCGGTTGATTCAGTCAACCACAATGCCAGGCCTTCTATAAAGCCGGGGGACATATGCTGGACCAGAACTAATGGCAGAGGGAATCCAAGAGGGAGATTACTTATAATCTCCTGGATGACCTGTGGCCCGCCAGTCGAAGCACCAATCACAATGACCCGAATATCCTGGTGAATCTGAAATGGAATCTGAATAGTACTGGCTTCTGGCTTTGGAACTTTCAGATGATTAGATCGCCTTCGAATAACTTTCACTTCAGAATACGTACGAATAGCATTCACAAATTCAGAAACTGCCTCTTCATAGTCAGGATCTCCATATGCAGGAGGTTTTCGGAAGACAGCCAGGGCTCCTGCTTCAACTGCTCTGAATGAAGCCCGAATCTCTTCAAGATTGTCAATACCGCTGACGATGATGATAGGGACGGGTGTCCGCTCCATTATCTGTCTGGTAGTTGCGAACCCATCAAGGTCCGGCATATTGATATCCATAGTGATAATATCAGGAGCAAGACGGGAAGCAAGAATGATCGCCTCCTTTCCATTCTTTGCTTGACCTATAACAGAAATATCCGGTTCCTTCTCCAATATACTCTGAAGTACCATAAGAGTTACCGGTGAATCATCCACCAGCAGTACCCGAATCATCTGCCTGCCCCTATAAGTCTAGTAATCACTTCGAGAAGATTCCCCTGGTCAAAACTGGATTTTATGATATACGCATTTGCACCGACGGTAATACCATGTTCCCGATCTTCCCTGGAGTCAAGAGAGGTAACCAGTATTACAGGAAGATCAGATAATTTCTTTTCAGAACGTATCTTTTCGGTAAGAGCAAACCCATTCATTCGTGGCATGTCTACATCTGATACCACAATATCAACCGGGAGGGTCTTGAGTCTGGTGAACGCATCAAGTCCATCAACTGCAGTTTCAACATCATACCCGGCCCCTTCAAGAATATTTTTCAGAAGCATCCGCGAAGTGATTGAATCCTCCACTACCATGATCTTTCGCCGGCCTGATAATGAAGATGGCAATTCTTGTTCAGACACTCCGATTCGGGTCTTCCCCTGCATCTCTTCTGCAATATCTTCTACCTGCAAAACCGGCACTATCAGGGCATTACTCAGAATGGCAACACCACTTACAAACCTGATATCCTTTAATTGCGGACCAAGATCCCTGACAACTATCTCCTGAGCTCCGCCAATCTGGTTTACTATAAGACCAAAACGCCTGTTTGGAGTCCTGAGAAGTACCAAAGAACGGGCATCTTCAGACTGGGGTGAGCCGGATGATAATCCAAGTACTGAGCTCAGCAAGGCAACTGGAATTGCCTGATTCTCCAGATATAAAACCGTTCTTCCCTCTATTGTGGTGATATCTGATGCATCGGGAATCATCACCCGTTCCACCTCATTAAGTGGTAAAAAGAACGGGCGGTTTTCAGCATATACTAAAATTCCTCTGAATGTCGCAAGAGTAATTGGAACGGTCAGGAGAAACCGGGTTAATTTACCAGGAATACTTTCTACATCTACAATACCCCCCACCTGGTTAATCTTCTCCTGTGCAATAGCAAGACCTAGACCTCTGCCAGATACTGTGGAAACATGTGATGATGTGGTAAATCCTGACTGGAATATCAACCGCACTTTCTCTCTATCGGTCAGGGCTTGTGCTTCATCCTCATCCAGCAATCCTTTACTGATTGCAACTGCTACTGCGGTCTGTGGATCAATCCCTTTTCCGTCATCAGAAATGGTAATGGAGATCTGATTGGCCCGGTTATGAACAATTTCAATTGACAAATTTCCTTCTGCGGGTTTTCCATCCCGTAATCTGACTTCTTCAGGTTCAATCCCATGGTCTACGGCGTTTCTGATGAGATGTATCATGGGATCTCTGATACCGTCCAAAATTCGTCTGTCTATTTCAATATCTGATCCGGTTATCCTAAGAGAGACTTTCTTCCCCTGTTCACGGGCGATATCACGGACCATTCTCGGATATGCATCAGTCAGCGATGAAAACGGAACCAGTACAACTTCCCTGATACTTTCGATAAGCTGGGTGATGGCAGAATCCATCTCACTGTGATCCTGGGTCATCGCCCTTATGGTTGAATCAAGCTTTGTCTCACAACTTCCGATGATGTCACGGGTGGTATCAATAAAGTGAAGCAGCCGGTCTAAAAAATCATTTGTTCCCTGGAACTGTCGTTTCAGATTTGCAATATCCCCTTCAACCCGGCTCAGGCTCCACCTCCATGTCTGCACACTCCGCGAGATTGATTTTAATTCAGAGAGGTGTGATCCCGCAGACATACGATAAGAAAGCAGGTCATCAGCGCTTTCATACAAAGAAGTAAGACGTTCTTCAGAGATCCGAATCTTCGGTCCAGCAATCCCTTTTCCCGTTGAAGATACTGAGAGTAGTTCAGGAGTAACCGGTTCACTTTGACTCGTATCTGGTGGAGTTGCAGGTTTCCGGATAATTGGTTTTTGAGGGGGATCTTGTGAAACTTCACGAATAGGAGGAGTTTGCGAGGAATGTACAGCTGTTTTCAACTTTTGAATAATTGGGGTGATTTTTACCTTTTTATCTCCGGCAAGAAGTAATTCAAGGGTTGTGATCACGTCATGAATCAGATCAAACTCAACCTGTCTAAGAATCATCTCACCTTTCCGGACAGAAGAGAAGACCGATTCAAGATGCTGGCATATCGTCTCAATATCCTTCAGACCGACAGCACGGGCTGCTCCTTTCAGACTATGAGTTGCACGATAGACAGGTTCTATCTCTGATTGTTGAGACCTGGAAGGGTCTTGCTCGATCACCAGTATTCCGGCAATAATCGCCTGAAGATGATCTGCTGCTTCCTCACCAAATGTAGCAAGCAATTTCGCAAGAAACTCCTCATCCTGTAGATCCATGACTCTTTTCTCAGACTCTGAACCGTTCAGTAATCTCTTTCAGACTATTCCCAAGGTCATGGAGATCGCGAGCGGTCTTTTCCACCTGCCTGCTTACTTCAAGATTATTTTGTGCAGCCGTTCTGATATTTTCCATGGCTATGGAGATCTGATCCATTCCCACAACCTGCTCCTGACTTGAAGCAGTAATCTGAATTCCGGCACGTGCAGCATCAGATATCCCCTGATTCAGAATTAAAATCGCTTCTTGTGCCTCCTTTGTCAGTTTCATACCCGTTGCAACGGTCTTGGTACCCTGCTCAGTAGAAATTACCGTCGAACTGATGCCCCGTTGAATATCAGTCAGAATGTTTCTGATATTTGTTGTTGCCTGCTTTGACTGCTCAGCAAGGGTTTTGATCTCCTGTGCAACAACACCAAATCCTTTTCCAAATTCTCCTGCCTTAGCTGCCTCAATCGAGGCATTCACCGCAAGCAGATTTGATTGTTCTGCAATATCAGTAACGCTCGCAATTATCTCACCGATTGCCTGACTCTGTTCAGACAGGCGAATGACATTTGAAGCGATAGATTCCATCTGCTGGTTGATATGATTCATACCGGTAATGATCTCTTCAACCGATGCCTGTCCGTTCTTCACAACCTGGTTAACCGCTTGTGACTTTTCTGCAACTGCCTTTGCTTTCTGATTGGTAACCTCACTTGTTTTCCGTACCTCTTCCACAGTTGCCGAAGTTTCATTCACTGCAGACGCAGTCTCTGCGGTACTGGAAGACAGCTGAGCAGTGACTGATAAAATCTCTGTGGATGCAGCAGATAGAACATTTACACCCCGGTACAATTCATCATTTATGATCGTCATCATTCTGGATAGTTCAATACCAATCCTGTTCAGGGCTTCTTTAAAGGTTACATATTCACCTTTGACATGGAGTTTCTCATCAACACGGGCAGTAAAATTCCCTGCTGCATATTCACCAGATACACGCATTGCCTCATGGACCGGTTCAATGACGGCATCAAGGGTTTTGTTCACTCCTTCCACAATCCTTCTAAAGTCTCCCTGATGGCGTGACGTATCAGCCCTTATATCAAGCCGACCTTCCACCGCTGCTTCTGAAAGCATACGGACATCGTTTATCATAAGATTGACAGCTTCAATACACTGATTCAGATTGTTCTTAATAAGAGAGAAGTCCCCCCTTGCTTCCTCAGTGATCTTATCAGGAATATCTCCATATGAAATCCGTTCAACATATTCAGCAGCAATATTCAGCGGTCCGATGATCGCATCCAGCATCTGATTAATTCCCCCAAACATATCTCTGCTGTATCCGGAATATTTGGTGATATCAACGCGGTAATCAAGATTACCTGCAATACCATTAGAAATAAGCAATTCAATGTCACGATTCCTTTCGTTAAGAATGTTAACAAGATTGTTCAGGTTGATTTTTATTTCTTCAAAAGATCCCGCAAACGGCTCAGTAATGGGCGGGGGGATAGTTCCATGGGCCATTTCATTAATATACTCAGCAGTGATCCCCATTGGTCTGACATATGCATCAAGCGTTGAATTCATTCCGGCGATGATCTTCTGAAAGTCTCCTTCATGTTTATCAGCGTCGACGCGGTATGCCAGCTCACCCTTAACTGCAGCTTCAGAAAGCGAGTGTGCATCCTCTACCATAGTAGCGATGTGAGTTCCCATGTCATTAACCGTCTTACCTAATACTCCGATCTCATCATTCCGAACCAGATCCACACGTGCAGTACTATCTCCCCGCCCAATCCTTACTGCCACATCCATAAGTTCAGTTAAGGGACTGGTAATATTCCTGGTAAGAATATACGCAACCAACAAGGAAATAATTCCAAAACCGGTTCCGACAACAAGTATAATAAGAATGAGGGTATTCTTTTCTGCTTCAGCAGCCTCTATGGTTTTTTGTGCACCATGCAGGAGTGAATCTTTAAGAGCGGAGAACGTAGCTTCAGTTGCACGTCTGGCCTCTGCATGTTCTCCCCCATTCATGATGGAAATTTTTGCTTCCCGTTCTTTCCCACTTTTTTCCAGTTCAAATACCTGGAGAGCAGCTTTTTTATATCGATCCCACTGATTCGTGAATGTGAGGAAATACTGATATTGTTCTTCATTCATACCGGCCTTTTTCATCTCTTCGATGATAGGCTCTATTTTATCTATTTCTGCTAATAATCTCTCATGATCCTGTTCCCGTTCTTCAGGGAGGGCTAGGGAACGAAATACAAGAGATCGGATCGAATGAAGCCCGACCTCGATATTTCCTACATTCATCAGAGGTACTGTCTGTTCAGAATAGAGTTGATCAACATCATCGGTCAGTTTATTTACACTCATAAGACATGTCACAATAATGAGCGACATAAGAAGAATGACGAGGATAAAGCCTCCGAAAAGTTTTTTCCCGATGTTAATGTTATTTAAGAATGAATTGATGCTCATGATTTACCACATAAATTGTTGAGATTTCTGTAACCGACAGCAATAATGATTTCTCGAGATGTCCGAATTTGGTAATGGGACAGGTATACCTTTCATCCATATTTAACGCTCCTTATCTCGTGAACGATCAACGATAAGCTTGGGATGAGTAAGAATTACCCGGCTGTTTATCAGGATGAGAGGACCAGGAAACACACCGATCAGAAATTCCTTTCCAATACCCCGGATTGTGTCAGGAGGAGGAGTCAGATGAGAAAGGTTTTGCCATGAAACACCGTCCACTTGATCTGCAAGGACTGCAAATTCCATCCCCTCTCCCGAAAGAACGATAATTTTATTGTAATCAGAGAGTCCCTTTCTTGGGAGGTCAAAAAAAACTCGTAAATCAGTAACTGAAATGACACGGCCTCTGATACTGATAATCCCTAAAATAAAATCAGGAGTACCTGGAAGAGAAGTTAAATGACGAAGTTGGGTTACTTCTCTCACATACTCCATGGATACACAATACCGTTCACCATTGAGCATAAAAGAAAGAACTTCAACTCCTTCTCCCATCTTCTCTTCTTTTTCCAGAGGCTTTGCCAGTATACGGGCACGCTCCAGTAAAATTTCAGACTCGTCGCGGTTATCCTGGTTTAACATCTGTTCCATAATGAAAAATCATCCCCCGAGAAGCATCTGAATCATATCTTTCATCTTCCGAGCAGGTATTCCCTCTGTCTCTTCAAGGATCGTATCTTCATCCTTTGAATCCAGAATATGAATCGCCAGTTCATAATGATGCCTGGCGAGATCAGGCCTGCCTGTTTTTTTATAAATCCCTGCTATAGCAAGATGGGCGGGAAGATAATCAGGAAATGCATATAACGATTGTCGAAGTGACTGAAGAGAGTGATTGTACAGCCCCTGTTCATCAAGAACTGCTGCCTTTAACAGATATGGCCGGGGATTTAAAACATCTGCAGCAATAAGCCGGTCACTCCAGCCAAGTGCCTTATCATATTCTCCATTTCCTGCGTACGCCCTGATTAATATCTCCATCTGCCTGATCCAGTGAGGAGAAGACTGAGGTGCGGATTGGGAGATCATCTTACCGGCCTCTTCAAGACGGTTCTCGGAAATAAGACGATCGAATCCCTCATCATCAGGTTCGAGAAGATAGACCACCCCAGAAGAATCACCAGGTTTATTCTCTTCATCCAGAAATATGTCACCAGGAAAGTCGGGTATATCATGAATATCCGGTTCATGAAAAAGATCTCCTTCGATCACCCTTGTTACCGGTACGGATTCATCACTATAGAATGTGGTAGATAAGGATGGAGAAATTTTTTCAGCAGCGACTAGGTTGTTCTGATCAACCTTTTCATGAAGAAAAACTGAGCCATGGTGATGCATCCTGATAAACTGACCCTGGACTATCCCTATTTCCTGGGGAGAAACAATGAGGAAACCTCCGGTCCGAAGGGAGGTTACCAGATGACTGACGACTTCACCTGATTGTTCTGGTGAAAAATACATGAGGACATTTCTGCACAGAATGAGATCCAGGGATGACGGTCCCAGAGCATTATAAAAGGAAGAGTCATGAATTAAATTCATCCGTTCAAAACGAACCATGGTTCTGACAGAATCATCAATTTTCATCCGGTTGTCTGGAGTCGGAGAAAAATATGACCCAATCGGAATAAGTGGATCATCCCTGAAAGACCATCGGGAATAAAGGCCTTCCTGGGCACGATTGAGCATATGCTGGTTAATATCAGTCGCAAGTAAGTAAATATCCCAGTCATCTACGTCTACAAGCAGATACCGGAGCAGGATTGCAAGGGAATAGGGCTCTTCCCCGCTACTGCATGCAGCACTCCAGATCCGAAGATATAATTTGTGTTCCTGTCTTCGTGACCGGATGAGATCAGGAAGCAATGAATCGCGGAGGAAAAGAAAGAGGTTCTTATCCCTGAAAAAGTAGGTCTCTCCAATGGTAATGTAATTAACCAGGATTTCAAGGAAACGAACCTGAAATGATGAATCATTCACCTGCTGAACACAGGTTTCGAGGGGAATTTTCAGATCAGTGCAGGCAGAAGCGATGTGTCGACACAGATCATGGGTATGCCGATCATCAAACAAAATCCCGGTGTTAGCTAGGATAAAATCCCTGATTGTCCCGATAGCTGCTTCATCCAGAACATCGCTCATAAATCAAGATATTCCCTTATGGCACTGATTTTCTCCTGATCTTCAATACCCAGCAGATCTTTCGGATGCGAAATAATCAAAAGACCATCATCACACCGGTATATGCCGGTGATGCCCTTCATGCCAGCACAGAGCTGTTCAGGAGAGATGACCTCATCCTCAATATGATATACCCCGGAGATGGTTTCTGCAATAATCGCCATATGTCGCTCCTCCTTGACGATGATTAAAAAATCCTGAATGGCAGGTGACTTCTCATCAAGTGAGAGATATCTTCTGAAGGAGAAGACCGGAAGGACATCACCATGATAATTGATAATCCCGACAATGCCACGGGGAGGATCATCCACCGGTGTTATGGCAACCATACGGATGACATGATCCAGAAGGACAGCAGGAATACCAAACCGTACATTCCGGACAGTAAAAACAAGGATATCTTTAGAATCTTCACAGACTGAAGATTGAGAAAAACTGGGATTACCGACTGTTCCTACCACCGTACATCACAAATTTTGCAATAAGGGATTGCATCTGGATATCACTTCCGGCTCCTTCTGATAACCGGAAATCCGTCTCTCCGAGTGAATCAATAAGCCGGACCTTCACCGCCTCGGGGAGATCCCGTTTGACCACCGCACGGTATAACTGACTAATGAGCTCCTGAGGGGCAATGCCACGGTCATGAAGTAAGGCCTGAAGAGAACTCCCCGCTCCCAGAAAATTACCGGCAAGACTGAGGTCAATAAGGTCATCAATCTCTTCCGGACGTGCCGTTGCTGTTATTGCAAAGATCATATCCGGACTGATATCCCTGCCAAGAATCGCTGCACCCTGCAATGCATTAATAGCTTTCCTCATATCTCCCTGAGCGACGTAAAATATTGCATCAATGACTTCTTCTGTCACCGTGAGGTTTTGATCAGCACTTATCCGTTTCACCATTTCAGAAACAGCCTGTCGCCCGAGCGGTCTGAAGCGGTAAATTGCACATCTGCTCTGAATGGGATCAATAATTTTCGCCGAATAGTTACAGGAGAGAATAAACCGGCACGTTTGTGCATAGGTCTCCATTGTCCGGCGAAGAGCAGACTGTGCATCAGTTGTCAGGGCATCAGCCTCATCAAGGAAGAGAATTTTAAATGTTGATCCGCCAAAAGGCGAAGTCCGGGCAAACTGCTTGATCTGATTTCTAACGACATCGATACCCCGTTCATCAGATGCGTTCAGTTCGCGGAAATTCATCTGCCAGTCTTCACCAAAAAATTCACGTGCCAGAGCAACTGCAGCGGTTGTCTTCCCGGTTCCTGCATTTCCGGTAAAGAGCAGATGCGGCATCTCACGCTTCGCTACATATGAACGAAGCCTTTCAATTATCTCCTGTTGTCCGATGATATCTTCCAAAACCCGTGGCCTGTATTTCTCTATCCAAATGGCGTGTGTCTCTTCCATCTTCCTAATATCCTCCGGACGTAAACCAGATTATTTGTATAGGCATCCCTCCATTGATCTGGAATGATGCCCATTCTTACTCTATATATTACTGATGTTCATCCGATATAGGTTCTTCAGATTGATCTGAAGAAGACCTGCCGATGAGAATATCTGTGCATACTTTATACCCATCCTGTGCTCTGAGATCTTCCGGATCTAGGGTAAGTGTCCGTTCATAGCAGATACGTGCTGCTGCCTCTTCACCCGCCAGAAGCAGGACATCCCCTAAATTTCTCCAGCCATCCGGATTTTCAGGGTCCAGAGTGGTGACACAGGTCAGACTTATCCGGGCTTTATCATACTCTTCCGCATGGATCTCTGACATCCCCTTTAGAAGAAATGCATCAGACCAGTCAGGATTCAAAGAGGCTGCCTGTGCAGCATTTACTGCAGATTCAGCAAATTGCCCGAGTTCAAATAATACCCGTGCACGGGAAAGCCAGATCTCAGCACTATCAGGTATACTGGTAACCGCCCGGGTGAAAAATTCGAGCGCCCGGTCTGGATCCCCTGACTGTTCACAGGCCTGACCTGCAAGGTATGCCAGATGCCCGTCAGCAGGTCTTTGATGTAAGAGCAGTTCAAACTGCTCCGCAGCCTTTTCAAATTCCTTAATCTGGGCAAGTAATGAGGCATACCGAAACAAAATCTGATAATCTTCTGGTTTATTTTCAAGTAGAGCAGACAATAAAGTTCTGGCCTCTTCAAACTGTTCTGAATGCACCAGCAGATCGGCAAGTACGAGTGAGATCTGAGTTCCATTATACTGATCCAGCCATTTATACAGAATTGTAACAGCCTTATCAACCTCTGAAAGATGCCAGCCCCATACGCGGGCAAGGGTTGTTATCCAGAAGGAATTATCCGGATCTTCTCCTCTCTCTTTTTCACAGAATGACACCAGATCATCCCATCGTTGTAGATGGTATAAAGATCGTGCATATCCTTCGGCAGCGTTTGGATCGCCGGGACGCTGCATCAGAACTGAATCAAAAACATCCAAAGCATCCTCGTACCGGTTACATGCCCCAAGGACCCGGCCATACTGGAGCAGAATATCTGGTTCATCCGACAATAATACTGCTTTCTCAAGGGATGCAATTGCTTCTTCATGGCGGTCCAGAGTACTGTATACAAGACCGAGGAGCAGATGAGGGAGGTGGCTGTCTGCATCAAGCCGGGAAGCCATCCGGAAAAATGATACTGCCATGGAAAGATCATCCCGTGAAAGATAAAGCATCCCTTTTTTTAGCCAGGGGATGACCTGTTCAGGGTCAATTTCTATGAGCCGGTTATAACACCAGAGTTCATCCTCCCATCGACCCATCTCCTCATAGAGCCTGGCACAATAAAACAAAGTTTCTGTATTATCAGGATCATAGTCGAGGGATTCGCGAAACCATCGTTCGGCCTCTTCAGGTTTATCAAGTTTATGAGATATCAAACCCAGATAGGTCCGGATTTCCGGGTTATCAGGATCAAAAACCAGTGCCTCAGTAAATGAATCTGCAGATTTATGATAATACCCCGAGTCATACCACATCTTTCCAAGTTCAATTCTGGGTTCCGGTCGGAGAGGTTCTAATGCAATGCACTTGGTAAAGTATTCTTCTGCTTCACTGAGATCTCCTCTCTTGAGTGCAATTCGTCCAATCTCAAAGCAGACATCAGCTTTCTCCGGGAACCGGGAATGGAGATTTAAAAACAGGTCTCTGGCTTCATCAAATTTTCCAGACAGATGGAGAGTGTACCCTTTATTATACCACGCAACAGAGTCCTCGGGATCTTCATCGATAATCATCTGAATGCATGAGAGAGCCATATCAAATTCTTCACATTTTGCATGATAAGCGGCTCTCTGCATTATCAGTTCTTTTTCATTCGTGTGCATACAGGACCTGACATGCAGGATATGTCCTGCAGATGATTGTACCTATCAGCACCAGAATAATTGAACTTTCGGAAAAAAAAGAATTAGCTGGAGGATGCAGGGGTTCCTTCCCCAACCTCTTCAGTTACATTTGTTTCTCCATCAGACTGTGACGGAGTGACATTTCCGCCTTCAGGATTCTCAATAAGCTCCTTGAGGTCAAGGGCATATTTGAATTCCTGATCATAGGAGAGGGCCTTATCGACTGCGGCCCGTGCCTCATCCATCTTGTTCAGTTTGTAGAGAGCAAATGCCTTCTGTGCCCACAGGTCAGCTTTGGTATCATCAAGTGCTATTGCTGATTCAAATGCCTTCAGAGCTTCTTCGAAGTTCTCCTGGGTGATTAATGCCAATCCCTTTGCAAGATATGCACGTGGACTTGGTTCAATCGCGACTGCCTTATCAAATGCTGCGATCGCCTCATCGAGCTTGTCCAGTTTTACAAGAGTGGTTCCCTGGTTATAGTAGTATTCTGCTTCAGAGTCAGAGATCTTTATCGCTTCATTAAAGGCTTTCAGTGCTTCCTCATAGTTTTCAAGCTCATTCAGGACAACACCATAATCATTCCATGCGACCGCATTGGTTGCATTGAGTTCAACAGCCTTTGCAAAGGCTTCTGAGGCCCCCTGATTATCTTCATTCTGAACACGTGCCAGTCCAAGCGTATAGTATGCCTTAGAGCGATCATCTTCAGTCATCTGAGATGCATTGAGTGCAGTTGCCTGTTCAAGTGAGTCAGCAGCATCCTGGTAGTTTTCAAGTTGATATTGAGTCAGACCTTTCAGGTAATATGGATCAGCAAGATCAGGTCTCAGTTCAATCATCTTGTCAAGTGCTGTTGTTGCTTCATCATACGAGCCTTCGTCACTTAACAGACCACCAAGATAGTACCATGCATCAGCAAGATTCGGATTTAACTCAGTTGCAGTTCTGAATTCTGCAATCGCTCCTGATCTGTCGCTCTGGTCAATGTATACCTGTCCCTTCCAGTAATGTGCAACACCCATCTGGGGATCTGCTTCTGATGCTGCAGTAAATGCTTCCATTGCTCCGGTTAGATCTCCCTGGTCATAGAGAACCCGACCCTTGTAATAGAGCGCGTTTGCATTGTAGGGGTTCAGTTCAACTGCCTTGTTAAAGGCGGTAAGTGCTTCATCAGGATTGTTCCGGACTTCAAAGAGGATACGTCCCTTCCGGTCCCAGACATCAGAATCGCTTCCGACGGTCAGGAATGGTTCAGAGTAATCTCCCTCTATGGTGAGTACCTGGTTAAAGGTTGCTTCTGCTTCATCAAATTTACCCAGTGCACTTTCTGCAATACCTTTTGCATACAGGGCATCTTTAAATTCAGGATTCAATTCGATTGCCTTCTCATATGCAGTCAGGGCTTCCTCTGGCTGACCAAGATCAGAGAGTGTAATTCCTTTCCAGTAATATGCACGGGAACCATCAGGCATAAGTTCAATAGCTTTATTGAATGATTCAAGTGCAGATTCTGAGTCGGTATTGAGAAGCTGCGCAATACCATAGTTCGTCCAGATTCCTGGATCATCGGTTTTAACCTCCACAGCCTTCGTCAGGGCTTCAAGTGCCGGGACCGGGTCGGGTTTTTCCTTTCCAACGAGGTATAGGTATCCGATATTGCCCCATGCAACTCCGTTTTCAGGATTTAAATTGGTTACATTCTGAAATGCGTAAATTGCAGATTCAACATCACCGGTCATCAGGTAAGATCCACCAAGTTTGGAGTATGCCTGTTCATTCTGTGGATCTTCTTCGACTGCTTTTAAAAAGTTGGAGATAGCTTCTTCGTAGTTTTCATTCTCAAGAGCGGTGAGCCCCTGATCATACCACCCGGATCCCGTTGCATTCTCTTCTGCTACAACTCCTGCAGTCAGCACTGACAGGAAAAGTAACGCAAGAACCGGGAGTATTGCTCCGATCTTCATGCCATATATATCACATAGGAGGGAGAGAAATAGTTTCTTCTTTATTATTTTTATAGAGACCAATCAACAATATACCGGCTTATTTATTGTATGAAAGATATATTTTTAAATGAACTTTCATTGAGAAAAATATACGTGATATTGGTCTGAAATTTTATCCTTCATCGAAAAGATTGACAGGATGATTGTTGATTATCGCGAAAATCCAGACCTTCGATTTGGGATATTTTTTAATATACATCATGCGTATAGTACGGGGCACGCCGTTGTGGCTTAGCGGTATAGCGGCTGATTCGTAATCAGCAGGTCGGGGGTTCAAGTCCCCCCAGCGGCTCTAATACCGAAGTATAATGCCCTAAACATATATTGTCTCGTTCTCTCAAAAGATAAACCCATATCTTCACGATATCAGAAAGTTACTATCAAACCATATCAACTATAGGCTAAAAAAAGATAGGCACTTCTAGGGTGCTCTATGACAACCTTAAGATTGCACGATACCACGAAGGCCGGATGTTCACCAATGGGTGTTTCTCATTTCCTATCTTATTGAATGAACCTATAGGCATACCGATCTTCTGTGCTGCTTCCTTCTGCATGTGACCATGGGAAACAAATCTCTCGATACATTTGATCATCTCTGCCCGCATACTCGGAGTTATGGGTATAGGCTCATCATCTCCCGGTATGGTTGTCTCCACTGTTGGTATAACCTCTTCCACTGTTGGTATAACTTCGGGTATGACTTCCTCAACTATTGGAGCGCTCTCTTCTACTGTTGGTATAACTTCGGGTATAACGTAGGTATGACTTTCCAATACTTCTTCACGCCATGCCTCCAATGTGGAAATGCGTTCCTTAATCTCTTCCAACTCACCGGGAGATATGGAAGGTATAACTGCGGTATGATTCGGTATAACCTCGCCATAGAGAGCCTTCCTGATTAATTCACATATGGTTGTGCTGAAAGGTTTGTCTCCTGTATACTCCTTGACAGCATTATACAGTTCATCTGGCATACTGATTGCGGTCTTCATCTCTTCACCTCTGGTATAACCATAGTATGACTCGGTCATACTTAAGGCTTTCATACCGTCAGTTATACCAAGTTATACCCAAACAAAAAAAGAATTATAATTCGTGCTCTCCCATTTCACCAGGTATGGGTGCATCTCTAGCAATTCCCAGCCGTTCTATCCGGGGGATTTCTGACCGGAAGAATAGGTGTCTGCTTGCCCACTCTCTAGTGTGCTCATCAGATTGCAACGTAACCACCTGTCCCCGGCTTTACAAGTATCGTTCCTACAACGCGGGCCGATCCTTTCCTAAAAACTGCACGCTCAAGAACCACAGAGAAGGCGGCCTCATTATATGCCTCCTCAAGGTCTGATAACCGCCTCTGGATGGATTCAAATCTCATTGAACAGCCCCGAATGTTTTTGTAATTTATCCTGAAGACTGGTATGACTCCACTCTTCAAGCAGTTCAAGGTTTTTGTGATAGCGTTCCTCACGTGTTTGTAAGGTTGCATCACTTGACCACACAGAGGGATATACATCTGTCAGCAAGGTTACCACTTCCTCATGGCTCCTGCCCTTCCTACCAGGAGACACAGTCTTTCGGATGTTCTCAAGTGCTATCAATCGTTTAAGTGTATTTGGGTTCATACTCGTTCAAATCTCCCGGTTTTTGCGTTAAATGAACCAATCGTGAGTTTTTCAGCCGGACTTGAATTTTGAATTGCAACAGCACTTCGGACCATCAGAGCACTATAACAGGCCATACATCTCGATAAACAGATATTCGTGCCCGATGCTTGACAGAAATTCTTATCCAGTAATGGAACTTTGAATCCACAATATTTTTTATATTGAGTCATGATTTCCTTCCTCCAATTTTGATAATCTCGTTTCTATTTCGTCCAATTGAAGATCCTTCAGTCCTGCAAGCGCTGTTGATGCTGCCATAATTGCAGTCCGGAGATACTGAATCCGAATCTTATCTGCTTCTGGATCTCGAATCCGGCCTTCTCCTGAAGTTTTCTTGCAGCACAGTCTGATGATTTCACTCAAAACTTTTAGGATTTCTGACCGTGACATACTGTGACACGGGGGGATCACATCTGTTTTTTGGAAGTTATAGACAACTTTTTCAGACATATAAACGCCTCTTTAAGTTTATGTTATTTTAAGCGCGCGATACATGCGCGTTAACCGCTGTTTATAAATACGCGCGCATCTAATATTAATGTAGCGCGTGGAGACCGTGCCTGTGGTCCCTTCATCCCCACAGGCGCGCCCGCGCGCTTACTTCTAGAAGGAATTTCTATGTCTGAACTTAATATAAAATCTCAAGAAATATACGGCCAAATCGTTAAAGCCGCTGATGCTGCGTGTAAAACGTTTGTTGACGCAGCCGAATTAGTTAGAAATGAAACCAAGGCTGAAACACGCATTGAATGCCATGAGGCCTTCTTAAAAGCCTGTGATTCATTCCGGGCAGGCTGGGGGCTTCCGGGGGGGCAGCCCGATATTGACGGTATACCAAAACTCACTGAAAGGAAAAGAACAGCATACAAACGTCTGTTAGACTATACGAGTTGTATACAGTGGTTTTCAGCAAATCGTAAAGCAAAATTCGATGAATTCAAAACCATTTGTGAAAAGAACAATATTAAAGACCCGGAACAGCAAAAGGTCTTATTTGCGGTTTGTATCTTCGATGTAAGAACATTAATCAAATTAGTCGATGAAAACCAAGATTTACGCTGATATCTTGATTTGAGGCTCGTTCTACCATATTTATCTATCTCCAAAAACCACCATCTTTTTTTATCTCCCTCGAAAGTGAGGGAGTTAGAATACCCGACTTTTCGGGGATTATGGATCTTCAAATCAAAAAACCAGCAGTGTGGGGAGATATAACCATTTTGTGTGTGTGTGTTCGTTTTTCAGGGCACATAGATCACAAGTGCCCCAAGTGCCCTGCTTTTTTTTCGATAAGTGCCCTAATTTTTTATGACCATATAAGGTTTTTTATTTGCTTTTATTGCCAATATTTTTTTTATTTTATTTCTTTAATATTATTATAGGGCACATAGGGCACTTGTACTAAGTTAAAGTTGTATGTAAAAAAATGTTATATAGGGTTAACTTAGGGTATGTGCCCTATGTGCCCTGATCCGGGTTACTGGATAGAAATTCCCTGCAAATATCTAACTCCGTTTGACTTTACGCCATCTTTAACCCCGTGTTTTTTTAGCAGGGCACTTGTGAATTTTCGGGGCACTTCAGGGCACATGTCGACACCACCACACCACACAGCATAATGGTTATACAGGTCTTTTCTTGAAATTTTACCGCTTAAGGTGCAACAATCTTCAATAAAACACGATATACTGTCGTTTTCCTTCCGGACTGATTCACAAGCCGTTTCGATTGCAGCAGCCCGGGTGAGCCGACCAAGCGCCTGATAGCGCTTCAGGCCTTCCATGCACCAGCAGAAGATACCTGCCGATTCAGCCTTGAATTTGTCAAGTATATCCGGATCGCGGTCTTTTGGTTCGAAATAATGATTGAATGGCACCAGCCAAAGCCTATTCTCAATGGCTTTATCCCAATCGTTAAAGCGTGGTATGGGGTTCATTTGCAAAAATATTACAAATTCGGGTGTATACTCAAATATTTCCTGTCGAAGAAACCTTGCCGATATGGTATCATTGCCAGAAAGGCGTTTTATAATCGATTCATCAAGAACGGAGCCATTACCGGTTTCAGATGCGATAACCAGACGTGAACGATACAGCCGAGCCAGATCAGGGCTGGGATTTGATCCTGAATTGGTGTAACTCGGAGTGAGGAACGTCTTAAAATCAGCAGTTTTAGCATAATCGCCGTGTAAATGCTTCAGAAGGTCAAGGGTTTTGCCTTTGCCATTTCTCCCCGAACCATGACAAATAACGAAGATTTCATCAGGATTACCTGAAAGGAACGAGTATCCACATAATTCCTGAAATGAACCAATCAAACTCTGGTCATTCAAAAATATGGTCTGTATGTGCTTTTCCCAAACAGGACAAGAAGCATTAGGCTCATATGAGAAATTGCCACATTTTGTGAGCATATCCGCCTGGAGATGGTCCCTGAATTCATGACTGTGAAGGTTATATGTTCCATTTTTTAAGTTGAACAAGTCTGGCTTATTATCAAACGATTCAGGAACATCAGCGACCAGTGCAGCAGCAGAAGTTAAAAGCGCCTGTATTTTAGATGCGCTTTCGGATGCCCGAGCCCAAGAAACCAATTTCTTTCGTAAGTCGTCCTCTTCGATTTTTGAGGCTTCAACATACAGCGATCGAACGGTCTTATTGGCAAGTTTGCGGATCTCTTGCTTCCGGTCTTCCCGCCATAAATGACCATCCCAGATAAACCATTTTTGCCATGCTGGTATGAATTTGGTGGTTTCACCATGCATATCGAAGAAGCGCTCACCATTCCCTAAATCGGTTAATGGGCGCCGCTGGTTGGGTTCATATCGAAGGGCACTTCGGGCTATGCGTTGGACATCCGCCTCATCCAATGTTGGTATACACCGATTATTATTCGCGTCTGAAAGCATCCGAAACAGTTCTGATTCATCTGTGATCCCCGTGCCCACTAAACGGCCGGCCAAAGAAATTAAGGCGTTGTTTCGTTCACCGTCTTGATATACTTCGTTTTTATAGAGTTTTGGGATTGAATCCCTTTCTTTTTGGTTTTGTTTGTGACTGCCATCGTCGTATTTTATGTCATCCCGAAATGGTCTGATTATACGCTTAAAATCTCCCGGATCTGGCAGTCTCCGAGGTGCTGATGCGTTTACAACACGATAAACCCCTTTGTCAGTTCGGCTTCCTGCGCCAACCACGAAGCCACGACAACCAGCCATATATATCTCGGCAAGATGAAGACCTTTTTTTCTTTTCCCGTCGTGATTTTCTTCAAATTCATAGAGGATTATCTTTTTAGTGCCCAATTCGGCGCAATAAAAATAAATGTGGTATCCCCCGGAAGGCGTCCGAACAGTGAGGCTATCGCCGATGTAATCAATGACCTCTCCGAGCTTTTCCGGTTCATCAGCGTCTAAAATAACGAGATCGCCCTGCGGTATAATTCCGTAATTGTTGCCGTTTTTAAACCAATAGTGGATACCACGATAATCGAGCGGATGATTGTTTTCGTTTTGCCATTTGTCCCCGATAGGTTTCTTTATACCCGGTTTAACAGGAATGACACGAATATTATCACCAAGAGCCATGATTTCAGGAGGGATGCATGTTTCCTCTTCAGAATGGTTCTGAACGCTTACCGCTTCAGTCATGGCGATCAACCTTCCTGATCAGGGCAAGAACTTTCAGCATGACTGGAAGCGCTTCATTCCATTGTCCGATAGGAAAATAAACATCATTTCTTCCTATTTTGTGATGCGAGCAAAGATCGCCACAAATTACAGGAAGCATTAAGGGTTTCTTTCTGCTAGCGAAATGAAGATTTATGGCATTTGCAAAAGCCATTGCTGCTTTTCGCTCTTCCTGCGATGGAAAGTCATATTTTCCTCGCATCAAGCGAGCCCAAATCGCTGAAGCATTTTGAGCGAAACGCTTATTGGCTGAAACGTGTAATATATGATTACAGCGTGAGTGTTTGTTTGTCTTCTTTTGTGGTGAAAGAAGGCACTTTTTTTTCTCGATCATATAAGTTCAATTAACCCCCGCCGTTCGGCTATTTCTGCAATTTTCTGATACAGTTCAGGTAGTGCTCGAAGGCATTCACGAGATATACGTTTTGGCTGTTCAGGCTGATTGTTTTCCATTGGTGGCCTCCATACCCGTTTTTAGAAGTTCTTCGACATAGCGTGATCGGTTAATTAACCCGCGCTTGCTGTCAATGCGTTCAATTATAGCGCCATCGAGTGAAACAGTTACTCTTTCGCGTTTTCGAGTTTCTGAAGTGTGATACTTCATATAATATTGTTTGACTTGAAAATATAAAAAACCGATACCTATAAATAGTAATACTATATTAGACAGTGAAAGTATAAAAAAGTATTGTATGATCTATTCATTCTGAAGTTATTTTCTTCTTTTGCAGAAGAATTAACTCCCGAAGGATGTCTTCACCTTTTTCCCCGGTCAATAAGTCACTTAAGATCGATGTCGCTGCTTCAGCGGTCTGAATTGCATCCTTGTTAAGCGGTGCTCCACATGATGAACAAAACGAATGAGTAAACGGATTGACAACGCCACATTTGTGACATTGGATAGGTTCAAGCCGCTTCGACTCAATTGTTGGTCTTCCACGCCGTTTAATGCCTAATGATCCCGCTGCTTCATTTTCGATATCTTCATCGCAGAGATGTAAATAAACTTTGAACATATCAGTCTCGACGCTGCCCCAACACATTTTTTTGATTATTGATTCTTTCCAACCTTCTTTTATCAAATGCGTGATTCTACTATGTCTGAACACGTGGGGGGTTATCGTATGTTCAATGCCTGCATTGGTTGCAGCCTTCCGAATCATTTTTACTAGTCCGGCATAGGAATATGGACTTCCATCACTTTTTACAAATACAAAAGCCCCCGGTTTATCTGCATTTCCTGAATATTCATTTTTCCATTGTGCCAGATATCCACGGCTGTTAAATAGAGGAATTGTCCTCGCTTTGCCAGTCTTAAATGTGGTGCTGATAGACACGTGCTCTTCATGGAACTTTACCTGATTCCATTGTAAGTTACCTATCTCACCAATTCTCATTCCGCCTTCGTATAACGTGCTAATAATAGCCTGATTCTTTATGCTGCCAGCGTGACTAATCATACTCATCACTTGATCGGGAGTCAATAGATCTGATATGTCTTTAGTCGCCGAATCATAACCAGGCGGATGTATCTTTCGAATCTTCAAAGCATCAAGCCCAGGTGCAGCCATATTATTTTCACATAGGTATAGTGCGATCCTTCGCATCCCTCGAATGAGATCAGCCATTGTGTTCTGTTTGAAACCATGATGCTGAATCTGATCAATTGCATGATAAATATCCGATGTGACCATTTGATCAAATGGTGGCAACCATCGGCGAAGTCCGGATATATTGCTAACAAGTTTCGAGGCTCTGGTATCGCTGATACCATTTACCGCCCGGAGTTCAGCAATAAACGCCCGTATGATCTTCTCATCAGACTCTGTAATTTCGGACGCTTCCTTTTTGCGGGTTAGTGTCCGGTCAATTTGTTCACGATATTGATCATCAGATCTGTAAAAATGTTGATTCGGATTGTTTGGCATATAGTATATTAATTAATTCCTTGAGGCATTAAACTTATGTTAACAATCCCCCCAGCGGCTTAACATTAAGAGTTCAACTTTCTGGATCTAAAAATCTTTTTTTTTAAATTAATCGCCAGATCGAGCGATCTCAACAACAATCATATGGATACAGAGGTCTTCATTCTGCTCATAGTCCGGACAGGTGCATCCATCTTCAATGACTATATACTCTTTTGATCTCTCATGAACAAAATAGGCATTCAGATCTTTTCGAACTATTGCCCCTTCGTTTACGAGCCATATGGCATGCTTTCCTCTTCCTCAATATTTCTGGATTATTCGATTCTTCATCTTTCTATCATAAGGGTATCATAGATCAAGATTAGCAAGAGGGTCACTCATATATGCCCTATCACTAACCCGGTTCTTACTCCGTCACTTCCAAAACCTGAAAAACCAGGTTTCTATACAATATATCACAAACAACCGAACATTTGCTTCGGGAAACTCTTGCTTAAGTCCTTCTCCAAACCTGTGAATCTGGATGGCATCTTCTTCCCGAATAGTGAACTCTTCCAAGGATATTTTCATTCCCGCCCACTCATTATGAGAGATGATTTTAATTCAATGACCCATCGAAGCCGGTCAAACTTCTCATGAAATTTACCGACGAACAAGATATTTAGAAACCATGATCGAAATCTTCAAATACCCTTCTATTCACCACAGTAATCGACACGTGTCTCATGAATAAGCAGCAGTCTATTGTAAGATTATCAGAGATATGAAAGAAACATACCGGTTAACAAGCCTACAGATTGTCGCATAAGAAGAAGGATAGAAATGAGTTTGCCAATGTGTTTCATGAATATCGGTAAATATTCATAAGATTTTTCCTGATACCTCTTGATTAACAGGTAATAGATTTAATACACAACCACCTCCTCCCGGTCCCATTTCCTCATCCCTAATCGTACCAGCACAAAAGCTGGGATAAACAGCCCAACTCCAGCCAGACCAAACCAGGGATTCATCACAGTCAATGAACCAAATATCGATAACGCAATGCCGATAAGCAGAAAATACTGAACCATCACCCGGCCATTATACACCAGAACATTGGGAGATAATCCAGTCAGCCAGATAGATACCGCTAGGACATAATACGACACCGATAAGGTCAATACCAGAACCGGGAGCAGGAATTCTCCCTGACCGGAAAGAAAAGTAATCACTGCCATAAAGAAGATCGGGATCACCTGAAGGAGTGTAAAGGAGGTAATTTTACTGGTAATAACATCTCTGACATGAAGCGGAAGAAGAGCGTAGATACTGAATGAATCAAACATACACAGCCAGGTGTACATGGTTGACGCGATAATTCCGGTAATCATCGCAAAGGTGAGAAGAAGATGAATAGTAGAAACATACTCATCAAGCAGGGAGAGAAAGAACCAGATGGTGATAAGCGGTACCAGAAATGAAAAGATAGTCTGACCAACAATACTCCCGGACCGCCAGAGATCTATTACATCTTTTGCAGCAAGGGGCGGATTTGGAAATCGGTTGAGATGACGAATGAGGGGTTTCATCCGGTTCGGGTAATTTTTTGTACCGGATTGAATATCAGGTGAAAACAGGAGAAGAGCAATACAACAGGGAACCAGAACCAACATAACGCTTCCAAGAAGAAGATGCCAGGAAAATTGGTAAAAGAGTATAAGCGGTGGAAAAAGTGTTGTCGGGTTTGTTCCGGTGAACATGAACCATCCAAGAAATACAAAACCTGCTAAAATCAGAAAGAGAAAGAGGGCCCTTACTGATCGCCCGTACAGTGATGACAGGAAAAAAACAACAGACATACCGGTGAGAAATGAGAGAGTCAGCGTTAGAAGGATATTCAACGGATAAAAAACCGGAATTCCGGTGAAGAGTGATCCCGCAAGAAAACCGGCACCCAGGGGAAAGATCCAGAGGAAAAAATAATACAAGGTATCCTTAAGCACAAAAATAGTGAAGATATACCGGGGGCTGAGAGGCAGGGTCCGGGCAGAGAATGCAAGAAGGCTGGCCTGACCAAACCGGCGGTTCATTACTTCATTCCCAAGAAGGCCGAATGCTCCAACCATGAATCCCAGCATCAGATATTGTGCATGTATCAGGATGACAAGATCGCCAATCGGCATTGTCGTTTGGATCAGGGGAAAAAGAAATGTACCCATGAACGCAATGGCACATATCATAACTGGAAAGAGGGCAAAATTAAGACTCCCGAACATAGTCGAATGAATCCGCCATTCTTCCTTTAACATATTGTAAAAAAGCCCTGCCATGGTTATGTCCTGACAAGTGATAGGAACAAATCTGACAGATGACGATTGCCCTCTCTGACTGACTCCATGGTTCCGGTGTAGAGCAGATTTCCCACATGGAGAATTGCAACTTCAGAACAGATCTCTTCAGCCGTTTCCAGTAGATGAGTGGAGATGAAGAGCGTATTCCCCTGCTTCGTATATGAAACAAAGAATGCCTTGACCTTGTCCTGCATGATTGGATCAAAGTTGATAAGCGGTTCATCAATGAGGGCAAGTTCAGGGTTATGAATAAATGCCTGAGTGAGCATCAGTTTCTGCCTGGTTCCACGGGAGAGATCCTTGCAGAGCACATTTCTTTTATCCTCATACTCAAGAAAATCAAACCACCAGTCTGCTTTTTGTTCCAGATCAGGGATCTTCCTTATATCACCGATAAATTCCAGGTATTCCATGGCAGTCAGGAAACTTGGCGGAGATTCCTGTTCTGGAATGATTCCAACCAAAGTTCTGATACCTACCGGATCAGTTGCCACATCAAGACCAAAAACATGGGCATTCCCGGATGAAGGGACTATCTGACCGGTCAACATCTTTATCATCGTTGTCTTTCCAGATCCGTTCGGACCTAACAGACCGAACAGAGATCCCTTCCTGACGTTCAGGGTTACTGCATTGACTGCGATCAGATCACCAAATTTTTTGGTCAGTGATTCGGTTTTAATAATATTTTCCATGGTACCGCGACTATTATTCATTTTCGTATAGTGAGAGATAGGTTTGGTTAATTATAAAAAAATACTATTAGCCTTTCCCAGAATTTTGGAGAAGATTGTATTTCATCGATTATTTTTCGGGACAGATAGTGAGCAAATTTATCCGGACTGATAAAAATCAATGTCACTATTCAGAACTCACATATTTTTTTCAAGTAACTCTTTGTACCGGGCAATTCCTCTCCGGATAACCTCTTCATTAATTTCTCCCCTGCCGGATGGGAGCTCAAGAATTCTTTTTGGTATAGGTATGGATTCTGGCTCTAATGAAAAACCCTCACGGACTTTAAAACGGTATTTTTCAGCAAGGATCGATCTTCCAAGGATATCAAGTTCTTCCACCGTAATGGGTATCCCACAGACGGACAAGACTTCCTGAATTATTTCACGGGTATACAGGCCACGGGCAAAGAAACACACCACCAGGCCTGATAGGATCTGACGATACGCTTCTTCTTCATACAATTCTTCAGCAATTTTTTCCGGTGTTTCAGGGAATTTTTCTTCAGGCTTCTGATCAACACTATACCCTGCATTGTCAAGATGGCTGTGGCGAGCTCCACAGATATATCCGATATATGCCGCAGGACCGGTGTGATACCCGGGCATTTCATTTTTCCCAAAGGCAAGAGCATACTCTTCGCCACCATAGACTGAGGCTGCAAACGACACTCCTTTCCCCAGGATCTGGTAAAACTCACCCTTTTGTCGTGCCAGAGACTCGAAAAATGCAAGATAATGCTTGGCATCACCAAACGAGAGCCTGATACCTCCGGTCATTTCTTCATCAATTAGTCCATTATTCATCGCTTCAGTTGCCCATGCGGCGCAGACACCGGCTGACATGGCATCAACTCCGATCTGTTCAATGATGTCAATCAGATACAGAACATCAGTGGGATCAGAGACACCGAGCATGAATCCAAGAGCATAGATCAGTTCATAGTCATAACTCACCGGGATGGTTTTGTAAAAGTACGGATCATTCGGATAGGGAATCCGGATCTGACCGATATGAATACAACTGACCGGACAATGGGAACAGGCAACACGACGGGAGAGAAAGAGCCTGGCAAACTCTTCTCCAGATAACTGATCAGAGCCCCCCAGTCTCTGTTCAGTGAGATTTTTCACCGGAAGAGATCCCATTGCAGAGAGTGATTTCACATTTACCGGTGTTCCTATCTCATGATACTTCTGCATAAGGGGAGATCTGGTTACCTGGTCGTAAAGCCGGTCATAAAGTTCCCGGTATCTCTTCCGGTCAGATAACTCGATGAGATTATCCCCTGAAATCAGAACTGCCTTAAGTTTTTTAGATCCAAATACTGCCCCAAGCCCCATTCTGCCAAAATGCCGGTAGGTTTCTGAAGTCACACTTGCATATCTGATCAGATTCTCTCCGGCTCTTCCAATCCGTAATATCGTCCTGGTTCCTGGTGTTCCATCTTTTGACCGGATGATACGTGCTGCAGTATCACTCCGGCCAGTCCCCCACAATGCCCGGGCATCACGAAATGCAACACCATCTTTTGTAATAGACAGATACACCGGATGTGAGGCTTTCCCGGTGATAACTATGGCGCCATATCCAGCCGACCTGATTGCAACTGCTGTCCGGCCCCCTGCATGACTCTCACCAAGATTTCCGGTCAGAGGGGATTTAAACATTGCAACACATTTCGAAGCGAGAGGGAAGAGTGCTGTAGCAACTCCGACGGAAAATATAATCGGATTTTCCGGACCTAATGGATCAGCCCCTTGTGGACAGAATTCCTCCAGCAGCCTGATAGCTGCTCCGGCACCACCAAGTCGTTCCTGAAACAGATCGGACCTTTCTTCTGTATGGAATGACCACGAAGAAAGATCAATAAACAGAACCCGTGATAACAGTGCTTCAGGACTCATCAGCCATCAACTCCTGCAGTTCAATAACTTCGTACGGGCAGTACTGTGCGCAATACCCACAATAAATACAGATAATGGGACGGTTCTCTTCATGATCCCAGGATATTGCCCCAAGGATACACCCTTCCAGGCATTTTTTACACCCGGTGCATTTATCTTTATTGAGGGTAACTCCTCCACCCGGACGGGGCAGGAGAGCTTCTTCAGGACAGAGATGAACACAAGGGGGATCCTGGCATGCCCGACACACCCTCACCGAAAAACCTCGTTCAATCCCCCCGACTGAACTTACATGAATAGCAGATTTGGATACTCCGCCAAATCCAAGCCTTCGGGTACAGGCAAACATACAGGACTGACACCCGACGCACCTGTCAGCGTCGATGACAGAGAGCCGCTTTTTTGGCATATGATGAAATGGGAATGAAAGATAATCAATATTCGTAAAATTAGTAAGAAGAGAATAACAGAAAAACAGGTTTTAGATATATCTCGGTTTGAGAGATAACATCCGGGGAGTGTATAAAGGTCTGAATGGTTTTCCGGAAGTCTCTTTCCCGATCATCTCAATCAGCTTCTCTGCAGTGCAGGTAATCTTCTGTGGTTTATTGGGTTCAGATTCAGAACGGACAGTAACAGTAAGGTTTCCGGAGTTCATCTCTGAATCTCCAACCACGATCACATATGATACCCAGTCCATTCCTGCTGCACGGATCTTTTTATTTAAGGAATCATCTCGATCATCAATATCGGCCCGGATCCGTGCCTTTGTAAGTTTTTCTGCAATGTCTTTTGCATATCCAAGATGATTATCGGTGACCGGAATTATTCGAACTTGGGTTGGGGTCAGCCAGGTGGGCAGATGTGCAACCTTCTGATTCACAGTATTTTCAAGAATTGCACAAAATACACGCTCAACTGAACCGGTTGGAGAACAGTGAAGAATTGGTGGATAAACTTCTGTTCCATCAGCAAGATGATATTTTATCCCAAACCGTTTGCTGCTTTCAACGTCAATCTGGACGGTCGGGTTTTCAATCGGCCGATTCTGCCCGTCGATTGCAGCAAGGTCAATCTTTGCTATCCAGTAATGTACACGGTCTGAAAGAGTTTCAATCAGAATTGGAACACCGGAGTCTTTTACAATCTTTTTGATCCAGCCTTCATACTCTGAATAGAATTCCTCAGTGCAGCGGAATACTGCAACCAGCTGGGTCCCGAAGTCACGCCCGGTCTTCCACCCTATGGCAAGCTGTTCTTCAAAACAGGTCAGGGCATTCTCAAGATCCTTGCACAGAGAATGCATATCAGGCATGGTAAAAGCACGAAGTCTTTTCAGACCAATAACCTCACCCTTCTGTTCATGACGGAATGAATAGGTCGAAAGCTCGTACATCTTCATCGGCAGATGGTTTGGTGAGATATGCATACTCCGCATGGTGGTAAACATACCAAAACAGGCTGCAAATCGGAGCATCATGTTGCGGTTACCTGATTTGAACCGGTACTGCCGCTCACCAAACTTGTCTGCGTGTTCAAAGATGGCTTTATCAGCAAGATCATACATGACCGGAGTCTCAACCGGACTTGCACCATAGTCAAGAACAAGGGATAGGGCATAGTCTGCTAAGAGATCACGGACCAGCTTTCCACGGGGGAGCCAGCGGAGATGACCGACATCTGATACCGGTTCATAATCCACAAACTCCTTGGAACGCATCAGATCAACATGGACCGGTTCGCCACCTACCGGCACAGCGGTCCCGATCTCCTTTTTTATAAGAGCGGCAAACGGAGAGTCATCCATGTACTCCTGAACATCATGAATAGTGCCTTCGGGTGTAAGAACAAAGAATTTATGTTCAATATGTTTCTTCTCAGGTTTTACCGCATCTTCAGATGGGGTGATTGACCGGGAGAGTTCTGAAAGCGGGTGCCCTTTACAGGAGAGGGAGAACGATTTATACCATCCAAAAGGAGCTCGTTTAACTTCGTATCCTGCTTTTTCCAGGGATTCTTCGATAGCCTTCAGGGCTGCAACTGCAAGATCCGGTGCTGCAAGATCAGAGGAGAGGTGTGCATACGGGTATACCATTACCCGGTTACATTCTACCTTACCGGCCATCTCACCTATTGCGGTGACCGTCTGACATATGACATCATCAATATCATCAGCATCCGGTGACTCAACCGCACAAAATGCTACCAGGGCATCATCGAGGCGATCGGCCGGATTACAGGGATCCTCTGCAAATTTTGTTTTCTTCTTCGCTTCATATTCAATGAAATCAGAATGTATTAAAAGAAGGCGCATGAATCAGATCTCTCCGTACAATATCCATATATGTTGATGTTTATCGGGTATAAAACCCGGGTAGGTTCCATCAATGTGAACAAACGTTTCTTAAAAAAAGTATTGAAGATATGAGCGTATCATGCTCGTTTTTTATTCTCGTAGTATCGTGAAAGCGTGGCTTGTCGCTGGTTTAAGTATTTTGCATCCTTTTTAGCATTGTACGGACAAAGTGCCCGCTCAGTCGTGTAAAAGACCAGTTGACCAATTGGCATTCCGGCATGCATCCTGACCGGGCGCTGATTTACATTACACATCTCTAGGGTGATAGAGCCGGCAAATCCGGCATCAATCCATCCTCCGGTCTGATGAAGCTCAATACCAAGTCGTGCAATGCTGCTCTTTCCCTCAATACTGGCTACTATGTTATCAGGCAGGCGGATGGCTTCCATAGTTTCTGCCAGAACAAACTGGCCGGGATGGAGGACAATACTTTCGGCAGTCATCTCCTCAGTGCCGCCGGTCACAGTATCACGGATATATGGATCAATAATCTCATCACCTGGTGTATACCAGACAAAATGATTTCCAAGCCTGATATCAATTGAATTTGGTTGTATTAACTCAGGATTATACGGGTCAATACCTATATATCCACGCTCGATGCGATCCGTTATCTGCCAGTCAACAAGGATCATGTACCGATCTGTTGTTTCCGATTACTGTTTATCATTATGATCAGGATCAGTACGATCCGGATGTGAAGAGCTTTCCTCTCCCTGTGGTGGTGCAAAATGCCACTCAGAACGCCTGAGAAGACCATGAATGGTACTGCACTCGCGCCAGGTCAGATTACACCGCCCAAGTACCCGTCGAATCAGGGTCATAGTCGATTCTCGTTTGAACCCTGGATGATCCACCAGGTCCAGGTACTGATCAATATGCTCATAGAGATGATTCATCTCATCTACTGTCGCCAGAGGTATGACTCCTTTTGGGAGATTTGCGAGTTCATAACAGATAACTCCGACAGCATGGGAGAGGTTGATGATAGGATAGAGAGGTGATGTCGGAATGGTGCAGATAATATCTGCCCGTCTCACCTCTTCATTTGAAAGCCCCCAGTTTTCACGCCCGAAGAGGATTGATATCGTTCCATCTAGATCTCTAATAAGATCCCGGATTTCCTTAGGAGAATAAAAGGGCATTCGGGTCGGATGACAGGCAGAATAAGAGAGTGATCCGGTTGTGGCAATCACCCGGTGTGATGTTCTAAATACCTCATCTAGTGTCATCACAGTTGCATGTTCGAGCACATCATCCGCGTGTGAAGCCCGGATTTTGGCTTCGTTTCCGATGGTACAGGGATTGATGAGGATGAGATCGGTAAATCCGAAATTTTTCATCACCCTGGCGGCAAATCCTACATTTCCCTCATATAGCGGTTCAACAAGGACAATCCGTATATGGGGCATTTATCACTGAACTGCCTGGACGGTCTCAAGAAGGGTCTTAACACCCTTTTCATAGACTGCATTTCCAACAACTATCGTATCAGCATATTTTGCCATCTCTGCAGCCTTTTCTGCGGAGTCGATGCCACCGCCATAGTAAAGAACCGCATGATCGATAGCCTCGCCGGCCCGTTTTACAATGTCAGGATTTCCGTACATACCGCTGTATTCAATATATACTATCGGAAATTTGAAGTAATGATCAGCGATGGAAGCATATGCGGCCACTTCTTCAGCAGAAATCCCGCAGTCAGCCCCCGTAACACGGCCCACTGCTGAGTTTGGATTTAATACAATGTAAGCTTCGGGAATGACCTTTTCCCATACGATATCAGGATTCATTGCCCAGTCACGGTGTTTGCCAACTATCCACCGGGCATCGGAGGTGTTCATAACGCTTGCAACATACAACAGATCGATGCCGTGAAAAATTACTGATTCAGGTCCGGCTGGTTCAACAACAAGTGGGAGCCCGTATTCCTTCACCTGGTCACGGAGCTGTGACATGTTGTCTTTGGTAATATTGAGCGTGCCTGAAAGAATGAGGGCATCTGTTCCACTTGTTGCAATTTCTGCGATTTCATCTTCGGTGAGATGTTTGTCCGGGTCAAGCTTGGTAACGTGAGCCCAGGTCTTCCATTTTGTATGCATATATGCCTGTCCTCAAAAGTGCTGTACAGCTTCATTACTTCTGACTGAAAAACATTCGGGAGATCCGGGGGATCATACCACTGCTGCAGCCTGCAGTTTTTTCAGATGATCTTTTGACAGGCCACCTGATTTTGCAACCTTAGCCGGATCTGCAGAAATAAGGGATTTTTTATCAAAGATTCCAGCTCGATACAGGTGCTCAAGGGTAGACTCCCCGACCCCGGGAAGGGAGGTAAGTTCAATTTTCCCTGATTCAAATGCTTTTTTGGATATCTTTACCGGATCCGGCTTTCCTAATGACTGCGTAATCAGGGTTGCGTGCTTTCCAACCGTCTCAATGGAGATGCCGGTCTTGAATGCAAGGTATGCCGGATGAGCAGAGGCGATATCTTCTGGTGTTAAAAAACCGGCTTCCTGATACCGCTTTAGTGATACGGCAGGAATGCCGATATCTTTAAGCTGGTTTTTCGCAATCAGGGAGATGGCTTCACTTTTTAATGTCTTTGCTTCTTCTTCGGAGAGTCCGGTCTTTTTTAGTGATTCAATGGTAGCCGATGCAATGTCTCCGATGCAGTTTATCCCCGACTCGGTAAAACCGTTCATGACCTTTGTATGACTCCGGCCCCGTTTTGGGGGTACAAACTGCTTCATGAACTTTTTACATTCCGATCTTCTCCGGATGAGATCAAGAACGTCATTTGCTTCATGAATTAACGTTTCAGCCTGCTTTTTGGTGATTCCTAGCTTTTTCGCCAGAACTGCAGGCTCCAGTTTCGAGAGTTCATACAATGAAAATATCTTTGCATCAAGAAGTTTCTGCTGAAGAGCCTCGGTCATTGCGGGCATCTTTGCATAGTGCTCTTTCTGCTGCTCGATGAGCTGACAGAGCGGACATCCCATCTCCCACGGTCGGGCACCTTTTGCGATAAGACTGACGTGGAAGAGATTATGAACCTCACAGACCTTCTTTGTCCTGACCGCTGATCCCCACATCGTCCCTGGAAGAGATATGTTACAAGTACAGTCCGGATACCCGTTACACCCGATAAATTGAGAACCACCCTTCCGACGAATACGAAGATCCTTTCCGCACACCGGGCATGGTCCGATGGTCAGCTCTTCATCTGTCTGACCCATAATCTCCTGGCCGATGACTGCCTCATTTGGTTCCAATTCATCAAATACCTGATGAAGCATCTTTCGGGAATCATCAACCACCCCATCACGGGACTTATTTCTGACCTTGATAGCTTCCATCGCCTGTTCAAGCTTCTGGGTCATATCAGGTCTGGTGATGGTTGAAGCATGCGCTTCCAGTGATTCAGTTACAGCTTTCCCGACAAGAGTTGGCCGGAGTGGATTTCCTTCGATATATTTACGGGAGATGAGCTTTTGGATCACTTCATGTCTGGTGGATTTTGTCCCAAGACCCAGCTCTTCCATCACCTGGATAAGTTTACTCTGTGAATACCGCGGTGGTGGCTGCGTCTGCTTCTCTTCAAGGTTCAGATCCTGTATCTTCAGTTTTTCTCCCTTTTTGACTACAGGGAGGATGGAATCTTTCGCCTCTGAGTATGGGTATACCGTCCTCCATCCGGCCTCGGTCAGACGGGATCCGGTTGCAACATAATTTTGTCCGGTTGCATCCATCCCGATCCGCATGGTTGCCCACTCGGCATCTGGTGACAGGGTTGCAAGGAATCTGCGTACTACCAGTTCATACAATTTCCAGTTCTCACCAAGCTGCTCTTCGGTCGCAACACCTGTCGGATGGATTGGAGGGTGATCGGTTGAGGATTTCTTTCCTTCGGTCGGTTTTGTCCGCCTGTTTTTCCTGACCCAAGCAACATCCCGGGCAAATTTTGTCTTTTCTAGCGTGGTCAGAATATTGTCAAGGTTCAGGGATGGAGGATAGATGGTATTGTCTGTACGCGGATATGAGATAAATCCGTTCATATAGAGTTCTTCTGCAACTCGCATTGCATTTGCTGCAGAATAACCAATCCGTGCTGCGGCAACGATAAACTGGGTTGTGTCAAATGGAGTCGGCGCCCGGTCTACCCGTTTTCCTTCCTTGACTTCGGTAACAACAAGCGGATCCTTTGTCCCGGCATATGCCGCATCGGCGAGTTTCTTATCAGTAAAACGGCCTTCTGCATGACGTGCAATAATAGACTGACCATCTTTCTCAGTTGTCAGGGAGATCTCCCAGTAGGGTTCGGGAATAAAAGACTCAATCTCTTTCTCGCGATCAACTATCATCGCAAGTGTTGGTGACTGGACACGTCCCACGGAAAGTATGTTTCCTCCACCCCGTTTTGCAGCCAGACTGATAAACCTGGTAAGTGATGCTCCCCAGATGAGATCAACTACCTGCCTGGCTTCCCCTGCCGCTGCAAGATCAAAATCCAGATCACTGGGTTCTGAAAAGGCCCGGTTGATCTCTTCCTTGGTAATAGCTGAAAACCGTGCACGATCAATGGGCACTTTCGGATTGACTGCCCGGACCAGCTCATATGCCTCCTTCCCGATAAGTTCCCCTTCGGTATCAAAATCAGTTGCTATGGTAACACGGTTTGCCTTTTTGGCTATTTTATGGATCAATTTTACTATTGCAGGTTCTGTAGGACGTTTAATGGTCTCTGCATCGATTAATGACCGGGGAGGTCGTTCCTGTGACCGCCAGTTGGTATACCCTTCAACGAAATCGACCTCAACCACATGGCCACGAAGTCCGATTGATATCTTGTCGCCAAAGGTGTATACATTCACCCCACCCTCCTTTTTTGCCGAAACTTTATCCTTTCCGGAAAGGATCTGTGCTATCCGGTTTGCTGCAATGTTTTTTTCGGCAATAATCAGATGCATGATATCAGACCTTCTTATCCAGAATCTCTTTGAGAAGCGTATTCAGATGTCCGGGATCTGCACGTCCCCGGCATTTTTTCATGACCTGCCCGACGAGGAAATTGAGCGCCTGCATCTTTCCAGCATAATAATCATCTATGGCTGCCTGCTGCTCGGCGATTACTTCCTGTATCATTGCAGTGACCTGATCACCACTGGTCTTTGCAAGTCCGAGCCGGCTCACTATCTCCTGAGGGCGCTCTGGTTTTTTCCCATCTTTGACAGCATCAAGAATCAGCCGGAGTATCTCCACCGCAGACTTGTCGGTAATAGTGTCGGATTTTATAAGTGTGAGGAGTTCGCGGAAGAGGTCTGAAGGCATTGCATCGATGGAAAAGTCACGGTAATTGAGCTCACCAAGCAGGTAGTCTGCGGTCCACGTGGCAGCAAGGGCAGGATCTTCTGATGCAACCGTCTCATAAAACTCTGCAAGTTTGAGACCGCCGGTCAGGGTTTTTGCATGCTCTGGTGAGACTCCGTACTGTGAAATAAACCGTTCCCTTCGTGCATCGGGAAGCTCAGGAAGTTCTATGGCATCAACCCAGGATGCAACCCGGAGGGGGAGAAGATCTGGTTCAGGGAAGTACCGGTAATCATTCTCCTCTTCTTTTGAACGGGATGACGTGGTCACCCCCCGTGCCTCAACAAAATGTCTGGTCTCCCGTGTAACGATCTGGCCACGCCGGAGCAGATTTCGCTGCCTGGTTACTTCAAAGGTGAGTGCCTTTTCCACACCTTTATAGGAGGAGATATTCTTAACCTCAACCCGTTCTGATCCCTTCAGTGATATGTTTGCATCAACACGAAGAGAACCTTCTTTTTCCGAGTCAAATACATTGAGATATTCAAGAGTTGCCCGCAGTTTGTTCAAAAATTTCCGAGCTTCCTTTGGAGACCGGAGATCAGGTTCGGTAACTATCTCAATAAGCGGGATACCCGCACGGTTGTAATCAACAAGAGTATATTTTCCCCGATCAGTGGTCCCCATGTGGACAGAACGTCCGGGATCTTCCTCAAGATGTATTCTGGTAATCCTGACCTCTTTCTCACCATTATCACCGTCAATCAGAAGTTTTCCCCATTCTGCAAGAGGTTTGTCATACTGGGTGATCTGGTATGCTTTATTCAGATCAGGATAAAAATAGTTCTTTCTTGAGAACTCTGATTCATCCCTTATGGTACAGTTGAGCGCCTTTCCAACCTTCAGTGCAAACTCTATGGCCCGCTTGTTTACCATCGGCATACTACCCGGAAGACCAAGACAGACCGGGCAGGTGTGAGTGTTCGGTTCGTTGTCACGAAAATCCGTTGAGCAGCTACAGAACATCTTAGACTTCGTGTTCAGCTGACAATGGATCTCAAGGCCGATGATTGTCTCCAGGTCTTCCATTATGCTCTCCCCTGTTCATAGGCATATGCAGTGTCAATAATCCGCTCATCTTCAAAATATCGTCCGATAAGCTGTAATCCGACCGGCATGCTGTTTATTTTTCCACATGGCACAGACAAGGCAGGAACTCCTGCCAGGTTTGCCGGGACGGTCAGGATATCAGAGAGGTACATCTGCAAAGGGTCACTCTTCTCCCCAAGTTTAAAAGCAATATCTGGCATAGTAGGGCCGGCAATTACATCTACATCCCTGAATATTCGTTCAAAGTCATCCCTGACCATCTGTCGTGCAGTCTGGGCTTTCTGGTAGTACCTGCCATAGTACCCGGCTGCAAGTGAGAATGTCCCCAGAATGATCCGACGGCGAACTTCTTTTCCAAACCCGGCTTTTCTCTGCTCGGAGTAGGCATCATGCCAGCTCTTCAGCGTCCCGACAGCAGGACCATACCTTACGCCATCAAACCGGGCCAGATTACTGGATGCTTCACTGGTACAGGTGACATAGTATGCTGATAAGGCATATTTCATTGAGGGTATAGTGCATGGTACTGCCGTTGCGCCCATTGACTCAAGTGTATCAATTGCCTGCCTGACTACTTCAGCAACGTTTGGATTTACACCCTCGCCAAAGAACTCATCAGGCACTCCAATCTTCAGGCCCGTAATGTCAGATACCGGATTATGTTTGTAGGGTTTGTCAACCGAGGTGGCATCACGGGAATCATGGCCGGCAATAACCGAATAAAGGTTTGAAAGCGTTTGTACATCCCGTGCCATCGGTCCAATCTGCTCAAGAGAGTTTGCATACGCAATAAGACCAAAACGGGAGACTCTCCCATATGTCGGTTTTAATCCGACAATACCACAAAAAGCTGCAGGACACCTGATTGAACCACCGGTATCTGAACCAATGGCACAATCAACAAGGCCGGCTGCAACTGCTGCAGCAGATCCTCCTGATGAACCACCAGGAACCCGCTGGTGATCAAGTGGATTTAATGTCGGGCCATAGGCACTGTTCTCAGTGGTCGTGCCCATACCAAACTCATCCATATTGGTCTTCCCGACAATCGCTGCTCCGGCATTTTTAAGCAGCGTGACCACATGGGCATCATAGGGAGGGATATATCCTTTCAATATTTTGGAAGCGCAGGTGGTTTCAATTCCTTTTGTTGATATATTGTCCTTCACCGCAACGGTGACCCCGGAGAGCGGCCCGTCACCATAGGTAACTTCAGGAATGGTGGTAATAAACGCATGAACAGAATCATCCGGATGAAATGTCAGCTTTTTCACGTCACATCACCCGTGGTGCTTTAAAGTACCCTTTTTCTGTCTGGCCTGCATTCTGCAGGGCTTCCTCCTGAGACAAGGAGGGAAGAACTTCATCGTCACGAAGAATATTATATCGTTCACGGATAAGCGGCTGATTCTGATCCAGGGTATCAAGAACGGCAAAATATTCAAGAATACCTGAACACTGGTTCGTAAATTCATTTATTTCGGAATCATCAATGCCGACATCAGCGAGTTTTGCTATTTTTCTGACGTCTTCAGCGGTAACCATTGTACGTTTACGTCCTCCTTAAATGTGTAATGAAATCTGAAACAGAACTGTGATAACCATTCTGCCGGGCAATCCGTTTTATCTCTTTCCAGATCCCGGTCCCGTACTGCATTGCCTTTTTATCATAATATGCGAATGATTCAGGCAGATACAGTCTGGCAACTTCCCGAAGTGGTTTTTTTCGGACCCCACCCGTAACCCGATCACGAGGGGGTATTGCCTGTGCAGCGCATACAACCCTGATATCAAGATATGGCATTGACAGGTAGGCACCCATGGATCCTGCAATACTCTGATCCCGGCATCCCTGACGGGGAAGAGAAGCAAAGTCACGGGCAAAGACCTCTTCCAGGAGATGTTCCGGAGTCTCCAGGTACCTGGAATATCCTCCAAAGACCTCATCTGCTCCCTGACCAGTCAGAATTCGCTCATACCCAAGACTTTGGGCTGTTTCTGCAACAAAAAACAGAGTTGTTCCAATGGCCACATCAACCGGGTTTGGATCATCAATGAGGGAGATAACAACCGGTAGAGCTGCTGCGACATCCTCCGGTGTTATAGTCCTTACGTGTAAGGGAAGATCCAGAACTTGTGCAACTGCAGTAGCCTGCCTGATATCATGGCATCCTTCCATGCCTACCACTAGACAGGGACGTTTTGCGATTGCTGCTACCAGAGCTGAATCCACACCACCGGATAGAGCAGTAATACCGGAATCTGATCTCAGTTCAATGGCAGTCCTGATTGCATCAGCAAGGGGAAGACACGGGCAGGACGGCTTTACCGAACCAGTAACAGAACCATTGCAGATGATTGTCCCGGCCGGACATGGACCCTGAATAATGCCAAAATGATCCCGTGCAACACATGAATCATATTCTAGATAGAATTCTCCGCCAAAGTGTGTGACAATTTGAGGATCCTCGGATAATTTTTGAATAATTTCTTCATGAGATAACGGTATTCCATCCAGCTCGATCCAACCGGTCAGATGCATATATCTCAGGAGGTGAGCTACACGAATTATAAATGTGATCTGAATACCTCTTCCACCACCTGATCACGTTGAGACAGACTTTTACCATACAAATATATATACCTCCAATAGGTTTGTGGCTATGAAGGGGGGAGTAATTATGAATCGAGGACTCGGACTGATAATAATCCTTACTTTGTTCTGTTCATTTGCGTCAGCTCTGCCCCCAGGTTTTTGCCTGGGAGAGGAGGGGGGCCTTGCGCTTGGGGTATTTGCTCCAGAAAAAACTCCATCCGGAGAAGAACATATCCTTCTGGATGAGATTCAGGCGTTCAGGGAAAAAATCGGAAGACCTATAGCAATTGGAGTGTTTTCAGATGAATGGATGAATGACCGGAAATTTCCTGCAGAAAATGCAAAAACCCTGCGCAATGAAGGAATGGTTCCCTATATCAGGTTCATGATGCGAAGCTCTGATACACCATATCAGAAAGAACCGTTCTATACTCTTAGCAACATTGCATTGGGTAAATTTGATGGAGAACTCATATCCTGGGCCAGGGAAGCCAGATCTTTTGGTTCACCGATCCTCATTGAATATGGTACTGAAATAAACCAGTGGAACTATCCCTGGAACGGATACTGGAATGGTAACCAGAAGGGTCAGGATTTATTCAAAGATGCATACCGCCATATTATTCGTATTATGCGAGAAGAGGGTGCCTCAAATCTTATCTGGATTTATCATGTAAATGCAGAGAGTCAGCCAGCAGATGAATGGAATAATATGACCGGGTATTATCCAGGAGATGAATATTGTGACCTAGTGGCAGTATCGCTGTTTGGAACCAAAAAACCCTTTGAGACCGGAACAAAAAAATTCAGCGATGCCATTTATAGTACTTTGTCCACCCTGCAGGCAGGGGGAATCCAAAAACCCATCCTGCTTATCACCGGGACAGATGTGCAGAGCAGATTTGAGGATCCTGCTACGTTTGTATCAAATGTTCTCTCATCACTTTCCGGACAGACCTGGCCTGATATCAAGGGTCTTATCTGGCTCAATGCTGCCTGGAAGAATGATAATAATCCACTTCATGATACATCAATGAGACTGCAGGATAATGCAACGGTGGCAGCTGCATTCAAATCGGGTCTGCAGACCATACAGATCCAGGGGCTTCTGACCTGTTCATAATTTTTTAATAAATCCCATGCACAAATGCGGACTATCTCCTCTGCTTTCTTCTGATTGCAGAGTTCTGATCCTTGGAAGTTACCCCTCAGTCTTATCCATAAAAGCCGGGGAATATTATGCTCATCCCCGGAACATGTTCTGGAAGATCATGGAAATAATTCTCAATATCCCGCATAATCAGACATATACTACCCGTATCTCACTTCTATTAAATCATGGAATAGGATTATGGGACGTGTATGCAGCATGTTCAAGAGAGAAAAGTGCAGATGCCCATATCAAGGACCCGGTTCCAAACGAATTGAAAACTCTCATCCTGAATCATCAGGATATCAGGATCATTTTTTTAAATGGCCGGGCAGCTGAAAAAGGCTTCAGAAAATTTTTTCCGGATATATCTTTACAAACTATCTATCTGCCATCATCCAGCCCTGCTCATGCAGTACATCTAGAGGAAAAAATCAAACGGTGGAGAGAAATAACCAAGTTTCTATAGGTGCCTGATCTCCCTTTTCTTTCCTGCGTAAGTTGCACGGGAGCCGAGTTCTTCATGAATTCTCATAAGCTGGTTATATTTTTCTACCCGTTCTCCCCTGCAGGGTGCCCCGGTTTTAATCTGGCCGGTGCCGAGACTTACCGTAAGATCCGCAATAAAGGAATCCACAGTCTCACCACTCCGATGTGATATCATTGAACTCCACCCGGCATTTCGCGCCATAGTAACGGCAGATATTGTCTCAGTGACTGTCCCTATCTGGTTCAGTTTGATGAGGACTGCATTTGCTGCCTTTTCTGAAATACCTCGTGAAATGCGTTTCGTATTCGTCACAAAAATATCATCTCCGACCAGCTGGACCTTCTTTCCGATGGCTTTTGTCATCGCAATCCACCCATTCCAGTCATCTTCAGAGAGCCCGTCTTCAATGGAGATGATCGGATATACTGCGACCATATCCTCATAATATCCTGTCATTTCTTCGGATGAGAGTTTCTTCCCTTCACTCTTCAATTCATATACACCATCTGAATAAAACTCACTCGATGCAGGATCAAGTGCAAGTGAGATATCTTTCCCGGGTTTATATCCGGCCATCTCAATTGCTTCGGTTATAAAATCCAGAGGAGCCCGGTTTGATGAGACTTTGGGAGCAAAACCCCCCTCATCCCCGACACCAGTTGAGAGACCTCGTTTTTTCAGGATTGCTTTTAAAGTGTGATAGACCTCACATCCCCATCTGACAGCTTCAGGAAAATCAGGAGCTCCGACCGGAGCTATCATATACTCCTGGAAATCCGCTCCCTGCCAGTTTGCATGGGCACCTCCATTTAAAATATTCATATACGGAACCGGGAGAAGATATGTCCGGTCTGCAAGGTGTTCATATAATGGAACCTGTAATGCCTGGGAAGCTGCACGAGCTACTGCCATGGAAACCGGGAGGATCGCATTTGCTCCAAGATGGCCTTTGTTATCCGTTCCATCCAATGAAATCAACTGGTTGTCTACAGCAGGCTGATCAGTACTGTCCATTCCCAACAGGGATTTGCGAATATCGGTATTGATAGCCTCTACCGCTTTTTTAACACCTTTACCAAAAAAACGAAAATCACCATCACGCTTTTCTATTGCTTCATGTGTTCCGGTCGATGCTCCGGAGGGGCATGCTGCCCGTCCAAAATACCCGCCGACCAGAGTTATATCTACTTCAACAGCGGGATTACCACGTGAATCAATGATCTCTCTTCCAAAAACCTTCTCTATCTGAACCATAGGATTTCCTTTTATGCTCCAATGCTTGCAAGGCTGCAGGATTCTGTCACATATACCCAGTATGAACGGGTGGGCTCCAACATCCTTGAATCAGCCTGCTCATTTGATCCACCATTGACGATGGTTACCTCAAACTGCTGGATAGCAGGGTCCCACCCGATAACCTCAGTCCAGGTATTCCTGATAGAAAGCAATGAATCACGGGCTGATGCCGGAGTATTTCCAGTAAATCCAAACATGTTCCATCCGGCAGTCATATCCTTTACCGGGGGGACCTGGAGGGGGTCATCTGAAAAACGAAGGTGAACGCGAAATGGAGTGGTGGAGTAAACCCAGTATCCCTCAAGCGGGAGAATTTTATCATCAGCCGTCAGATCATTCCATCCTCCATCCTTCTGATTATAGGTCCAGATACTGTGACCGGCAGAGTCAAGACCGTTAAAAATAGAGGCTGTATTTGCATCATTTGCCAGACGTCGGGGGACAGATACAAAATTCCAACCCGCAACCAGGTTTATAGACCCATTTAGATAGTCGGATACTTCCTGATCACCTGGCCCTGATAGAACAGGTGTCTGTTCACCTGTAACAGATTCTTCCCCTGATACTAAAAAACTGCATACAAATAAAAAAATGCAGAGTACACCGAATAGTGATAATCTGGTCATAACGTCCTTACCTGCTTTTCCAATTAAAAGCATTTCTGTGTAACTATATTTCACTTTGTCGTCATGAGATATTCTCTTTACATCAGGCAGACATATGCTCTTTTGTGAAATCCTTTTCACTCACAGAGTCACAACTTCCTTTCGATCTCGATCTCTCACTCTCATGCGGGCAGATATTTGGATGGAAGAAAACAAGGGATACATGGAAAGGGGTACATAATGGGAGTATTGTAACAATCAGACAGAAGGGCATTCTCATCGAATATGATGGATTATCACAGCAGGATGTCATCCGGTTTTTAGGGTTATCTGATCCCATCTCTGATATTATCGAATCCATAAGAGAACATATCATCGCATACAAAGGTTCACCAGATCGATTTTTTGAAACCAGGTACAGCCAGTCACGGGGACTCCGGATACTCAGGCAACATCCCTGGGAATGCCTGGTGAGTTTCATCTGTTCGGCAAACTCGAATGTCAGCACTATCGGGAAACGAATCAACCTCATTCTTGGGCGATATGGCACCTCATGCACACTATTCGAGAACACGTTCCCGGATCCAGCAGTACTCTCTCAATGCCAGGAACCAGAACTTCGGGAATGCCTGACAGGATACCGGGCTCCCTACCTGATAAAAACCGCTCAGTATATTCATGAGCATCCTGACTTCTTTCATCAGGTCAGAAAAATGGAATACCATCAGGCAAAAGACACGTTGATGAATTTACCCGGAGTCGGACCAAAAGTTGCAGACTGCGTTTTACTCTTTGCATTTGAACATCTCAATGCAGTCCCGGTGGACATCCGGATACGGAAGATAATTGAAGATAAATACGCCAGTCTTATCCACACCGATAAGAGTGGAAAACTCCCCTATGATACTATTGGCGGATTCTGCAGGGAGTACTTTGGTCCTTATGCCGGATATGCCCAACAATATCTCTTTGCTACCCGCGATTTGGAAAAAGGAGAGGTTACCAGATCTGCTGAATTACCATGAATACACAATAAGCACACGTTGCGGTCAGCGGAATCGTAATGATCCATGCCGTGACAATCTGCCTCACAATAGACCACTGAACTGCTGAACTTCCCTGCGTTGCACCAACCCCCATGATACATCCACTGATTGCATGAGTGCTGGATACCGGAACACCAAAAAGTGTTACAAATAAAAGAACAAAACCGCCGCCTGCTTCAGCACAAAAGCCCTGATACGGACGCAGGTGAGTAATCCGCTTCGCCATTGTCCTGACGATCTTCCATCCTCCGGTCAGGGTTCCCAGTGATATTGCCGCACTAGACATGAGGATTACCCAGAGAGGGACATGGAAGTCATTCAATACCCCTGCTGTAACCAGCATAGCAGTAATTATACCCATTGCATGCTGTGCATCATTACTCCCATGACCGATACTGTAAAACGAAGCCGATACGATCTGCAGTTTATTAAATATTTTATTCATTACCTGCTGGTCTGCATTCCGGCATAACCTGATAACCAGACATCCGAAGATGAACGCTCCTGCAAATCCCAGTGATGGTGAGATGACAATGAAGAGAATGATTCCTAATAGGCCGCTGATAGGAAGAATATGGAACATAATACAAAGGGGAATTGAGAACACAAATCCAAAAAATCCTCCTATCTTCAGATAATGATTAAGATCGGGCTCATGTTTTCGCTTGGCAATCCCTGCCAGAAAGACTGCACCGATAAGTGCCCCGATAAGCCCGAAAAGAATCACCCCTCCGATCAACGGCAATGAAGGAAGGATGACAACACTCATCCCCCCATAGGCAACCGCAGTTCCAATCAGACCCCCAACCATCGCATGGGTGGATGATATCGGAATCCCGATATATGCAGTCGCATAAATCCAGAAAGATGCGACGAGAATACCAACGATAATAACCTCAAGCGTAAGCCATTCAGGTGCCACAATCCCTTTCCCAATCGTCTTTGCAATAGCCGTGGTAAAGAACAACGGGCCAATAAGGTTAAAAAATGCTGCCAGACAAACTGCCTGCAGGGGTGTCAGGACACGGGTTGCAACAATGGTAGAAATGGAATTTGCCGCATCATGAAGACCATTTAAAAAATTAAAAAGGAGAGCGATAGCAATGCCAATGATGAGGATGCTTTCCATACTGATCACGAATGCCTGATACTGATATCCGAAAGGACGTTCGCAACATCTTCACATTTGTCAGTAGCAGTCTCCAGACACTCGTAAATATCCTTTAATTTTATCGTCGTCATGGGATCTTCCAAGGCAAACAGCCGCTGGATTGCATGAGATAACAGATCATCTGCCATGTTCTCAAGCCTGTTAATTTCTATGCCACAACTTTCCAGTGGATTACTGTTCCTGAAAGAACGAATTCCCTTCACCCCGCATTGCAGCTGGACTGTTGACAACCTGATAAGCTGGGCAAAGTTCTGCATCGTCTTGTCATAGTCCTTTATTCCATAAATGAAAAGTTTCTCAGCCGAATCATCAATGTAGTCCAAAACATCATCAAGTGCTGATGCGAGTCTTGATATCTCCAGCGGATCAAGCGGAGTGATAAATGTGCGATTTAAATGTTCGTATATTTCATGGGTGATTAAATCGCCCCTGTGTTCCAGTTCTTTAATCTCTTTATAGGTTGATTCAGGCTCAGTCTTTTTTGTAACCATCTGCTCCAGTTTGTCGGCCGCCTGAACTACAATACCGGCCATTTGCTCAAAAAGGTCAAAAAATACTTTGTCCTGTGGAATCAGCCATTCCTTAATCCCCACAGTAATCTGAACAAATACCCCTTACATACGTAAAAAGACACCGGTCTGTCACCATACCATATCAAGGATGATAAGACCTGCCTGCAGAAAAAATGAATACCCAATATAACATGCCGCAGATGTCGTAACCGCAAGCGGGAACGTAACTATCCATGTCGTTACAATATCTCTCACAACATTCCAGTCAACAGCATTTTTTCCCCTGGTAGCACCGACCCCGACGATAGAGCCACTGATGATATGAGTGGAGGAGGTAGGAATACCGGATATTGTCAGGGCAGATATGACAAGCCCTCCTGCAGTAGATGCACAAAATCCCTGGTATGGCCGAATCCGGGTTATCCCTTTTGCCATCCTGGTAATGACATTCCACCCTCCGAAGACCGTCCCGGCGCCGATGGCAAGGGCTGATGCTGCCATCACCCAGAATGGAGCCGAGAAATCTTCAGCCAGACCTCCGGCAATAAAAAGGGCGGCGATAATACCCACTGCATGCAGGCCATCGTTGGCCCCATGTCCTATCGCCTGAATTCCACCGGCGACGACCTGAAGGGGGAAGAAAATTTTATTTCTTGTACTTTGCCGGGAAAATCTGAAGATATAAGAGACCAGGATATCGAGAAAAAACCCTCCAAGAAAACCGATAGTCGGGGATATCACGATAAAAATAAAAATCGCCAGAAGGCCGCTTACTTCGAGAGCACCAACGCCCATAAGAGAAACAATCATAAGGGAAAACCCCCCGACAGCTCCTGCTACAACTCCCAGCTTTACTGGTCCTTTGAGTATCCAGAAGATGATAGAAAGACAAACTCCTCCGCAGAGTGCTCCCACAAAACCAGACATGGCAACAGACTGGAGCATCAGAAGAGACGGCCATATTACCGTGGAAAGGCCAAATGCTGCGATTGATGATCCAACCATACATCCGATAAGGGCATGACTTGCTGATATCGGAAATCCTTTCGCCGTTAAAATACTAAGGAGCAGGACCCCGCAAAAAAGTGCAATTACCAAAGTTACAGGAGTCAGGGCACCCGCTTGTACAACACCGGTTCCAATGGTCTTTGCAATAGCAGTCGTCAATAAAAATGGTCCTGCAATATTGCAGACTGCCGCCAGAATGAGGGCATATAGTGGTCTCACTGCCCGTGTGGCTACTATCGTGGCAATCGAATTCCCGGCATCATTCAGACCATTGACAAAATTAAATAATAGTGCCAGGAAAATCCCAAAGATGATGATAAATTCCATGGCTTACGTATGACGAATGATAATCTCATTGAGGACATGTCCCACATCATTACATTCCTGCAAAACCTCTTCGAGATTTTCATAGATATCCTTGAGTTTTATAAGAAGTATCGGATCCTGCATAGAGAATAGTTCAGTTACAGCAGAAGAGAGGAGATCACTGGACCGGTTATATACATGATTGATATTCTGACAGGAGTTTTTTATCTCATGAATCTCATTCCAGGACCCGAGCAGTCCAACACCTTCCCGAATTTCTGCGACTGATATAGATATAAATTCGGCAAAGGTATTCAAATGGGGGTAGGTCCCGATCAACTGATAATTGCATATCTGATGTGCAACCCAGTCGATGATATCAATGACATCATCAAGAGCTTTTGCAAGACGGTGAATTTCATCTGGTTCAAGAGGAGTGATAAGTGACTCCTCCAATCTTGCAAAAATTTTTCTTAACAGTTCGTCAGATTCATGCTCAAGCTGATGTATCTTCTGGCAGGTAATGCCCCTGTGTTGATTCATATCAGATATCAGTTCGGTCAGATGCGATGAGGCTTGAACTATCTTTTCAGATATTTCACGAAAAATTTCCAGAAAATATTGATCTTCCGGGAGAATAATATTCCGTATCCGCATATCTTCTGGTGATACCTGATATATTATATGAGTATGTGTTCCGGCTCCAAATTACACAAAAGGACCTGAAATTTCAGGTCATATTGCTCATTATTGCAAAAAATTCGTCTGCCGGAACGGTTGCAAGTGCTGGAAAGGTTCTGTTCTGCACCGAATACCGCTGCATTACCTGATATTCAAGCCATGCACCATACAATGAAAGGCGGGCAGTAATCCCGGAGATCTGTGCAGGGTACTGAGGATCTGATCTGTTTAATCCAGGAATCCGGTTCAGACTGGTCAGTTCTGACTGGACTGTCCGGTTATATGCCTGCCTCAAATAAGACAAATCCTGTGACACATTATACGAGTACGTTTCATTCAAATTCTTCTTCAGGCGAATATTTGCATATTCTACAGAGAGATTCAGCACATCAGGGATGTCATAGGTGACAGAGCCATCAACCCGTCCTTTGATCTCATATAAATCAGGAATCCAGTACTGGTTCATCATAAACAGAAATTCGGTGTCATTACTGGTATGATTCCCCGATATACCGACATCCTCCCCTATACAGGGATAAATACACATGAGAAAAATTGACAGATATATGATGGACATATATGTCAGACAAAAACGCATAATTATCTCCTATAAACCTCTATTGATCATTGAGTTTATCTCTGGAGACATTTGAAGGTATCAGCCCTGAAAATCATTTAATAAAATCCAGATTATTGTAACCGGATACAAGAAACCATTAAAAAAGGGTATGCACAAAAAATAGGGGCAGGTTAGTGAGTGAATTCTGAAGTCCGTGTACTCCATGTTGATGACGAGCCCGTCATATGTGATTTAACCAAGTTGAGCCTTGAAAAAGGTGGACGACTCAAAGTCGATGTGGCCTCTTCAGCTGAAGAAGCATTGGATCTTATCAGGTCGGGTTCATATTCTTGCATCATTTCAGACTATGAAATGCCAATAATGAACGGGCTCGATTTTTTAAAAGAGGTTCGAAATATTGACCAGGACATTCCGTTCATCCTTTTTTCAGGAAGAGGGCGTGAGACAGTCATCATTGATGCTATAAATACCGGAGCAGATTTTTACATCCAAAAAGGCGGCGAACCAAAAGCACTGTTTGCCGAACTCAAGCATAAAGTGGAGTATGCCATTCAACAGCGTAATACGCGCATAGCACTTAAAAGAAGAGATGGTATTTTGGAAGCCGTCAGCCTGGTCGCGAATCTGTTTCTTGGTGGTGAAGCATTTGATCGGGCCCTGCAGGAGGCAATTACCCTTTTTGGTCTGGCAACCGAAGTGGATACCGTCAGACTGTTCAGACTGAATTCAGATTCAGAAGACACAGATACACATCACTCCATAAAAAATATAGCTTCATGGACAAGGATTACGATTCAGACAGATGAACGGGAGCAATACATAAAAACCAATAATATCCCGGTGGAAAAGGGACTTTTATCCCGTCTTGTAAGGGGTGAGACCCTCATCCTCAATGCATCAGAGATCCAGATGTATGATCCTCTTAAGGGTGGAATAAGTGCAAAATCCATCGCCGTATTTCCGGTTTTTGTTGATCAGAAAGTCTGGGGTATCTTTTGGTTTGCTGATTACATGAGTGAGCGGACATGGACTGGTGTGGAGATTGATGCTCTGCTCGCCGCATCAGCCATGATAGGTTCTGCTATCCAGCAGGATCAGATGCGACGATCGCTTATTGCAGCCAAGGAAGAATATGCATCCATGTATGCCCTGATGAGACGGCTTTGTGATACGGTCCCGGACATTTTATGGGCAAAAGATATTGATGGATCATTCCTCTTTGTAAACCAGGCAGGTTCTCATCTGCTCTGTGCAGAAAATACCAGTGATCCGGTAGGCAAAAGAGAGGAGGATTATCCCTGTGGACTTATTCATCATGGAATGTCAGAGTGCAAAAATGTGAGCCATCATAATATAAATGGGAGAATATCTCTCAAAACCGGATCAGAGGTCACTGAACTGGATATTATCACGGTCCCATTTGTCAATACCGAAGGAAACCAGATAGGAACTGTTACGTTAGGCAGGGATATTACCAATTATTGTAAAATTGAGCAGGGTCTTCGAATATCGGAGAAGAGATATGAAAATATCATCCGTGCCATCCACATCGGAATACTTGTGGTTTCAGGAGATGGAGTTATCAAAGATATTAATCCCCGTGCCTTGGAATTACTGGATGCACGAAAAAGTGAGATAATTGGAACATCCCTCAGTAAAAACCGGATTCTCCGTGAGATGGAAGTATCAGATGCAGTTCGTGAAGTGATATCGACTGGAAATGGCATTTCTTTCCTGACATCACGCTCGGTTACCAGAACCTCTGAAGATCTGTACTGTATGGTAGGACTGCTGGTCCCGGAAAACGGAGGGGAAGCTGAGGTTCTTATCACTCTCGATCCCCATTACTCAGAATAATCAGAGAAGTGAAACAAGGTCGCGAAGAACTGCTGCAGGATCTTCTGCCTTAACCACACTGGATGCCAGCAGGACTCCATCCGTTCCCAGGTCAACTGCTGTCTTTACACATTTTCCTGAGTGGATTCCGGCACCGGTAAGAACTTTTACTGCAGGACTGATTTTTCTGACAACATCTACAGAGTCAGTAATAATATCCGGATTTGCTTCAGATACAGATATTTTTCCACCAATAAGTTCTGGTGGTTCAATTGCCACATAATTCGGATTCAGGGCAGCAAGAGCAGCAGTGGTTGCCACATTATTCGAGCAGACACATGAGAGAAGCCCGGCACCTTTCAGGGCACTGACATTCTTTTCAATGTCTGCAACATTCAGCCGGTATTCTGAGTGATTTACCAGTGATCCGATTGCTCCTGCAGATTTGATCGCAGCCAGAGGCATTCGGCCGGTATGGGCACCAGGATCAACCGGGTCTACATGCTGGGCAAAAACCGGAATATCATAATGATGATTTATGGGATGAATATCTGTATATAATGGTGCCAGTGCAATGGTAACCCCAGATTCATCCATTATTTCACGGGCGGCCCTGGCAATCCGATGAGCTCCGTTTCCGATTGATTCGGTATAACACTTCAGATTAACGAGGACGAGTGGTGTTTTCAATGACTGTTGTTTCATATGGCATTCATTCGTCGTTGGAATACTTATCAGTTAACAATTGTTCACGTATGATACACGATAAAGGAGTCTTATTGGTTATGGTTTAACACTACAAAGACCCCTTCTGTACCCTGATCGGGTTATTCCTCCCCAGCTCATACTGATAATGGTATCTCTCAACTGATGCACCTCTTCTTCTGAAATATCAGGCATCATCCGTCTCCTCCATAACCGTGTCATTTCACCTGAATAGGTAACACCCCGGCCGCGGGCGTCAATAATAAACCACCTAATTCCCATCTGATACAGTACCGGATATTCACTAATCAGGCTGTGCTCAGATGAATTCATGATATGACTTCTTCCTGATTGTTCGCACCATACCGGGAATGAATACTCCTTTTCATCCTGAAGAACGAGCCCGGTTCCTTTTTGTTTGTGAGCATATGCACATATATGATCTTCTGTAACCGCGGCTTCAATGAGACCCTGACAACATAGAGCTATGGAAGGGCCGGTTTTTTTCCTGTATACCTGACAGATATCAGAGATCTCTTGTTCTGACAATTCAGGAGACAGGGTGCAGAACTCATACCGGTCACATGATGTTATCGATGCGGTATTTGTCACCGGCAGACCATAGTAAGAGGAAACCGAACAATCGGGGTTACATTCCAGGATATATTCACCAATACCAACTGAATCGACGAGAAAATGACGGATACCAAAAGAAGCAAATTTTTTCAGATGAGTAAGGAAGAGAGCCAGATCTTTCTGGCGAATCACTCCGGGGACTACAATGCCGATCTTACGAGCATGATCTGATAATCCACACATTTTATCAGGGAAATCCTGCCAATCCAGATATACCCGGTCAGCACCATGATTCAAAGCAGTATTTGCATCAGGTATGGATGAGACAAGAACTATCAGGTTAGATCTCTCTATTGCCGGTTTCTGATTACCATTATTATCAGAAGATACATGGTCACCAATCACGTTCCGGATATTATAAACGATTTCTGGTTTTGGAAGGTGGGATTGAATAATTATGTCTTCAGCGGCCTCTAGGATCTCACGCCGGAGTCTATTTAGTACACGAACAGGAGCAAACCATCCTTCTTCACCGGAGATCTTAATATCATCGAAGGTAAAAACCGTCCCTCCGGTCTTCATAAGTTGTTTCCGGATTTGATCCGGTGTCAGAGATCGTGTCTTTGCAGGTTCAACGATATCAGGACCTATGAATTCAAACTGATATGCATGTTCACGTCTGTCATATACAACTCCATTTCCAAAAATGATCCCTTCAGGAGAGAACAGAAGAGAACATGATATCGTGAGCGACCCAGCATACCGTTCATCCGGCTGGGCAAGAAGGGCTGAAATTTTTCGCTCCAGTTCCCTTCTTCCCGTTATATAGCAACAGACACCGGCCTTCGGGACAAAGGGAGCCTTCAATTCTATGAAGCCATCTCGAAAAACCGGATCATCCCTGAGGACAAGGCCCTCCATAAAATGCTCATTTCTGAAGACAAGTCCATCACCCTGCCGGAGAGTAATATCCGATACTGGTTTTACCCTGATTTTTCGGTTATCTGATGAGATGACAGAACCCAGATAATATCCCTGGTTACCAGGATAATCACGGCCCATAACCTGTGAATAATCTGACCCATTGATATATCCGGATGTAAATCCACGGGAAAAGGCAATCGAGAGATCTGCAATATCTTCAGGATCTGGATGGAATGATTCGGTCCTGATTGCATCGAGAGCCTTTCGATAGATTGAGGTGACAGTTGCAACATAGGCAGGAGATCTCATTCTGCCTTCAATTTTGAGAGCAGCAATTGGCAATTTGACAATTTTATCAAGAAACGGATAGAGTGAGAGATCTTTCGTTGAAAGCAGGTATCCGGATTTTCCAATCTCACGGGCAGCATTAACCCTGCCATACTGGTCAAGTGGTCCTTCCATCATCCGGTATTGTTTCCGGCAGGGCTGAGCACACATCCCCCGGTTCCCGCTTCTCCCTCCGACAAGTGAGGATAACAGGCACCGGCCTGAGTATGCATAACAGAGAGCCCCATGTGCAAACTCTTCCAGATCAACCGTATATTCGCTCAAAGCCTCTGAAATTTCTTCTATCTCTTCTCCGGTCAATTCGCGTGCCAGCACGACTCTTCTGCACCCGTTTTTTGCAGCATACCGGGCACCAGGAATATTATGGACACCCATCTGCGTGGATGCATGCAGAATGAGATCAGGGATGAACTGTCGTGCATAGGAAAGAAGTCCGATATCCTGAATAAGGACAGCATCTACCCCGATAGAAAACAGGAACAGAAGGTACGAAAGTGCTCTTTCCATCTCCTGTTCCGTTATCAGAGTATTTACGGTCACATATACCTCAATACCGCGAAGGTGAGCATATCTAACCGCATCTTTCAGTTCATCATCAGAGAAGTTTGACGCGAACTGACGTGCCCCAAACTCACGACCACCAAGATAGACCGCATCAGCACCGGCAGCACAGGCAGCGATGAGAGCTTCAGGTGATCCGGCCGGTGCAAGAAGAAGGGGAAGGTGAATAGTCATAGATGATAATCATGGCTCCTGTCTGCAATCTGGGATGATCTTTCTCTGCTCCAGAAGGGCATCCATGAGAACCAGTGCCATCATCGCTTCAGCCACCGGCACAATCCTAACCGCAATACAGGGATCATGCCTTCCTTTAACTGAAATCTTCCGTTCCATGCCATTCGTATCCACCGTCTGCTGAAGAGTCCTGATAGACGGGGTCGGTTTGATACTGAGTCGTACGAGGATATCCTGTCCTGATGAGATCCCCCCTAAAATACCTCCAGCATTATTTGAAAGATATCCCTCGGAAGTTATCTGATCATTGTGTTCCGAACCAGTCATTGATGCAGCCATTACACCTGATCCGATCTCCACTGCTTTAACGCCGCCGATACCCATCATCGCATAGGCGATGAGAGCATCGAGTTTTCCAAATACCGGGTCACCAAGACCAGGCGGACATCCTGATACCACAAGACTGACCACGCCACCAACAGACTCTCCCTGATCCCTCGCGTCACGGATAACCTGTTCCATTCTTTCAGGAACTTCTTCACCATGAACAGAAGTCAGGGAACCGGAGATAATGATGCCTTCTTTCTCAAGATACCGTCTGGCTATAGCACCCGCTGCTACCCGTGCAGCAGTCTCCCTGCCTGAGCTCCGCCCTCCGCCACGATGATCCCGTATTCCATACTTTTCAAAATACCCCCGATCTGCATGACCTGGACGAAATATCTCTTGTAATTCATCATAATCTGCAGATTTCATTGAAGTGTTCTGAATAAGAAGGCAGATGGGAGTGCCAAGAGTATATCCTTGAAACACTCCGGAGAGGATCTGCACTGCATCTGCTTCTTTTCGTGGAGTTACGAAATCACTCTGTCCTGGTTTTCTTTTATCAAGATAATACTGAATTTCGTTTTCAGAAATTGCAAAGCCGGGAGGACATCCATCAATAACCACACCAATTGCTGCTCCATGACTCTCACCAAATGTGGTAACCCGAAAATTCCGACCAAAGGTATTCATGCCAGTATTTCCCGAAGTCGCGAGATCGGAGTTTCAATCCCGGTAAGAATCCGGAACTGTTCAGCGAGCTGATGAATAAACATCTCGGTTCCAGGGATTACAGAGCAACCTGAAGCCAGGGCGGCCTGAAGAAGGGGAGTATCGCGGGGAGTATAGACCAGATCAAATACCTTCATCCCAGGTTCCAGGGCGGATGGAGGGATCGGGGTATGCGGGTCTGATCCCATTCCGATAGGCGTTGCATTGATAAGAAGATCCGGATGATATTTTCCAATATCAGCAAGGGTTCCAATCTCTGCACCACTCTTTCTTGCAAGATGCTCAGCACGTTCAGGTGTCCGGTTTAGGATCACCGGTGTAAATCCCCGCATAGAAACAGCATATACTGCCGCAGCTGCTGCCCCACCCGCTCCGAGAATTACTGCTGTGTCTCCATGAGTCCCTTCAAGAGGCCGGTAGATACCTTTCCAGTCGGTATTAAATCCATACTTTTTATCATCCTGAATGAGAATGGTGTTTACCGCACCAATGGATTCAGCATCATGCTTGATCTCATCCAGGTAGGGAATGACTGTCTCTTTGTGAGGGATGGTCACCGATAGTCCCCGAACTCCGGTCCCTGGCAAAAGTGAGAGGAAACGACCGGGATCCTTGTGTTCAAACCAGGTGTAATGAGCTGGCATCCCATAATCTGCAAATAAATGATTGTATATCCCCGGGCTTTTACTATGCATACATGGATATCCCAAAATTCCATAGAGGAAAATATCATAATCCCCGGATATCTTTTTAAGATGAATCTTTTCTCCTGATGGGATTGCAGTCTTCATGACAGAGGCAAAGAGCTCTTTCCGTTTATCCGGAACACAAATTCCATTTTCAATCAGATTCAGAATTTGTTTTGCTGCCTCCTCTGGTGTGGTGATGGTGGTATCTATCACAATGTCAGCTACACTCCGGTATATCGGCATTCGTTCTTTCAGGACCTGTTCTATCTCTTCCCTGGGAGAAAGTCCGGTAAGGGAAGGACGGTCAGATTTATGAATCCTATTAAAAATCACTTCAGGACTTGTATTCAGAAGGATTACAAGACTATTCATTCTCAGCATCCGGACATTGACAGGCCGAATAACTGCTCCACCCCCGGTACTGATTATCCCTGCATCAGATGGTATTCGTGCAATGACATGTTGCTCAATCTCACGAAATCCGGCTTCTCCTTCTGATTCGAATATCTGAGAAATCTTCTTTCCCGTCACATCCTCAATGAGTTGATCTGTATCGAGGTATCCCTGACCGGTCATTCGGGAAAGCGCCTTTCCAATACTGCTTTTACCGGTCCCCCGATAACCGATCAGCACAATACGGCGTTTTGCCATATCCGTCGTAATTCCTCCCAAAAACCTGGATAAGATTTTGTCACACATTCAGCATCAAGGATTGTAACATCCCCGATAAAACATCCAAGTACTGCAAAACTCATTGCAGTCCGGTGATCATTCTCCGGATGGATGATTCCTCCATGCAACGGAGCAGGATGGATGACAATAACATCCTCTTCTGTCTCAACTCTTCCCCCGAGAGTAGTCAGTCCATTCGCAATCGCCGCAATCCTATCACTCTCCTTCATCCTGAGATGGTGGACCCCGGTTATCCGGGTTGGTGAGGAGGATACCGCGGCAACCATGCAGACGGTCTGTACGATATCCGGACAATCAGCCATATCAACCTTTATTCCTTTGAGGAGAACATCTGGATCACGGGAAAGGATGATCGACTCCCGTTTTTCGGTTATGGAACATCCCATATTGACAAGGATCTCAAGTAGTCTCCGATCTCCCTGGGCAGATTGTGGATTCAGTCCTGATATGGTAGCAGATCCCCCGCAGATCGCTGCAAGGGCAAACCAGTACGATGATGATGAGAAGTCTCCTTCAATACCATAGGTCTGTGGTTTGTACCTCCTCTGCGAAGAGATCGTGAAAACCGGTTCTTTGTCATCTCCATCGACTAAAACTTCAGCGCCAAAAGCACGCATGCTGTCAATAGTCATCATAATATAGGGGAGCGAAACCGGATCGCCGGTCAGGTGAATATGAACATCATTGTCTGCATAGGGAGCTGCAATCAGAAGAGATGAAATAAACTGACTTGAGATACTCCCGTCCACATACATATCTCCAGCAGGAAATGTCCCATCTATCCTCACCGGCGGACATCCCGGATTCTTAAGACAGGTAATTTTTGCACCGGCATTATTCAGGGTATCAATAAGAGGGCCTAAGGGTCGTTCCTGCATTCGCCCACTGCCGGTCAGAACGACAGGGCCATCAGCAAGAAGAGAGACTCCGGTTAAGAGCCGCATCGAGGTTCCTGAATCCTGAATGTTAATCTCCTCAACAGGGGCCTTTAGATGCCCTCCCGTACCCTGAACGCGGATATTCTCTCTGGACCAGTCAAGCCGTACTCCAAGCTGCATAAGAGCACGCGCAGTCATTCGTGTGTCATCGGCATCCAGTTGTCCGATGATCTCAGACTGACCATCTGCAAGTGCCGCAATGATAAGTGCCCGATGAGTATAACTTTTCGAAGGAGGTGCTGAACAGCTGAAACAGACCGGTCCGCATCGTCCTATGTTCATCTGCATGGATTCTCTCCGGTCAGATGATAACAACCCAGATGTTTTACCCTGGTGATTTTCCTGATACGATCAATTGCCTCTTTCCATTCACCTTCGCATTGCAGGTCAATAAAGAAGACATAATTTCCCATACATCTCTTTGAAGGCCGTGATTCAATCCTGGTCAAATTTACTCCGGTCTCCTTGAATGGACTGAGAAGATCATATAAAAGACCGGCGCGGTTTTCTCCTGGATCAACTATTATACTGCATTTTTCTGGATGTTCATTGCTGTAGGGCTCTCTCCGAATCACAATGAACCGGGTGATATTATCGGGATTATTCTCAATATTACTGGCAAGTACCGGGATACCTGAACTATCAGCCAGAGTCTGTGAAAGAATGGCACCAGATCCTGGTCGTTCTTTCTGGGCAAGGGCACTTGCAGCATTACTCTCGGTATGAATGACCGGAATGCCCAGATCATCAATAAATTTGCTGCATTGCTCATGACTTTGCGGATGAGCGAAGATAACTGAAATTTTATCGAGAGTTGTATGTGATGCCAGAGTATGATGAATCGGCATGTACCGTTCTTCAGAGATGTAAACCGGATGCTGCATGAGGCCGTCCATGGTTGCTGTAACTCCACCGGCTTCACTGTTCTCAAGAGGAACAAGACCCGGGATGCCGGTCTGAAGTACCTGAGTAAAAACCCGGCCGATTGTCGGGACGAGAATGATCTCCGTATCTATCATACATGCAAGATCATGCGAAAAAGTCCCTGCTGGACCAAGAGTTATGAGAGTCACCTGCTCACCATCGCCTGAATAAGGAGGTCAGTCTCCTTTTGTGCCTGGTCGCAGAATGATCCGTACCATTCGCGGGATGCAAGAAATTCTCCGGTAAATGCATTCCGATCTCCTTCTTGAATTATACATAACATCTCATCAAACGCCTGCTTACAGGTATCCAGAACTGAAGGAACCTGAGGATTCATACAGAGGATATCAGCGTAAAGGTCTGGATTTTGAGCAAGTAATCTTCCTGCGATTCCGGTTTCGATCCGGTACACCGGACTCATATATGATTCAGTATCTGCCGGGGATATCCCAAGCCTCCTCATGGTCCCGGCTAGCAATATTGCCTTAAAATGAGTCAGCCCCTGAATCACTGCCATCATCCTGTCATGCTCTTCAGCTGTCGTTATCGTAACCCGGGCACCCTGGCTTTCAAAAATCTTCTGAAAAAAACTCAAATCATTCTCATGACATCGGGCGGGGGTAGCAACTATCGTCTGTCCCTGGATGGTCCCGACAGTCGGGCCAAACATCGGATGAAGTCCGATAACCCTGGCTTTCGAACACATCATAGCATTGACCGGATCAATCTTTAATGAAGTCAGATCTGCCAGGATCTGATGTTCACCAAGGAGGGGGGCTATCTCATAAATGACAGAGACCGTGTCTCTGATCGGAACAGAAATTACTATGACATCAGCCAGGCGGGCAATATCCTCTTTCTTTAGGGGAGTATTCCGTCCGGCTATGAGTACTTCGTGACCGGCGTTGCGAAAAACCTGTGAAAACAGATTTCCCATGCCCCCGGTCCCGCCAATGATGCCAATCTTCATGTTATTTCTCAATGATGGTCTCATCAATTGCCATACCAAAATGACGACCGCCACTTTCTACACGGCCCAGGACAACATCACCGGGTTTGAGTGAGGTTACAGATACTGCCGAATTATCCGGGCGAACAAGCCTGATGGTCTCTGCATTCTGCAGGATAATTGATACCTTCTGACACTCGCTCTCTGCTTCAACAAGAAAGAGCGGACGCCGTTCAATTTTCACCCTGCCAACAGTCGCTTCCCGGCAGGATCCGTTTCCATGAACTATCATCACCCGGTCACCTGCCTTCAGGTCAGCCAGATATGCAGTCTTTCCTTCCGGAACCTGCAGATATGCATGAACGCCACCTGCATTCACCCTGAACGGCCTGGGCGCTACATAGGGATTTACAAGCGTCTCTGCATGAACGAGAAAAAATCCGGATGATGTATTTCCAACAAGCATCCCTTCGCCGTCAACCATAAGAGAACAGGTATCGACACAGACCCTCTCACCCATTCCGGCAGGTTTTACAGTGGTTACGGTCAGACGGTGGAGTTGTTGTCCGGATATTCCTGACTGAACCATCCGACATATGGATCTGACAAGGTCCGGATCATCCGTTTTCACGAGGACACCCGAGACTCCTTTTTCAAGTACAGTCAGAGCCTGCTCAGCCTCTTTTATATCTGAAACGACGGCTATTACATTGTCCCCGCATGCCACCAGGTTTTCAAGAGGAATTATCGTCCAGTCAGGAGTGTGCACGATAATGCGGCAGGTCCTGGCAGCTTCCATTGCACGAGCCTGGTCCTCTGTATTCCCAATAGTAATCTCATGAATATCCTGCCCCGGAATTAGATCCCCATCAGGAGCGATGACCAGAATACGGCCCAGTTCTCTGACCGGACCTGCTGAATCTGCAATTACTCCTGCAGCTCCTGATTCAAGGGCGGCTATTGCAAGTTCCTTATCCCACGGACGAAGGTCTACAAATACCTGTTTCATATTCCCTCAAATAGCCTCAGGACGGACTCCCTGATGTACGACCTGCGATATATTGGACACAAATTTTGCAACATTGTCACGCTGGAAAGCATTTCTTCCCATGCAGACCCCGGCACATTTTGCAAAGTGGACAGCATCGTAGATGGTCTTGTAACAGTCCAGGTCCTCTCCTTTCTCTCCACCTGCAATCAGTACCGGGATGGACGATGCCTTCACAATCTTTGCAAATGATTCCGGATCACCGGTGTAGTTCGTTTTTACCAGATCAGCACCCAGTTCTTCAGCCACACGAACCGCATGACCGACATGTCGTGGATCATTTGGATCAATACCCTTCCCACGCGGGTAGATCATTGCGAGGAGAGGAATCCCCCAACGGTTACAGTCACGGACAACCATGCCGGCAGATTCAATCATCTTTGATTCCTGTGGTGCACCAAGATTTATGTGAATGGATACCGCATCTGCTCCAAGTGATACCGCTTCTTCAACACTGCAGATGAGGACTTTGTCATTCGGGTCAGGATTCATGCTTGTACCGGCAGAAAGATGAATAATAAGCCCTATATCCCGTCCTTTTCTCCGATGACCCGGACGTACAAGGCCTTTATGCAGGATGATGGCATTTGCTCCACCGTCAGATACTTCGGCAACAGTCTCGGTCATATTTAAAAGACCGTCAATCTGTCCCAGAGTCATCCCATGATCCATGGGGATTATTACCGCTTTTCCGGTATTTCTATCCATTATCCGTTCGATACGGATCTGTTTTCCAATCATAACATGCCTCCTTTCAGCATCTCATGCACTTCAGCTGCACTCATACCGTCATGAACAATTTTTGCACAAGCACGGACAAATGATGCCGGATTTGCATGCTGGAACGCATTTCTTCCGATAGAGAGTCCGGCTGCCCCGCCTTCCATCGAACCTTCGATAAGTTCAAGAGTGGTAAGATCATCCGTCTTTGATCCTCCTGCCACTACAACCGGAACCGGACAGCCCCTGGTAACTTCACGGAAAGTATCAGGATCACCGGTGTAATTGGTCTTCACAAGGTCAGCTCCTAGTTCTGCAGCCACCCTGGCCGCAAGCCGTACATGCTCCACGGCATGTTCGTCATCAATCTTCCGGCCACGCGGGTACATCATGGCAAGGAGCGGAACTCCCCATTCCATACATTCAATGGCAACATGCCCGAGATCGGTCAGCATATGTGCTTCAGAATCGGCACCGATATTCACATGCATCGAAACTGCATCTGCACCCATCTTCAGGGCATTTGTTACCGAATTGACCAGCACTTTTTCATTCGGATCCGGCCCGATAGCAGTCGATGCCGAGAGATGCAGAATAAGGCCGACATCATGGCCCCGTTGCCGGTGACCATGCAGGGCCAGACCCACATGACCTAGGACTGCATTTGCCCCCCCCTCTGCAACAGAATTTACTGCATCAGGAAGATCCACAAGGCCCTCAATGGGTCCAAGGGTTACTCCATGATCCATGGGAACAATAATTGTCTTTCTGGTGTTGCGATTCATGATTCTTTCAAGTCTGATATCTTTCCCTCTCATAACAGATCACTCCTTTTTGATACGAGTAATCACTCAGTACCAAAAAAACTGATAAAAGCTAAAAAAGAACGAATAAAAACGATACTCGTCAGAACGGTCGTTCGGTACAAAAGACAAGCTGGAAGAAGCAGAACTGCAGAACGCAACAGACTTCACACCCTCCACACAGTTTGTCATGATCAGGGGTCAGTGTTGTTACTTATAAACCTATCGCTATCGTGCCATGCCATAGCATAGCATGGATGATGTACAATGCCTACATTATCATTTCACGCACAAAAAATGAGGAAAATTACTTCTTCGCCTTCTTGATCTGGATGACATCCCCCATCGTGGTAGTCATCCTGGCGTGGTGCAGATCAGTCGGTTCTGATGAACCTTCGTCCAGCAGACTGATATTGAGTATCTTTTCCAACTTCTTTCGAACCTCATCTTCCGGTATCAGTTCGCCTTTTTCAAGTTTCTTTACGAGGAGCTCACGCTCCATCATGGCAAGGGCAAGATCTTTCTGGGTCATTCCCAGTTTCATCCGTGCATCCCGAATCCGGTCAGCATAATCTTCAACAAGATCGCCTCCCATCCGGTCAAACAGATCCCTGGATCGTTGGACCTGTGGTCTTGTGGAACCGGAATAGGCGGATGTTCGTACTGCCTGTGCTGCAGATGTCCGGGGAACTGCTCCCTGGACTTCAGTGCCATATTTTGCACAGCCATTACACACCGAGAGCTCGGCCCCTTCGATCTTGATCCTTTTCAAAGGGCCTTTGGCTTCTGCGCCGCACATTTCACACTGCATTTTCGCAAACATCATATAGTCACTTACCCCTATATACCTGATTGATCAGATGGCAGAAGCAGCCCGCCACCCGGATGACATGAAAACTCCTGACGAGTTATACCGGTATTTAGTAGACCGGGTTGCAGGAATGGAATCGCAAAACCAGGAATTGAAAGAGCAGATACGGCAACTGGAGTCAGATAAGCGATATATTGAGACCCAGAAGATCCGGTACGAACGGGAGGTCAGGAAGCTGAAAAGCGAGATTGAACACCTGAAAACCCCCCCGCTCATTGTCGGAACCATAACTGATATCATCGATTCCGGCCGCGTTGTTGTGCGTTCTAGTGCGGGGCCCCGGTTTCTCGTCAGGGTGTCACAGGCAGTTAATCCGACCACCCTGAAAGCCGGTGTCAGATGTACCTTAAATCAGCAATCCCTGGCTATAGTGGAAGTGCTCCCAAGCACATATGATTCACAGGTATATGGTATGGAACTGGTTGACGCTCCGACTGAGACCTATGAGGACATAGGCGGCCTTGAAAAGCAGATTATGGAGATTCGTGAAGCGGTCGAACTTCCGATGACAAGACCTGATCTGTTTGAGAAGATAGGTATTAACCCACCCAAAGGAGTCCTGCTTTATGGCCCTCCTGGTACGGGTAAAACCCTTCTTGCAAAGGCCGTTGCACATGAGACCCATGCAATCTTCCTGCACACTGTCGGTTCAGAACTGGTCCAGAAATATATTGGTGAAGGAGCCCGTCTTGTCAGGGAACTATTTGACCTTGCGAAAGAGAAGGCACCATCAATCGTATTCATCGATGAGATTGATGCCATCGGTGCATCACGCACAGAAGCCATGACCTCTGGAGACCGTGAAGTGCAGCGTACACTTATGCAACTCCTCGCAGCCATGGATGGTTTTGAGCCACGTGGTGATGTGAAAATTATCGGTGCAACAAACCGGATTGATATTCTTGATGCAGCTCTCCTGCGTCCGGGACGTTTTGACAGGATTATTGAAATTCCTCTCCCTGATACCGAAGGCAGATACTCCATTCTGAAAGTCCATACCCGGTGTATGAACCTGTCAGAGGATGTTGATCTTATGGAGGTAGCCCGGCTTACTGAAGGGAGAAACGGAGCAGAACTGAATGCAATCTGTATGGAAGCCGGCATGTTTGCTATCAGGAAGGAACACCCGCAAGTTGATCAGGAAGATTTCCTGACTGCTCTAAATAAATTCAGATGTGACTTTGAGAGGGATCACAGGTTGACGACCGCAGGCGTTATGTTTGCCTGATTACTCTTCTTCTCCCTCTTCTGTTTTTTGAAGATTGTCCGGTCTGACAGCTTCAGGTGCACAAAGCCGGCAGACGGTGCACTCTTCTTCAGAACAGAGTACTTCGAAAACATCCTCGTCACACGCCTGATCTCTATCACGAGTGCATAATTCTGGAAAGGTATCATATTTTACCAGGTTACCATCTCCTTTGACCCGGTACCAGATCTTCCAGGGCCAGGGATCTGCGTGAGGTTCTCTTTCAAGATACCGTGATCTGGCAACGGACGGGGTACAATACATACCAGGAGCTATCTCAAAAAGATAATCAGACCCAAATTTCCTGATAAAGTACTTCAAATCTGAAGCCAGGGAGAGCGCTGCAGATAGTGAACTGACCTTAACAATTATGCCGACCGGAGTTTCTACAGGACCATAAAACCGAAGCGCATTCCATGCGGTCTCGGATCTCCTGAGTTCCTGATATAACCTTATCCCCGGTCTGCTGAAAATCAGCAGATTCATAAAAAACGATATTAGCGGAACATCCGCTCTTCAGAATCATGCTCTTCGCCGGTAACCTTGTTTATGGCATCAAGCAGATCCTGGTTCGTTACTTCAAATGCACTCTTCCGAACGGCAAACATACCTGCTTCCCTGCAGACTGCCTGAATCTGTGCACCGGTGAGCCCCTCGGTCAGAACAGATATTTCAGCAAGATTTACATCAGGGGAAAGATTCATCTTTCGGGTATGGATCTTTAATATCTCCTCACGGGCGATGATATCAGGTACCGGTATCTCAATGATCCGATCAAAACGACCAGGACGAAGAAGTGCCGCATCAAGCATATCAACCCGGTTGGTTGCTGCCATAATCCTGACATCCCCCCGGTTATCAAACCCATCCATCTCTGCCAGCAGTTGCATCAGGGTACGCTGCACCTCAGCACTCCCGCTTGTCCCGTCATTGGTCCGTGTTGTTCCGATTGCATCAATCTCATCGATAAACACAATAGACGGGGCCCGGTCACGTGCCAGTGAAAAGAGTTCGCGGACCATCTGGGCACCTTCACCAATGTATTTATGAACCAGCTCACTGCCACTCATCCGGATAAAAGTGGCTTTTGCATTATGAGCGACTGCTTTTGCAAGAAGGGTTTTTCCAGTCCCCGGAGGCCCATGGAGAAGAATTCCTTTGGGGGGTTCGACACCAATCCGCTCAAAAACTTCAGGCATTGTCAGCGGATATTCAACCGCTTCCCTGATCTCTTCTATCTCACCACTAAGACCTCCGACATACTCAAAGGTCACCTCGGGGGATTCATCAAGCTCCATTACCCTGACCCTTGAGTCATAGGTCTCTTCAAGCACCTTCACCACTGAAAGAGCATTGTTTACAGCGACTTTACATCCCGGATAGATGTGGGGGCGCAGTTCATCAGCGAGTACAGTTACATACTCCTGGTTGTTCCCCATCTGACGAAGATAAACCTCGCCATTTTCAAAAACATCCACTACCAGCGCAACAAAGAGGGGCATTCGTTTGAGTTGTGAATTCTCTCTTTTCAGTACAGAATTTTCCTTGATTAATTCCTCTGATCTGATAGACAACTCAAGATTCTGGGCCTCCAGCTCCTGGATCCGGATCTGATAGTGAATCTCATTTTCACAGGAGATACGTGCAAGAGGCTGTTCCATAGTACATAATTATCCAGTCGTTCTACTTATACGTGAGTGTGCATGATAATACAGGGACGCGGAATATCGCGTGGTATTGGAAAAGGGCCCTTGCTCATTGGTCCTGATCCAATCTCATTTCTCTCCGGCGTAGATCCGGAGACTGGAATTGTATTAGAACCCGGTCACCCGCTTGAAGGAAAAGACATCACGGGGTCGGTTCTGGCCTTTGAATATGGGAAAGGATCAACAGTCGGGAGTTATATTCTCTATGCCCTCTCGCGCAATGGACATGCTCCAGCGGCGATCATCAACCAGGAAGCAGAGACCATCATCGTTGTCGGCGCCATAATGGGAAAGATACCCATGATCGACCGGATTAAAACTCCCCTTACCAGCCTTCCATCCGGCACAATCGTAGAGGTAGACGGGACAGCAGGAACTCTGACCATCCCTGATGAAAAAGTGAATCAGGTCTGAAAATCAGGAACTAAAAGAATATTCCCTGACATATTTTTTATCAAGGTATGGAAATCCCCATTCCGAACAATAGCCATCAAGTGTTTTTATATCGGTAATCACTTTCTTCCCATAATTATCTGCAAGATCCTGGTATCGACGGTAATTTCCAAGAGATGCCGCATCAGTCCCTGCATTCTTCCAGTACACAGCCTGTTTCAGACTTGATGCATAGGATCCAAGAGATCTGATAAAACCCAGGTATTTGTTAAAAATAACTTCCTCTTTTGATGTGAGACCAGGGAAGACATTTTTTTCAGGAAGTGACCGGTCAAGGGAATACTCATCTGTCAGGTCATTAATAGCCGTCTCAAGAGCCAGCGCCTTTTCCTGAATACCAGCTGCATCAAGAGCACGATCAGCAGTCCTGATTGCCATATAAGCTTTCGTTAGTTCTGGAAAGGTGTCCTCAATAAAAACTCTTAGCTGCCCGGAACCGGGTGTATCAGGAGTCATCACCCGTTTCTGAACAGGCTCTGCAGAAGAAGGGATCTGTGTCATTGTTACCACCGGCTCTCCGGCGGTCGATACCGGAACAGGACCACTATCAGAGAGCGAACCTAAGTCCTGATTTATACAACCTGATGACAGAATACCTATGGTCAATATAAATACAAGAATGAGGAGGACCTGATTCTTCATATCATCGGATAGGAGGACTGAATATATATAGTGAACTGGTGACCAGAAGGTACCATCGTGCTCTCCCTTTTAATCCTGATAATATACGTGCTATAATTATCAATCTTCTGCCATGTAAAGATAACAGAATAGATGGTATTCATATCCTTTTCGTCTCATACCTTCTTTTGTGGAACTCTTCACAATCATCCTGACCATAATAGGTCTGTGCATGTTCGAGATAATCTGTAGTATTGATAACGCTATCATCAATGCAGAAGTGCTCGGCTCCATGCAACCAAAATACCGGAGATGGTTTCTGCTATGGGGAATCCTATTCGCCGTATTTCTGGTCCGCGGACTGCTTCCTCTCCTCCTTGTCTGGTTTTCAACACCTGAACTGACTTTATGGGAGGCTTTCACTGCCATGTTCAGTGACAATCCTGATATAAAAGAGGCCATAGAAACCTCTTCCCCTATTCTGCTCATTGGTGGGGGAACATTTCTTATCTTTCTCTTTTTTCACTGGCTCTTCCTTGAAGAGAAACACTTCGGGCTTCCTGGAGAACGGTACTTCTTTTCCAAGGGGGTCTGGTTCTATGCAGTAGTATCCATCCTGCTCATGGCAATTGTCTGGTTTGCAATTGAAAAAAATGCCATGATGGCGTTTGGAGCAGTTGTCGGATCCACGGCCTTTTTTATTGTTCATGGTTTCCGCCAGAATGCAGAACTGCAGGAGCAGAAACTTATCAACGGGGATATGTCTGACATAAGTAAAATCCTGTACCTGGAAGTCATTGATGCGACATTCTCTATTGATGGAGTTCTTGGGGCATTTGCTTTTACTATGTCAGTCCCGCTCATTCTGATTGGAAACGCCCTTGGTGCCATTGCTGTCAGACAGATAACCGTCGGCAATATTGACAGGATAAAAAAATACCGGTTTTTGAAGAACGGAGCAATGTATTCAATCCTTTGTCTGGGGATTATCATGCTCATTGACAGTTTCGGATTTCACATCCCTGAATTTGTCTCGCCGGTGATTACATTCACAGTTGTAGGGTTATTTTACATGAAATCAGTGCGCGAAGCAGGGAGTAAGACTGAATCAGCCTGATTGATCCATGCATATTTTTGCAGCTGAATCACCATGTTTTAGTTGTACAAACACCAATAGTATTGGACACATTTTCGCATCACATATTTTTTGGGAGGTTTTTGTCTGTCCAATACATACAATTCTGAGAATATCAAAATTCTACGGGGCCTTGAACCGGTCAGGGAACGGCCGGCCATGTATATCGGGTCTACCGATAGCCGTGGTCTTCACCATCTTGTTTATGAGGTGGTTGACAATTCCATTGACGAAGCCCTTGCAGGATACTGTACCCATATCCAGGTTGTCATCCACCAGGATGGGAGCGTCAGTGTGGAGGACAACGGGCGTGGTATCCCAATTGACCCGATGAAGGACAATGATAACAAAACTGCTCTTGAAACAGTTCTCACGGTCCTTCATGCAGGTGGAAAGTTTGATAAAAATACCTACCAGGTGTCAGGGGGTCTGCACGGGGTAGGTGTCTCAGTTGTCAATGCACTCTCTGTTGAACTGACTGCTACGGTCTGGAAAGACGGGTATGAGTACCGGATGTTCTTTTCACGAGGTCAGCCACAGACAGACCTTGAGAAAAAAGAAGAAGACTTTGAAGAGATCAAGGATCGGTATATAAAGCGGTACGGGAGCCTTCCCGACAACTGCCCGGAAACAAAAGAAGAATTTCTGAATAGATATCTTTCCAAGATCTCCGGAACAATGATCAGGTTCAAACCGGATTCGAAGATCTTTGAAACGATTGAGTTTGACTATGATATTCTTGCTCACCGATTGCGTGAACTCGCATTTCTGAATTCCGGGATCACCATCAGCATTGCTGACGAGCGGTGTGAGGATTTGGAGGAATGCAGCGAAGTCTTCTCTTATGAGGGCGGGATATCAGAATATGTCAGATATCTCAATCACGAAGCTCAGCCAATCCATGAATCGGTCATCTCTTTTAGCCGAAAAGATGAAGAAGCCAGGGTTGAGGTTGACATCGCATTCCAGTATGCAGCCGCATATTCAGAAAAAGTATACACCTACGTAAACAGTGTCAATACCAAGGAAGGCGGGACACACCTTGAGGGTTTCCGATCTGCCCTTACCAAGGCCATCAATAAAATGGGAAAGGAAAACAAGGCGATCAAGGACCAGAACCTCTCCCTCAAGGGTGATGATGTCAGAGAGGGTCTTACTGCCATTATATCAGTCAGGATGGCAAATCCCCAGTTTGAAGGCCAGACCAAGATGAAACTGGGGAACAGTGAAGTCAAAGGAATTGTTGATTCACTGGTCTATGCATCACTTTGTGAATACTTCGAAGAGCATCCAAAAGAACTCGCCGCTATTGTTGACAAGGCTGTATTGGCATATCAGGCCAGGGAAGCAGCACGTAAAGCAAAAGAACTTGCCAGAAGAAAGAGCACACTTGAATCATCAGGACTTCCAGGAAAACTTGCCGACTGCTCAGAACGCTCTGCAGAAAAGAGTGAGATATACATCGTGGAAGGAGACTCTGCAGGTGGCAGTGCCAAACAGGGGCGGGACAGACGGTTCCAGGCGATTCTTCCCCTTCGTGGTAAGATCCTGAACGTTGAAAAGGCAACGGTCCATAAGATATTGAAAAATAATGAAATTCAGGCACTCATTTCAGCAATCGGGACCGGCGTGGGCGAGTCATTCGATATCGAAAAAGCACGGTATCACCACATCATCATCATGACCGATGCGGATGTGGACGGTGCCCATATCAGCACTCTTCTCATGACATTCTTCTTCAGATATCTGCAGCCACTCATTGAAGCAGGATATATCTACCTGGCCCAGCCTCCTCTCTACCGGATTGCGAAGGGAAAACAGGAGAAGTACGCCTACACCGAAGAGGAGATGAAAGAGATTTTACAGGAGATGGGTGAAAAAGGCGTGAACGTTCAGCGGTACAAAGGTCTTGGAGAGATGAATGCATCCCAGCTCTGGGCAACAACCATGGACCCGGAGACAAGAGTGCTCAAACGGGTAGTCATCGAGGATGCAGCATACGCAAATGAGATCTTTGAAAAGCTGATGGGTGATGATGTAACCGCCCGTCGGGATTTTATCAAACGGCATGCAAAAGAGGTGACGAACCTTGACATCTGAAGAATCCCAGCAGCCACTCTTTGTCCCGAAGGTCAATCCTGTCAATATCGAAGAGGAGATGAAATCCTCCTATATCGATTATGCAATGTCTGTCATCATCGGGCGTGCAATTCCTGATGTCAGGGATGGATTAAAACCAGTGCACCGGCGGTCACTCTTTGCCATGTGGGAGATGGGAAACACCCATGACAAGCCATATAAAAAATCCGCCCGTGTAGTCGGAGATGTCATGGGTAAGTATCACCCGCATGGTGATGCATCCATCTATGATACCATCGTCAAGATGGCCCAGCCCTTCTCGTACCGGATGATGCTGGTCGACGGTCAGGGGAACTTCGGTTCTGTTGACGGTGACGCCCCTGCAGCAATGCGTTATACTGAGGTCAGACTGAAACGGGAAGCAGAAGAACTTCTCACCGATCTTGAAAAAGAGACCGTCGAGTTTGTCCCGAACTTTGATGAATCCCTGCAGGAACCATCTGTCCTTCCGGCAAAACTGCCCAACCTTCTCATTAACGGATCTGACGGTATTGCTGTTGGTATCGCAACCAAAATGCCACCCCACAACCTGGGAGAAGTATGTGATGCCGTCTGTCACTACCTGGAACACCCGGATACGACGGTCTATGAACTCATGCAGATTATGCCCGGTCCTGATTTCCCGACCGGAGGTATCATCATGGGGACCGACGGGATTCAGAATGCATACCTCTCCGGACAGGGGAAACTGACCGTCAGGGGGGTTGCAGAGATAGATGAATCAGGAAAACGCAACCAGATCATCATCACCGAGATCCCGTACCAGGTTAATAAAGCCAAACTTATCGAGCATATCGCAGAGTTAGTCAAAGAGAAGAGGATTGAAGGGATTTCGGATCTCAGGGATGAATCTGACAAGGACGGCATGAGGATTGTCATCGATCTTCGGAAAGATGCACGACCTCAGCTGATCCTGAATCACCTCTATAAGCACACTGCTCTTGAAAGCACCTTTGGGATTATTAACTACGCAATCGTTGATCGTCAGCCAAAGATCCTTGGACTTATCCCTCTGATTGAGCAGTTTGTCCGTCATCGAATAACGGTTATTACGAGAAGGAGCGAGTTTGACAAGCGAAAAGCTGAAGAACGGGTTCATATCCTCCGGGGTCTGCTCCATGCAATCGACAATATCGACGCAGTAATCACGACTATCCGAGCAGCACAGACTGCAGATGAGGCAAAGGAAGCACTTATTGCCAAATTCTCCCTTGATGAAGCACAGGCCGGTGCAATCCTTCAGATGCAGCTTCGCCGGCTTGCAGCTCTTGAAAAGCAGAAACTTATCGATGAACGGGAACAACTGGAAGCTGAAATCAGAAAGCTTATCGAACTTCTCTCATCCGAGGATAATATCAGGGCTGAAATTTCCCGGGAACTTCAGGAACTTCGGGAAAAATACGCCGACAAGAGAAGAACCCAGATCACCGGTGATCTACAGGAGATTGTCAGGGAAGATCTTATCCCTAACAAGCAGGTTCTTGTCTGTCTGACTCACCAGAATTATGTCAAGCACATGGATGTGGATGCCTACCGGGTTCAGGGCAGGGGAGGCAGAGGTGTTATGGGAATCTCCATTAAAGATGGAGATTATGTAGAACAGGTCTTTGTTGCAAATACCCATGACCATCTCCTCTGTTTCACCTCAACTGGACGGGCATACTGGCTCAGAGTCTTTGATATACCGGAAGGCTCCAGGCAGAGTAAAGGGAAGGCAATTGTAAATCTTCTTGACCTTCGGAGTGAGGAACGGGTAACCGCAGTCATCCCGGTCCAGGAGTTCTCATCTGATCGGTTCTTCCTCTTCCTGACCGAACGAGGTATGATCATTAAGATCCCACAGGATGAGTTTTCACGCCCGAGATCTACCGGAGTAAACGCTATTTCCCTGCGTGAGGGTGATAACCTGGTACATGTCATGGTCAGTGATGGTAGCCAGGAGATCATCATCACGACAAAATATGGTCAGAGTCTTCGGTTCCATGAGGAACAAATACCTCTTCGACACCGCAATGCTCTTGGTGTAATCGGAATGCGAATGAAAGATGATGATATCGTAACCAGTATGACCGTCATCGAAGAAGGGAAGCATCTCCTCACCATCACCTCTTCAGGGTATGGAAAACGGACGAACTTTGATGAGTACCGTGGTCATGGCCGTGGGACGATGGGTGTCAGAAACATCAAACTCAAACGAAATGATGGTATTGTCACGGCATTCTCCGCAGGGCCTGAAGAAGAGATCATCCTCATGAGTGCTGAAGGAATTGTCATCAGAACCAGCGTTGAAAAGATCACGATACAGGGTCGTTCAACCCAGGGTGTCAGGATAATGAGACTTGCGGCAGGTGACCGGGTGGTTGGTGTCACCTCACTCTCTCCGGAAGAGCAAAAAGATATCAGTGATGATATACCCCAGGCAGAAATAATCGACGAGGGACCGGATGAAAACGGTTCTTCTGACGAATAATTTTTTGTGTAAGCCTTTTATTACTTAAAAAACAGACATTGAAGAAATGTCACTTTCTATTTACTCGGGTTATTCCCTCATGAATCATCCGTTATATCCGGGTTTCATCAGAGAAGTAAAAGAAGATAATGACATTCTTGCAGTGTATCACTATGGAAGTTCAGTAAACAGAAGTGATTTCAGAGACATTGATATATGTATCATTTCATATAATGATGAGCAATCTGCTTTCTTTGATAGATTACTCCATTATTCAGGATCTTATGCAGCAATGGGTACGGTTCCCCTGGATATTACGTTATTCTCTCTTCTCCCTCTTTATATAAAAATACAAGTTATCAGGGAAGGAATACCAGTCTTTATTCGTGATGATGATATTCTTTTTGATAAAATCTTAAAAACGAACAGACAATGGGACGATTATGAACCATCTTACAGGATAATGATAGAGTGACCAATAAAGAAAGAATCCGCAATTCAATCCGTTTGCTTGACCAGTATATCGATGAATTAAACAAAATATTTCCGGAAAATTACGATGAATATAAAAAATCACTCATCATCAGAAGATCATCTGAGCGACAAATACAGATCATAATTGAACAAATAAATGACATTTGTGCTATGCTCTATCGATATGTATGTTCAGGTATAGCGGGAGATGAATTGTCCATATTGGAAAAATTATCAGAACATTGTCTTTCCACAGAACTGTGTGAAAAAATCAGACATATGAAAGGTTTTCGAAATATCCTAGTACATGGATATACATCACTCAATGATGCCCTCGTTTACAACAATATCTTTCATGGGAGGGCATATATTTATCAATTTATGGAAGAGGTGGAAGATTGTTTGAAAAAATTACACTAACCGGTACAGGTTTCGTGGTATTGATATCTCAAACCTGACACCTTTTCCTTCTTTCCCGGTTTCAGTAATAGAAAGTCCGGTAATTGAGAGGATCTCACGAGACAGGAATAACCCGAAACCGGTGTTTTTTCCAAACCCATGATGGAATATCTTCTTTTTATCCTTTTCAGGAATCCCGACACCATTATCTTCATATATTAAAAGAAGGGCCGAAGGAGTCTCCTCGGTAAAGAACCTGATCTGAGAGACAGTCTCTCCATGCATCAGGGAATTTGAGATAAGATTTGAGAAGACCTTTTCCAAAAGCGGGTCGGCATATATCTCGATAGAGTTGAGATTATCATCCCAGCTCACACACTCCACCCGTCCATACTCACGGGCATTGGCAATGGTAGATCCCAGATTCTGCCACTGAGGCTCTTTGACACCAACATCCTGGTATTCCTTGGTAAACACAATCTGGCTTCTAATTGACTGGGTCGCTTCTACCTGTTTTGCGATAAATGGCTCGAGGTCAGGATCCTTATTCTTCTTTTTCAGAAGATCAAGGTATGCCAGTAAAATAGTAATTTGGTTCAGAACATCATGACGGGTAATAGATGAGAGCAGGTTGAGCTTTCGGTTACTCTGAACAAGGGCATCCTGAGCTATCTTCTGCTTGGTAATATCCATACACAGGAGCAGGATAGCCGGGTTATTCTGCCAGACAATCTCTGCCATACCAACTTCAAGCCACCGAAGTTCTCCGGTATTTGTTAAGGCACGAAGAGATACACCGGCATGTATCTGCTCTCCTTCACGGGCACGTTCCAGAAGGGTGGAGAATTCTTCCAGATCGTCGGGATGGATAATATCTGAAATAGTAGACTGGGTAAGGTTTTGTGAAGTATACCCAAATATTTCAGATGACTTTGGATTTGCAAAAATAATCCTGGTATCACGAAGAACAAAAACACCTTCACCTGCATTATTGACCAACAGTCGGTACTGCTCTTCACGCTGTTTTAATGCTTCTTCAGAGGCTTTGCGGTCAGTGATGTCCCGGGCAATTGTCATCACAAGACTCTGAGTCCTAATCCGGATTGGATAGGTCATAACCTCAGCATAGAGAATCTTCCCGTCTTTCCTGCTGATATGAACCTCATCAGGACCTGTCGGCCGGCCCAGGGCATTTTTCGCAAAGAGAACAGCTGTCTTGGTGATATGCATCGACCCAATCAGACCCATCGTGAAGATATTCCGTCCTTTCAAATCATCAGGTGTATACCCGGTAAGTTCTGTCGCAGCCCGGTTGGATTCGATAAAGGTACCTTTAATATCGGTCAATAGATAAGCTTCAGGCGCATAATCAAAGAGGATCTTGAGACGTTCCTCATTATTTTTTACCTCCTGTTCCGCAGCTTTCCAATCGGAAATATCTGTGAGGACTACGGTCACCGCTCTGATCTCATCAGATTCATCATCCTTTACCGGAGTAAACCGCCGGATATAATCCTTTGAAAGCCAGTGGAACTCATCCTGAACCTGACGCTTTGTAGAAATCACCCTTTGAAGTGCCTGGTCAAACCGCTGGTCTTCACCTGGCGGGAGCATGACCCGCATACGTTTTTCAAGATACTTATCAGCAATATCCCCAAGTTTGTTCCGGTGATATGAGTTCATAAAGAGGTAACAGCCTTCACGATCAACCATGAAGATTGAATCACCGGTTGACTCAACAACGCTCCGGTAGTTGGCCTGAGTAACCTGGAGCGTGGTAAGCGTCTTTCGCTGTTCGGTTACATCCTTAAAGGTCCAGACCCGGCCGATGATTGTCCCGCCAATACGTTGTGGGAGTGTATTGCGTTCAAATACCCGGCCATCACGAAACTCCAGAACATCAAATGCTTCTTTTTCCGGATGAGTCTTGAGGTAATTGATCTTTTCAATAAAAGATTCGCGGTCCTCAAGCTGGTCTTCAAGATACGCCAACAGGACTTCTTCGTCCCGTTCCCCAATAACCGACTCAGGAACAAACCACATGTCCAGGAACTTCTGATTATAATTGATGATCTTCCCAACCCGGTCAACAACAAAGATTCCATCAGACGTGGACTCAAATGTTGCTGTAACCAGTGATGCCCCCCTGGCCACCTCATCTTCAAGCCTGACGCGGTCAGTGATGTCTATTGAGACAACCGTTACCGCAAGGGTCTGCTGCGACGTCTGGTATCGGACAGGGATAAACTTTCTATTGTAAAACCTGCCCTCTTTCTCATACTCTTCAGAAAAATAATTGTTATGCGTAATAACCTGGTTTAAGGAATGAACGAAACGCTGGGTCTCCTCTTCAGTATGGAGATCCTTGTACATCTTTGACTCATAATTTTCGCCATAAATACCAAGTCGTTTCTGATGAGGACTGTTGATGAATAGATACCTGAAATGGCGGTCCACCATGTAGATGGAATCGTCAGTTGCTTCTACAATGGTCCTGAAATTGGTGTCTGCATAATGAAGCGCCTCTTCCCCTTGTTTCTGTCTGACGATCTGTCTGATAAATGTATTCAGCCGGAGAGTTTCCAGTTCGGTTTCATCATTCTGCAGAAAAAAATAATCAATTCCTGCTTTGACCGCTTCTTTTACCACTGCCGGCGCCTGATTTCCGGTGAAGATGGTAACCGGACTGTATTGAATTTGTTTTTTTACCTTCGCGATGAAATCCAGCCCATTTTCTTTTCCAAGATCAAAATCCCCAATGACGACATCATAATGAGCAGTCTGTAATTTATTGATGGTGTCCTTCACATCAGAGGCTGCGCTAATGGATATCTTCGCCCCGTTCTCTGTAAATAACTGGGTTATAAAGGAAAACTGCTTTGGATCTCCAATAGTCAGGATTGTGATGACAGCCAGATCAAATCACCTGAAGGTACGATGAACAACATAAGATACTCTGCTAAATGATTAAAACCATCTGCTCCCGAAGGGGTATCCAGATACACGGGATGTAAAGCATTATCTAACCGAATTTATAATCCGTCCGAGGAGATCAAGCGCTTTCTCCTGGTTTTCCCTGACAGTTCTGATGATGGATTCATAGGTGATTTGAGCATCGCACACTCCATTGGCATAATTGTCTACAGTGCAAATAGCTGCAAAAGGAAGTCCCAGTTCCGCGGCAACGGTCAGTTCACTTCCGATGGTCATTCCAACAATGTCTGCGAACCTCTTCATCCATGAGATCTCAGCTTTACTCTCCAGCCTGGGTCCACGGGTTTGAATATAGGTTCCTCTCTGGATTGCCTCAGGAGAGAGTTTCATCAGAAGTGTCCGAAGATCAGCATCAAATTCAGGATTAACATGGTCGATTGTGTGATTCATAATGGTCGGAACCGGAGTCAGGCAGATAAAATCATCAGGAATAACACGGGATCCCGGAGGGATATCTTCCTGTAATGAACCGGTTGATCCAAGCGCTATGATGCGATCTGCGCCGGCAAGTTTGAGCGCAGCGATATGGGAACGATATGGAATAATATGGGGAGCACATCGGTTCTGATGTCTGAGAAGAAGAAAAAATCCTTCACCTTTAAATAATTCACTTGTGCCATAAGGTGTATGTTGTTCAAATTTTGTAAATTCTGAGCCCTGATAGTCCAGTAATGAAGTTCCACCAATAATACCAAGCATGTATGAGGTCAATCTATTGGTTGTCAGGAATCAAAATTCTTTCAGGAAGAATAACAGAGGGAACGAGTACGAAATCCATCTTTTCGAGAGAGATGGATGAGTATATATGTGATAAGTATCAACCTAATAAGGCGGGCCGGTAGATCAGTGGGAGATCGCTACCTTGGCATGGTAGAGGCCGCGGGTTCAATTCCCGCTCGGTCCATCAGTTTTTACGTTTTTTTCTGACAAAATAATCTCCGAAGATCTGGAAAATAGTGAAAATAAAGGATGAATGATACAGGGATTACTCATCCCAAGAGATCACATCTTATTTGATGATGCATACCTGCACAGGTCAGCCAGATTACAATTATCACAGGCCGGATGTCGTGCAGTACAGACTCGTCGCCCATGCAGGATGAAGAGCCCATTAATCTCTGCCCAGAATTCCTTTGGGAAAACCCGTACCAGATCCATTTCTATCCGATCCGGGTCGCTCTCGTCGGTAAGTCCAAGGCGCATGGACACCCTTCTTACATGGGTATCAACAGCGATTCCCACCGTTTTGGAAAATGCATGATCAAGAACGATATTTGCAGTCTTCCTCCCTACTCCTGGTAACCGTACCAGATCATCCATCTCATCAGGCACCCGGCCATCAAATTCTTTCATGACCATCTGCGATGCCGCAATGATATTCCTTGCCTTGGTGCGGAAAAATCCGGTCGGGTGGATTAGCTTCTCCACATCCTGAACGGGCGCCTCTGAAAGGGCAGCTACATCCGGATATTTCATAAAAAGTTCCCTGGTGACCATGTTTACGCACCGATCAGTAGTCTGTGCGGAAAGAATGGTAGCAATCAGAGTTTCATACGGATTTTTGAAATGCAGAAATTCATCCCTGCTGTTTAAGAGATCGTATCGTGACCGCAGACGTGAAAGAATCGTATTAGGGTCTAAATCAGTCATAAAAGAAGATGGGGTAACGCAGATTTGAACTGCGGTCAAAGCGTCCCAAACGCTCTAGGATGGACCAGGCTACCCTATTACCCCGTGCGGGACATATGTTGAACCCGGTACCATTTATACCCTTCCTTTTTATTTTTTGAGTGGAAATGGATTTTTTCCATTCCTGGTAACGAGCGTTCCGACAAATCTGCCCGTTTCAAGGGTTGATTCCAGAAGAGCAGGATCACGTCCGTCCATCACCAGGAGGGGTATACCGCACCGCTCAACCATCTTCACGGCCACAATATCCATGACCGTATTGACTCCTGCCACAGCCTGCTGACCGATGACAACATCTAAGAGTTCTGCAGGATTCATCGTCTCAAAGCGTTTTGCTGCAGGATCTTTGCGTGGATCAGCTGAATAAATCCCATCAACCGCAGTCAGATTTATGAAAATATCTGCGCCAGTCCGCTCTGCGAGCACTGCAGCCACCGCATCTGTAGTCTGCCCGGGTGTGATACCCCCCATCACAACAATCTTCCCGGTTTCAGCAGCGCAGAGTGCTTCGGTATGACTGGTAACGACACAGGGGTAGGCAGCCTGCCCGAGTGCGCCGACGAGCAATGTCGCATTAAGCCTGGTAACCATGATTCCAAGTTCATCTGAAAACGCTTCATCCGCCTCGAAGGATCGTGCCAGAGAGATATACTGACGGGCAGTTCCACCCCCGCCAACAACAACAAAAAGACGATTTTTCGCAGAAATTCTGGTCAAAACAGAGATATAGGGTTTGATATTCGGACGATCTATATCAGGAAGAAGAATAGACCCGCCCAGTGAGAGCACGATAGTAGGCATTCAACCTCATACGTTACCTGATCGAAAGCATATAGGTTATTCAGCACAATTACATCATTTATAAACCAGCCACCATCTTTCTCATACAAAACAGGGTAATCATGGAAGCGCGACACTATTCCCGTGATGATGCGGGTATCATGCATTGCAATCTGTGTAATCATCATTGCAGGATTGCTGATACAAAAACTGGTATATGCGGTGTCAGGAGATCCATACGTGGCCAGCTAATCGCAGAGACCTATGGCAGGGTTTCATCTGAAGCCGTTGATCCCATCGAGAAAAAACCACTATACCATTTTCTCCCCGGAACACTCTCATATTCCCTGGGCGGAGTCGGGTGTAACTTCTCCTGCAGCCATTGCCAGAACTGGCATATCTCACACGCCAGTTTTGACAGCATCCGGCAAAAGACTCTCTCTCCTGAAGAGGGAGTAAAAAGGGCGATTGCATCAGGATCATCATCGATATCATGGACATATAATGAGCCGACCATCTGGTTTGAGTATACCCAGGATATGGCCAGACTTGCCCACCAGCAGGGTCTGAAAACCGTATACGTGACGAATGGATACATGACCGAAGATGCTCTGACAGATCTTGCCCCTGACCTTGATGCCTGGCGGGTAGATATCAAGGCCTTTACCGAGGAGTTCTACCATAAGGTCTGCAGGGCGCGTCTACAACCCGTTCTTGACACAGCCATACGTGCAAAAGAACTTGGGCTTCACATAGAGGTAGTCCATCTTATGATCCCTGGCCTGAACGATTCACCGGAAGAGACCGGCCGACTAATCTCATGGGTGATTGACAATCTTGGGCAAGACACTCCCGTTCACTTTACCAGGTTTCATCCTGATTTCCAAATGCAGGAAACACCAGCAACCCCTATCAGAACCCTCGAACGTGCTTTCCACCTCGCCAAGGAGAAAGGACTCCGGTATCCCTATCTTGGGAATGTCCCCGGACATGAATATGAACAGACATGGTGCCCCCATTGCAATAACCTCCTGATTGGGCGGTCAGGATATACAGTCGGACCAATTCATCTGCATCATGGCAAATGCGCCCATTGTGGAAAAGAGACCGGCATCATCACATACATATGACTGGCGACCAGGAATACTCCTTTTTCTGTGATCGGATGGCAGGATCATTATGTAAATACCTCCGTTTTATGGGATATGACTGCAGAAGCGCAAATGATCTACCACCAGGAAATCCCCGTGAAGATACTGATATCCTAAAGATCGCAGGGGAGGAGAAGAGGATTATTCTGACACAGGATGCAGAACTTGCACGACGGGGAGAAGGAAATGCTATCAGGCTTGTTTCATCAGATCTTGCTGCACAGATCAGACAACTTGTCCAGGCAGGCCTTATTCATCCGGAGATAAGACTGACAAGGTGTTCACGATGTAATGCGCTGTTACAGGAGGGAACATCTCCCGAAAAACCCAATACACCAATTCCAGAAGATATTCCACTTGTATATTGTCCAGTCTGTAACCGGCAGTACTGGGAAGGAACACATACAAAAAATATGAGAGACAACCTGCTTCAGATGGTGAATAAAAAATAAAAAATTGTAGCAGGATTTATTTTTGTACCATAATTCCGGATTTCATTCTGATTACAAGCGACTTCTCTTCAGATTTCCCGCTGATTCCTATAATTCCGTCAATTTCATCTGCTACCGATTCCAGTTCGTCAAATATCCGGTTTGCATCCCGGCGAATCTCCCGTATTGAATCACGAAGGCTCCTACCCCGCAGATGGATAAGACGACGGTCCCGGTAGATCATCCCTGAACGTGACAGATTTCTTAAATGATGATTTACTCTTCCCTGCGATATCTCCAGCAGAGATCCGAGATCCTCTGAGGATATCCCGTCATTACCAGATAAATTCTCCAGTATTTTCAGAATAATCTGCGTTGACAGGTTATCGATATCCCGACCGGATGACAGACCCAGGGTGTCGCATAACCAGTAGGTCTCTTCAATCAGGTCTTTTTTATGTGGACGGGGGAGGTTTTGGAGGATAAGCCGCTGATGCATGGATGAGATACAATCAGGTTATTGTTGATATCATATCAATATTATCGAAATGATCTTGAAGGAATTAGAAAAATATATATAGAATTTTTAATCAACAATTATGTGCATATTGCATTTCAAAGGAGTTAGCGTATGGCAATTACACCAATCGGACCACGTGTCCTGATTAAACCTTATAAGCAGGAAGAGAAGACCAAGGGAGGCATTTACATCCCTGACTCTGCCAAGGAAAAGAAGAAACAGGGAGAAGTAATCGCCGTCGGAACATTCGAAGACGGAAAAGAACTCCCCATCAAGCCAGGAGACATTATTCTTTATGGTGGATACAGCCAGGAAGAGATTGAATTTGACAAAGAAGACTATGTTATCGTCGAGTTCAAGAATGTCGTTGCAAAACTGAACTAGGTGTCATTCATGTCAGCAAAACAACTCATGTTCAATGAAAACGCCCGTCATGCACTCCTTGAAGGCGTTAATAAAGTTGCCAATACCGTAAAAATCACCCTGGGACCAAAGGGAAGAAATGTTGTCCTTGACAAGGCAGGTGGCCCGGTCGTCACAAACGACGGAGTAACCATCGCAAAAGAGATCGAACTCAAAGACAAGTTCGAGAATGTTGGTGCAAAACTCATCAAGGAAGTTGCTTCCAAGACCCAGGACACCACCGGAGACGGAACCACCACCGCAACAGTGCTTGCTCAGGCCATGATCACCGAGGGTATCAAGAATATCACCGCCGGTGCAAACCCAATCGAGATCAAGAAGGGTATCCTGAAGGCAGTCGATGCTGCAGTCGCCTCCATTAAGGCAAAGAGTATCGAAGTCAAGGACAAGGAGACTATTAACCGCATCGCAATCATCTCTGCAAACAATGACGAAGAGATCGGAAACCTGATCTCTGAGGCCATGGACAGGGTCGGATACAATGGTGTCATCACCGTTGAGAACTCCAAGACCCTTGAGACCACCCTTGAGCATGTCGAAGGTATGCAGTTTGACCGTGGGTACATATCACCCTACATGGTCACCGATCAGGAACGCCGGGTTGTTGAGTTTGAAGAACCATACATACTCATCACCGACCGGAAGATCTCAAGTCTGAAAACTTTAATCCCGGTTCTTGAGATGATCGCCCAGAGCGGAAAGCCACTGCTCATCATCGCAGACGATGTCGACGGAGAAGCCCAGACTGCCCTCATCCTGAACATCATCCGTGGCGCCATCAAGGTCTGTGCAGTAAAGGCACCTGAATTTGGAGATGTCAGAAAGGAAGTTCTCCAGGACATTGCAATCCTCACCGGCGGAACCGTCATCAGCGAGGAACGCAACCTTGCAATCGAGGATGTCACCCTTGACATGCTTGGACAGGCACGGACCGTCAAGGTTGACCAGGACAAGACCACCATCGTAGGCGGTAAGGGGAAGAAATCAGACATCGACACCCGTAAGAAACTGATAGAGTCCCAGCTTAATATCACCGAGAAGAAATACGACAAGACCACTCTTCAGAACCGTCTTGCAAAACTCTCCGGTGGGGTCGCCGTCATTAAGGCAGGCGCAGCAACCGAGACTGAAGTCAAGGAGAAGAAGATGCGTATCGATGACGCACTCAATGCAACCAAGGCAGCAGTCGAGGAAGGGTATGTCGCCGGTGGTGGAGTAACCCTCTTCCGTGCAATCAAGGCACTTGAATCCATGAAGGCTGACCCTGAACAGATGATCGGTGTCAACATTGTAAAGCGTGCACTTGAAGAACCACTCCGCCAGATTGCAGATAATGCAGGTCGCGAGGGAGCCGAAGTCATCGCTATGATCAAGAGCAATGCAAGCGAGACCTACGGATACAATGCAAAGACTGACACCTATGAAGACCTTCTCCAGGCAGGAGTTCTTGACCCGACAAAGGTTGTCAGATCCGGTCTTCAGAATGCAGCATCTATTGCAGGAATGCTCCTGTCAACTGAAGCAGTTGTTGTCGATTTCGACGAAGAAAAAGATAAGACATCTGCTGCAATCATCATCTAATCTTTTTTTTAGATTCTGATCACATTTCACATTCTGAACTTTCTTTTCTCTCGTTCCTTTGTGTTCGTAATATACATCACCCCAAAGAAGAGGGCGATACAAAAACACAGAACTGCAGCAATCACCAGTTTCCAGTCCATATCAGCAGATTCTGACGTCATGGCCATACCAACAAATATCAGACCGATGATGCATACTCCGGTTATTTCAAAGGCATATAAAAACCGTTCACCGAGCTGGACCATTGTGCTCTATTCTCCTGCAGATCAAATATTTTATACCTCTGATGACCGTATAAACGTTCCGTTTGTATCCATGAAGATCCAGAACGAGGTAAAGGGGGAGATATTCCGGGTATCTGAGAACCTGCCCTCTGCTCCACTAATAATAGCCGGATCATACTGCTGCGTGGATACATTAAAGGGAAGAATGCTCACCCATGATGATTCATTCGGGGAAAGAATGTCACGGGCCGGGATCTCTTTCAGAAAAGGTGATCCGGCAAGATTCCATCCCTTTTCCACAGGTTTTGTACTGTTTGAGTTCATATTAAGAACAAGGGGCACAGATACCGGTGCATCAGAGTAAACCAGAAGTCCGTCCAGAGGTGCCGGAGAGATCTCAGGGTTTTGAGCAATCCATCCACCAATTCCTTTGTAAGTCCATATGGTATGACCATCGGTATTGACCTTTGAGAAGAGATCACGACAGGTCTTCTGGGATCGGAGCGGGGCAGGGATTGAGACAAAGTTCCAGCCAGGTACCAGCTGCAGCTCATGCAGGGTTGTATTTCCTGAACCAAGAGTCCGTCTCATCTCACGGGAACCGGTGCCTGAATTAAATGCGATGAGGGTCTTTTGCAACGTCAGATCCTCAGCGGCCTTCATCGCAGCCGGAGCATTCAAAAGCCCGTATCCATAGTAAATATCCCTCCCGGTTCTGCCCAGGTCAGTTGCTGATGACTGAAGCAGAGAGCGGATTTCTGCAGACGTCAGCCCCGGATACCCGTTCTTTATGAGAGCTGCAACCCCTGCAACCTCTGCAGCTGCAAATCCTGTTCCTGTGCCCCGGCAATAGGACGTGTTCAGACATGGAGTGATAATGTCCTCACCTGGTGCGACAAGCTCGTTATATATCCCGTAATTGGAAAAGTATGATAAACCGTCCGTTTTCGCAACGGATCCGACTGATAGTACATCAAAATGATCAGAAGGATAATGCATGGCGTTGGAATCCTCATCACCAGCCGGTGCAATGAGAAGAACCCCATGGTCCTTTGCATAAGCTATGGCCCGATCCTCGGCTCGTGAAGGTTCAGTCCCGCCATATCCCATCAGGATGATATCAGCACCGGCATCGGTTGCATGAGCAATAGCTAGAGCAGAACGGGATGCGGACATATCATTTCCGGTTACCCCGATTCGTTCAGGGATTAAAACAAGTGAAGAGTTGGTCGAATTCTGTGATACATTCCCTGCGATCAGGGAGATAACTCCACAGAGAGCAGTCCCGTACCCATCCGCATCTTCAGGTCTGCTGTCCTGCCCTGCCCAGTCATAGCCCTGGTCAATGGGACCGACATCCGGATGAGAGAGATCTACCCCGGTACTAATGACTGCAACTTTGAGGACCGATGTATTAAGACCCGACCGTCTGACCGTATCAACCCCGGTTCTGACAAGAGCCCACTGGTCAGGAGAACTATTGATAATCTGGTCATCTTTGGTGACAGATCCCGACTTGCGCTGTGCATCCTGCTCAATCTCATGAACCCACGGCAGGTTTAACAGTTCATTTGTGACATATTCGGTCTCATTTGGATCTGTATCGACTGCGACAAAACCAAGCAGGGGAGACCGGAGAGAATAGGTAACATTTTCAGGAAGCGGGACATCAGGTGGAACAGGTTCATAGCCACCAGTCTCATTAGGAGCTGCATACACGATAAGACGCACTTCATCGCTATCAGCGCCGGAAACCTGAATGAAGAGCCCACAGAATAAGAGAATACCAATGAACCCCATCATCACTGGTTTTATAAAGCATCCGCTCTCATTCAGGCAACCCAAGTTAAGCCCCACCATGTATACTGCCCGAGTACTTCAACATCTGTATCAGGGAGACAAAAACCCTCTGATTTGTCAGCAGCCAGGGAACAAAATTCCAGGCCGGTTCATATAGATCCACCAACCTTCTGACGGATATAATAACCGTGATGGAGAATAGGTTCCTGAACCACCATTTATAATGGAAGGCCTGAATTCCTGGGTCCTGGGATCAAAGACCAAAACCGTAGTCCATGCATCGGTAAGCGGGGAGAGCAGATCCCGTGCAGTGATACTCTCCCGTCCTGGGACCCCGACCGGGTTCCACCCCGGATACAGTTGCTTCACCGTCTGGTTGGTCCCGGTTGTATCAAAATGCAGGTTGATACCAGCCTCCTGTTCAGAATATACCCAGACCACATCCATCTGAAGGAGAGTATCATTTGGGCGAACCACACTCCAGAACCCTCCTGCCGGATTATAGCGCCAGATAGAATGGCAGGCAGTCTGAACCGGGTTGAAGATCTGTGCGGTTTCATTCCCCCTCGTAAGTGGATAGGGAATTGATACCATATTCCATCCAGGATAGAGGAGCAGTTTTTCTGCTGCATCATACATCCGTGGCTCAAAATTACACCCATTCATCACCGGGTACAAGATATTCCCTGATGTGTTCTCTGGAAGTGACAGGTTTGTTGCAACCGGTATCCCCCTCCCATATACGGGATCCCAAGCATCAGTAGATGTACCGGTCGCATTCAGAATTATCTTCCTGACTTCACTCTCTTTCATACCCAAAGACCCACTCATAACAAGAGCTGCAAGCCCTGCAATATGAGGGGCGGCTGCACTGGTCCCGGTAAAGACTGCATGTTGCATTGAACCGGTCAGAACCGTGATATGATCCGGCGCAACCAGATCCGGCTTTTTTCGAAGCTCATAGACAGGGTACCTGATAAGTGCCGGCCCCCGGGAAGAATACTCCTGAACGGTGAGATTTTTCCCGCCAGGTGCCGCAGCCCCCACCACCAGAGCCTGTTTTACTGCCTGCTGACCAAAAACAGAATCTTCAGGAGTGTACGGATCTAATTCAACTGATCTGCCTGATAAGGGAAGGACATAGATCTCGAGCAGGGCATCCTCTGCAGCTGCCTGGACAACCTTCACGGTAAACTCCCGTGGTCGGTCAGCAGAATTTACAAACCTGACCCACTCCATGGGATCGTCATCTCCATCCTGAATATTTACACTTCTTGCAATCTCCCGCCCCGAGTCATCATACAGGAAGAGATCATAATTGTTCGCCGATGTGCCAAACCGATCGTCCCATTGCAGGATTACATGCCCGGCAAGACCTGATGGAACGGTAAATTTCATGTCTCGTCCGGTTGATCCCTGAAAATCCTGCCACAGATATCCCTGATCCTCGTACCCGTGAAATGGAGCCTGGTAATGCTCCTTTGCAAAGTTACCAGCTGCAGTAATATAGAGAACATTATACGAAAGAACACGGTCGATTATATTCTGACTGATATACCCGTCCTCGAAAAATGGTTCCACATAGGTGATATCATCGCAAATAATGTTACAACCATGGATAATCAGCTGGTCCAGGGCACGGACAAATTCTATCTGGCTTGATCCCCGGTCATGAAAGACGAGTGTTGCATTCGGAGCAATATCATGGATGATCTGCAGCATGGCAAGTCCTTCGTCACCGCCAACAGTATCAGATATAACCTCCACATCCGGGAGTTCTCCAAGAGCCTTCAGATCTTCAAGACCATCAACCCCGTCTGATATGACGCCGACTTTGACACCTTCCCCGGACAATCCTGAAATATTACGAAATTCCCGTGTCTTAAGCAGATAATCGCCCTCGGTCGTTATTTTGGATGTCCGGGGGGGTATCTGAACAACAAGGGAGAGTATACCATCCTGCATGGCCAGACGGGTGATATTATCTGCCCGTATCCATCCCCCGATACGGCCATATACCGAATCCGCAACCGGAGAAGAGAAATAATCCAAAAATGAGGAGGGTGAAAAGGAAGGGCTAGTCTTCGCCGATATACGGACCTCAATATCAGCATCCCGAATCCTCACTTCACCGGTCTTTTCCATGAGCGCCATCATATCTGCCCGTGACTGTCCGGGAGAGAGGTAGGTATCATCAAGAAGCTGCAAAAGGTCAGTGGAGAGTTTTTTCTTCCATGAATTTTCAGGAACAAAAACTGATGCTGGTTCATCCAGTATATTCTCGAATGACCCTGAACTGGCCGGAGGAATTACTGGCATGATACTTTTAATCCCGCTCATACCAGAAAGAAGAGTCAGGTTTTCAGATGTTGCCCATCCCGTGACAAGATGATAGGATGTGTCCTCTGCCGGATGAGAAAGCAAAGGGAGGATATTTTCACTTGTCTGATTCTTCTCAAGTTCCAAAAGGATATGAACTGACCAGGTACCGGTCTCATTTCTCCGTATCTGCCCGTTCTTCTCCATGTTGTCTATGATGTCATCAGGCGACTGACCAGGCGGACAGGAGGCCTTATGTAAGATCTGAAGAAGGTCGCTGGACAGGATATCGGATGCGGAGTTGTCGCTCACTAAGGCTTTGTCTGCCTCCCCAAACCCGCATATAGAAAATATTGTGAGTACTAGTATGACGGGTAATAAAAAAACCAAATCCTTTTGCACCGGCCCACCAGTGAGAAATAGGTTTACCTATGAATCATAAGAAGTCTTTCGCCATATATACCCTTATTTTACTAGGAGGGCAAACCTTGTGACATGGATGTTGAGGGTTATGCCCGCCGGAATCTGAAGAGAGGCAGGGCGTCCCAGGATATTATATCAGATCTTGCTGACCGTATTGTTGAGATAAAAGGGACCAGCAGGGAATATGCTCTTTCCTTTGCACAGGCGGTCTTGGTAGAAGTGACCGCTACCTCTGATCTTACGAGCGACATTCTCACCTATGAAAAGGCCGGTGTCACTATGGGTGCCTTCGGAGTCGGCTCACGAGGGACCGGCGACTTTTATGCACACCGGAAGATAGCAGAGATCATCGGAAAATCAGGGGCCACCGTGGGAGTCGAAGATATGGATGATGCCGGTGTGGTTCAGGCCGGGGGTCAGTTTATTGTCTGCACCGTTGACGGGATGCATTCACGTCTCTCAGATTTTCCTTACCTTGCCGGTTTTCATGTGACCCGTGCGACCCTTCGTGACTGCTATGTGATGGGAGCACGCCCGGTCATGTTGTTTTCTGACATTCACGTTGCCGATGACGGGGACGTTGCAAAGATCTTTGATTATACCGCCGGGGTGACGACGGTTGGAGAACTGACCGAGGTGCCTCTTGTCAGCGGATCAACTCTCAGGATAGGCGGGGACATGGTCATTGGTGACCGCATGACCGGGTGTGTCGGGACCGTCGGAGTTGCAGACCACATCACCGCACGACGACAGGCGGCCCCAGGGGATCTGCTTCTTATGACCGAGGGTGCCGGAGGGGGGACCATTGCTACAACAGCCCTCTACTACGGGTATCATGACGTGGTAGATCGGACTATCAACCTTACCTTCCTTCGTGCGGCAGATGCCATCCTGAGAAGTAACCTGCTTGGTTCCATCCATGCAATGACCGATGTAACGAACGGAGGACTTCGGGGAGATGTTCACGAGATGGCAAAGACTGCCGGTCTTCGGTTCATTGTAGAAGAGGAAGCAGTTCAGGGACTTGTCGATCCACACGTTTACCGGATGCTGATGGACCTTGAGATCGATCCGCTTGGCGTATCCATCGATGCCCTTCTCATCATCGCCCAGCCTGATGTCATCTCAAAGGCCCAGGCCCTGCTCTCTGATATCGGGGTTAAATCATCAGTCATAGGCCGGGTCGAAGAGGGCCGGGCTGAACCAGTTCTATTGAGAAACGGAAAAGAAGAGGAATTTAACCCACGGTTCAGAGAGGCGGCATATACTCCGCTCAAGAAACTGGTAGAGAAAGAACAACAGGATTTTGAATTGATGAAAACGGAGGTTGACCGGGCTGCACAGGCCGCTATAGCCAAAAAGATGCGGGTGATGGAAAGGCTCAAGCCCTGATCTTTGCCTCACATCATCCCCGATTACCCCGAATATACACAGTACGGTCAGGAAAGCCAAAAATATGTCATTTTTAATCATACTTTTTTTACCCCGTTAAATATCCTTCAGTCTTGAGACTTATGATGGATTACAACCAAGTACTACCCAGGTATACATGGCATATGTCCACCGGATAGAAGTCCAATATAAAACCGATCCCAGACTAAAGGTCAGAACTGATCGGATCCGTTCACTTGGGTTTCCCATTGATGAACTTCATGTGATCGATATCTATACCATCTCAACGAATTCACATGACTTTAGCCCTGAAGAACTGCGTGAGATCGGAACTCAGCTCATAAACCCGGTGGTACAGACATGTACCGTTGATACGGCCACAATCGCACACTTTGATACGGCCATTGAAGTCGGGTTTCTTCCCGGAGTGACCGACAACGTAGGAACAACCGCACGCCAGACCATCGAAGACTACACCAAACGAAAATTCGGGCCAGGAGAAGCGGTATACTCATCTCAGCTCTTCTTTGTCAAAGGAAGGCTTTCACCAGCAGCGATTGAAAACCTGGCCGCAACACTTGCCAATCCCCTTATCAACCGGGTTCATATAAAATCACGAGCAGAGTACGGCACGACAGGGATGGACAGAGTTGTCCCGGTTGTCAGCCTGCACGAACTCCCGACTGCTGAACCGGTAGATCTTGACGTTGACGACCAGGAACTTATCAGAATCGGAAAGGAAGGCATCATAGACGCTGAGACCGGACAGAGAAGAGGCCCGCTCGCACTCGATCTGGTGCAGTTGCATGCAATCCGTGACTATTTTCAAGCTCAGGGGAGAAAACCGACCGATGTTGAGATAGAATCACTGGCCCAGACCTGGAGTGAGCATTGTAAGCATACGATCTTTGCCTCACCAATGGACGATGATATGCCAAGAGGGCTGTATAAAACCTGCATCCAGGCAGCTACCAATACCATACGGGCACAAAAAGGCGACAAGGACATCTGCCTGAGTGTCTTCTCCGACAATTCAGGGGCGATTATCTTTGACGACCATTATCTTGTCACCCATAAGGTCGAAACCCATAACTCCCCGTCTGCACTTGATCCTTTTGGCGGGGCACTAACCGGCATTGTGGGGGTAAACCGGGACACCATCGGGTTTGGTCTGGGAGCAAAGCCCTGTATCAACATCTACGGGTTCTGTGTCGGCGACCCGGAGAGCAATCCGGTCCTCTATCGTGGGAAAAATAGGTCAAATCCGATCCTCTCTCCGCGACGGATTCTTGACGGGGTGGTGTCAGGTGTCGGTGTTGGCGGGAACTGTTCAGGCATCCCCACCCCCCAGGGATTTGTCTGGTTTGATGACCGGTATGTTGGAAAACCCCTGGTCTTTGCAGGAACGGTCGGCATAATGCCCCGAACTGACGGAACACGCAAGCTCTATGAGAAACAGGCACGGCCGGGAGATCTTATTGTCATGATTGGCGGGAGGGTCGGGAAAGATGGCATTCATGGGGCAACGTTCTCCTCAGAGGCACTGGACCCGAAAAGTCCGGTCACCGCCGTCCAGATAGGAGATCCCATCACTCAGAAGAAATTATCCGATGTTATCGTCAAGGAGGCCCGTGACCGGGGACTGTATACCAGTATCACCGATAACGGCGCCGGTGGAATCTCCTGTTCGGTTGCAGAGATGGCAAAGGAATGTAATGGATGTCATGTCTTGCTCGATAAAGTACCGCTCAAATATCCGGGGATGGCACCCTGGGAGATCTGGATCTCTGAATCACAGGAACGCATGACACTTGCGGTTCCACCAGAAAAACTGGATGAATTCATGGACCTCCTGGCCAGCCGGGACGTAGAGGCAACGGTTATCGGAACATTCACCAACACCGGCCGGTGTATTGTGGAGTATCATGGATCTGTCGTGATGGATATCGAACTCTCCTTCCTGCACGACGGTGTTCCGGTAAAACAATTAAAGACAGAACCAACAGTCCCGGTTCCATCAGATCCCATGCCACCGTGCCCGGAACAACTGGATCTGATCCTCAAAGAGATGCTTGCGAGAAAGAATATCTGTTCCAAGGAGTTCATCTCCATCCAATATGACCATACCGTCCAGGGCGGTCATGTTCTTGGCCCGGTCCAGGGACCAGGACGAGTGCAGGGGATGGCAACCCTTATGAAAGTAGTTCCTGGTTCAAAGAAAGGAGTGGGTTTATCACAGGGCATCTTCCCGTCCTACTCAGAGATTGACTCCTACCGGATGGCGATTGCCTGTATTGACACCGCGATCCGTGGTCTTATCGCCCTTGGTATTCCGCTTGATGCGATAGCCATTCTTGATAATTTCTGCTGGTGTTCTTCAGATGATCCAAAGCGTCTGGCCCAGCTTAAAGCGGCAGCTCGTGGTTGTTATGACGGGGCCACCGGGTTTGAGACACCATTCATCTCAGGAAAAGACAGTATGTTCAACGACTTCAGGGGATATGACGGGGAGAGTAATCCGGTGCTGGTCTCCGTGCCCCCGACGCTCCTTATATCCTCCATCGGTATCCATCCGGATGTGACAAAAGCAGTCTCCCTTGATGCGAAGATCGAAGGAGATCTCGTTTATCTGATCGGAGAGAACAGGGATGAACTTGGCGGTTCTGAATACGCTGCTCATCTTAATATCTCCGGTGGCATCGTCCCTGCCATTGATATTCCAGCCATGAAGGCCAGATACCATCGACTCACCCATGCTATTTTACACGATCTTGTTGCATCTGCTTTCCCGGTTACCCACGGAGGACTTGCCGTTGCCCTTGCCAAGGTTGCAATCGGTGGAAAACTTGGTATGGATGTCACCCTTTCCGGAGACCTGCGATCAGATGTCCTTCTCTTTTCAGAAACACTCGGACGATTTATTGTGACGGTTGATCCTGATAAGAAACGATCATTTGAACTGGCAATGGGATCTGACGCAACACTGATTGGCAGGGTAACGGGGAAGAACCTGCAGATAACCGGCCCCTCACTCAGAATATCTGTTCCGGTCAGTGAGCTTGAATCTGCGTATAAAAAACCATTCGGAGGGTACTAATCATGAATCCGACAGCGACACGACACGCCTCCGGACAGAAGGAGCAGGAGTTGATCCCGGATAAGGCGCTTATTATGAGCGGGTACGGGATTAATTCAGAGATTGAGACCAGGGAGGTGCTTTTACGTGCCGGCATGGATGCTGACATCATTCACATCAACGATCTTATCGACCGGAAATACCGGATGTGCGATTATCGTCTTTTGGTTTTCCCTGGCGGGTTCTCCTATGGTGATGATACCGGAGCAGGAAATGCCTATGCCAACCGGGTCAGGAATAATCTTTGGAATGATGTGACCGAATTCCTCGAGGAAGATAACCTGGTCCTTGGTATTTGCAACGGGTTTCAAATCCTCGCAAATCTTGGGCTTGTACCGGCATTTAACAAGCAGTACAAACGAGATATCGCTCTCATGCCAAACCGGAAGGGGGTGCTAGAATGCCGCTATGTAACCATCAAACCGGCTTCAGAAACCCTCTGGACGAAGGGAATAGAACGAATCGTCTGCCCGGTCTCTCATGGAGAAGGGAACTTTTCCTGCTCTAAGGAAGTGCTTACTGAGCTCAGGAGCCAAAAGATGATAGCCTTCACCTACTGCCGGGAGAATCTGAAACCTGCCGACGGAGAATACCCCTACAATCCGAACGGCTCGGTCGCGGACATTGCCGGAATCACTTCAGCAGACGGAAAAGTCCTTGCCATGATGCCTCACCCTGAGCGGGCTATGGAGTTTGTCAATGAATATGACTGGCCATTACAGAAAGAGAGACTTCGACGTCAGCAGCAGCCGATTCCGACCGAATCGATGAATATGAAACTATTTCGAAATATCGTTGAGTATTTCAGATAATTCTCACAGAAAAACTGTCCCTTTTTCAGGGAGGGGAATCTCCAAAATTTTTAACCATCCACTAATTCTAATCAAAAATCTTTCATTTTCGAGTAACTTATTCTAACCTATACCATTATGTATTTGTAACGTAATGGTAACCTATGCGAAAAGATGGTACATGTCTGCTGATTTTTTCTCTTTTTCTATTTTCCCTTTCATCTCCAGGGGGAGTTTCAGCCGAACCAATCGATGCACAGAACACAGATCTCTGGGATATCGTTGAAGATGCCTATGTATACTGTTACCCATTGGTTGTGGTTGATGCCACGCAGAAAAAATTTACGAACACTGAGGTCCCGAATCCCACACAGGCACCGATAAACCAACTGGCCCACAGTAATTTTGTGTTTACAGCAGAAAACAGACTTGTTGTTTCACCGAACGTTGATGATATCTATTCGAGTGCATTTCTGGATCTGAATAATACTGCTTTTGTTTTTGTGAAACCACCAACCTATCGGTTCTGCTCAGCACAGTTTTTGGATGCCTATACAAACACCATTGATGTGGTCGGGTCAGGGAGCAAGACAGATAATCCAGAAGATGAAGTCATCTGTCTGATAACCGGCAAAGATTACGAGGGAGATGTTCCTGACGGTATGAAACATATCGTGATACCAACAGACATGGCCTGGATCATTATCCGGACTGTGGTAAACGGGCCTTCAGACATCCCGAATGTTACAGCAATCCAGCAAAAAATGATGCTGGTGCCCCTTGATGTATACCTGAATAACGAGATCTATGTCCCGGAAAAAGGAACATATAATGAGAAATACAACTTCAACCCAGCCGAATATGTATTCAACATGTCAGCTGAAGAGTTCTTTACCACGGCAAATGCCCTCATGATAAAAAATCCTCCCTCACCGGATGACACTGAAATACTGGAAAAAATGAAGCAGATAAACGTCGGACCAGGCCTCATCTTTGATGCTGCTATTCTGGGACCAGACGGGCCTGAACGGTGGAATTCCATGGTTGGTCAGATCGAATCTGATCTTATCAGCAAAACAAAAGAATACATGAATGCTCTTGATGGTTGGAAATTTTATGGCGAGCCAATCGGAGAATGGGGTACTGTCTATGCGTACCGGGGACTGATTGCCATCAAAGGACTTGGTGCCAATCCCACCTATGTAGCTATCTATCCTGAGGCCGATTCAGACTCTGATGGCCAGATATTAACTGGGGCTCATACATATCGCCTTCATATCGATAAAGACATGCTTCCACCGGTTAAGAATGACGGGTTCTGGTCTTTTACCATCTATGGAAGTGATAACTTTTTAATTCCGAATGAAATTGACCGGTACTGTATCAATGACCGAAGTAATGTGACCTTCAATGAGGATGGATCACTGGACATTCTGCTCCAGGCTGACAAACCAGCTGAGGAGATGATGAATAACTGGCTACCGGTCGGGACAGCAGATTTTCATATCTATTTACGCATATACGGGCCAGATCTGGAGAAGATAAAGAGTACCTGGACCCCTCCGAAAATTGTCAGGGTTATGAATGATGAAAATATTTCAGACGATAATTCTACAGAAATCCGGGAATCGGTCGTAGAAGTATGAGATAACCGATTTCATTCCTGTTTTTCTGGGCTTTTCATATACTTTATGTGGGTTAGAATCATTATCAGAAAAAAATTCAACCGATTTTTAAGATATAAGCCTACATAAACCCTTTTGCTTAACAATCCTCATTTAAACGAAATGGCAAATAGCCATCTCTCCTGATTATCTGCCTTGGAAAATCAAATAAAAAAGAAAATTTATGTGATTCTGTAAAATTTATCAATTGCTACGCTTATCGGATCATTATCAGAAAGATATGTCAGCTCAAATTCATCAGGACCGATGATCTTCCCATTTGAATATCCGTTATTCTGTTCTGCAAGTGATAACTCAGTTCCGTCTGCACTGATCACTCCGGCAAGTTCACGGGTAACTTCAGTACCATCACTCTTCTTAAACGAGGAATATCCGATAATAATCCGGTCCTTCTGCTCAGTAATATTCAGAAAGAATAATCCGCTTTCTACCTCAGAAAAACCCTGACCACTCTTATATTCAACATACGGCCCTGTCCAGTTCCCGACCAGATCCGGAATGTCTGCGGTCGTTATTCCTGCCATACCAACAATCAGGCCCAACAGTAACACTGCCATTAACCCTTTCATACGATAGAATCACTCCCTGAAAACATATAATTACCGACCAACCCCAGATAATCAGAATCAGACACATTCAATATATAGATATTAGCTAATAACTCCCTTCCAACAAATTAAGTTTTATAAATACTATATAAATTTGCGATCATCAAAGGGGGGTTTTTAGATATCCTCTATAATCGGTGTCCATACTATCTCTGAAATGTCATGTTCAACCGCGACCTTAGGAAAGTATTGTAGTGAAAAAAGAAGAATCGAGCGTGAGTTTTCAATTTGATTAATTTTTAGCGAAATTCTCAATCTCTTAAAAAAGGTTGAATCATATATGCTAAATGGGAGAAAAATATATGCTCATCTATTCCTGTCTTTATAATGAGTCTTCCGCTCATGCTTGTCTTATACCCAAGGGTACGTTCATGGGGACTGTTCTGGACCGATGTGATCCGGCTTGAAGGAATCAGACTCAATTCGGTCAGATCGTATGGTCGGATAATGGTAATCATTTCAGGGATATGCCTGGGCTATGCCAGAGGGATTATTAATTGCCTGTATTTTTCAGGGAGCGGGGTTCTGTCCGGTGGAATAGGGATTGCTATGATCCGTATCGGTTCACGAATTTAAAAAAAGGTATTTTACCAGTAATATTCACATTCGTAATAACAATCAGAACAATCTTCTTCATACAGTATGCAGTCATCAGATTCATATGTCAGATCATATGAATCACAATCACAGGATCCGCCTCCTTCTAATCCACCATAATTATCATCATACGTTCCTGAATCACTCTCAAATTCGATCGTATACCGCTGATATGCTGAAAATTGGCTTCCTTCATTACATACTTGAAAGGCCTGACATTCATGAGGAGCAATGAGTTCTGCAACCCAGGGACGGTTTCCTTGCGGATTGTTTACATAACATGTATAGACTACTTTATAGGGAGATCCAGATATTGCAGCTGTTTCTTCCTTCTGGCATTCAGGACCAAGGTATTCATTTCCCTTATCTGCTGGATAATATCCTCCACCTCCGCGGGTCTTTAATGACTTAAATCCAGGATAATAGGGATCTACTTTCCAGGTGACAGTGAGCCAGCCGGTTGTCGGAATTTCAAAATTAGCTTTAACTCGTTGGACTGGATTATCAGAAGTATATCTTCGTTCTTTTGATGCCAGCTCAAGATCGACTAATGTTACTGCTGTAACAGGAAAGGTCACGAGCATACCGAGAAGGATGAGAAGGAAACAATAATATATCATTTTTTTCTCAGGTAATACATTCATAGACATATCACCATCCCAATCATGTATATGAAAAAAACCGAATTATCTTTTTATTCTCCATGAAGACTGAAGATAGTAATCAGATAAAGACTCATTTTTTCATATAACATATCATAATACCATTTATTATTTAAATGTTTTGATGCGAGGAGGAATATCATTCGCTATAAAAAATTTACGAATATTGTACTATATTCAGAAAATGGTAATGTGGGTCTAACTCTTAATAATAATGTTTGCATATAATACAGAAAATACCTGTGAGTTCCTCATGGCCCAATCACATTGTATAAGAGAGGATATGATCTTCTCACGCCTCGCCGGTTGAGTTTCCAAGAGGCACTAATACCGCCTTTATGTTCAGAACCTCATCATGGAACAGGGTGAACGATCGGGTATAATCAAAATACCCCGGATATTTAATGACCAGTTCATTGGCCCCAGACTCCAGACCAAATACTTTCAACGAGTTCAAATTTCTTGTTTTCCCCTTATATTCACCATTCACATACACATCCGCTCCGGGTGGTGAACTTGTAATCAAAAATCCGGTGTTTTGATAGTAATTCGATTGTGCACTATTGGTATCCGAACCAGAGGGTTTGAGTAAATCCTGAATATTTGAAATTTTTGGTGTCTTGAACATATCAGAATAATCAAACGTTGGAGCATGAATGCCGGTATAATACCATGTGGATCCATACCCGAGATGGTGATCAAGATAATATTTGAACCAGTCAATTTGGTCTTCATCAGTGGCAGCTGAAACCAGGCATCCTGCTATGATTATGAAAAAAAGTATACACAAGGCATATTTGATCATTGATTTCACCAACATCACTTGTTGATATGAATGTATTCGTGACTCAATAGTATTTGAGAGTTACCCAACTTTTCATCGAAAATTTACGGCCATTTCCGGTGTCAGAGATTAGCCAGGATTCTCATGCGAGCAGTTCATTGCAAAATAATATGCGATATTGGAAAAGAGCTCCATTTCATCAAAACCTGGGAAGCGAAATTATTATAATGGTATCATGATGAAAAAACTACTTCATTGATTTTCTCACTCGAATATCAGAAAAGATGCTAAAATGGCTGAAATCAGTCAGCGATAAGAGATGTAAAAAAGGGGAAATTTGATTATGAATCAGACCTTACAACTTTGAAAGAATTGCTTCAATACTTTTAATCTCACCCTCATTTACCGTATAGTTACCAGCATAATCCTTGTATCCCGGAAAACTTATGCTCACATTATATTCACCTGGAATAAGGCCTTTTACTTCCTTCGCCTTTAATGAGCGGGTAATACCTACACTTTCACCATTGACAAAGATCTCTGCTCCGGGAGGGGTGCTGGTAATGCTAAACCCGGTGTTCGGATTATATACACGCTCGGTATTCACAGTTGAATCTAAAGTAAAGTCAGTTTTTAACTTGGTTCCCCAGGTTCCATAGTAATCGTTATAATCATAGTCGGCTGTTACAACAGATACCAGACACCCCATGATAAACAGGAGTCCGAACATTCCAATACTATACTTGATCATATGATGCACCATACATTTTCCCCGGTTGAAGATAAGGTTTCTTGAAAAAATCGGAGGATAATCAACTTTCTGGTGTGACGTTTCCCATTTACGCTCAGTAGAATTTTTTAATCGTTACCAGGGAAGGGAGAGGAGCATGAAAAGAACGGTAGTTCTTCATACTTCGCCTTCATATCAAGCAGGAATAGGAAAATTAATACCTTGGCGGATAAATGACATTCGAAGAGACATTTCGTTTTCAAACTCATCGGGAGTAAGAAGAATGTAATCAATTTGTTTACGGTATATTTTAATTACTTGACGGATAGGTTTTTTATTGCTTTTCTTCTATCAAGTGAGCTCATTCCAATAAATGATGGAGAAACTATTGCAAGATCAACATCACTTTCGTTCGTTGCAGTTCCTTCATTGTGTGAACCAAATATGATGATAGCATTGAGCTTAATGTTTTTTTTTAATTTCTTCAGATAAATCTTGTATTAAAGATTCAATCCACGAATCCATGATAAAAAATCTCCGGTATCATCAATTATCATCTGTGCAGTCTCTTCAGAAATATCATTGACGAGTGTTTCAAGCATTGGAAGATATCGTATCTTCACGCTTATATCCTCTAATAGATCTATGAAATTATCATACTTTTCAGGAATTCCACCAGGAATAGTTTGGATCAAAAATTCAAGACTATGAGTTCTTGGAGGTTGTGTCTTTGAATAATAAAGATACAGCGCTTTCAACCCCTTTTCAAGCGTCAAATGACAACAAAATATTGCTTTAGGAAATCTTTTCCTTGAAAAAGGTATTCAGCATCTTCATAATCTTATTCTGCCTGAAATACCCATTCTAATACTTCAGGATCCATTATTCATATATCCTTGTCAATGGTAAGATAAAATTGTTAATGGATGAATTTTCTTTCTATTAGGCCAGATTCTATACAATTAGATCCATCTATATACACGAAGCCGATGCAGATGAACCGGATATATTAGTACTATTCCGGAAAATTATCGTCCTCATGCCATCAGGAGATACAACGCATCGGACATGAACAGGTTTTAGAGAATTATCTTTGCATTGAACTGAGCACATGATCTCCTGATATGCCATTTCAGGCAATCGCTCATACATATGCATCAACAACTCCCGGTTTTTACTATCAGGACTACTTTTCCGGACCCAGGTATTCCATTCAGGAATATCATCGATGGTATATCCAAATTCAGAGATAAACGAAGGATTCAGGTAGGTTACTCCACCAGCATAGTCGGTAATGAGAACCGGATCACCAATGTATGCGATAACATCCAGGAACCGGGATTCACTCTTGCTCATACACTCCTGCGTAAGTCTTCTGGCAATCGCTATGGAAGCCTGACGAATAAATGACTCAATAACCATATGGTTTTCCAGTTCTTCATCAGGCCGAAGACACATCCCTACAAACCCAAAGAGCTGGTTTTGCCAGGCCAGACCAGCGATACACATCTTCCCTATTGATTGCTGCACGATAAAGGCTTCACAAACTTCCCTTGAAAATACCTCACTACAGATATCATAAAAAGAAAGCGGTTCATACGGAAAAAAGGGCCGAAATGGAAACTCCCTCATAATCTTCATCGTTTCAACGGTCTCATAATAGGGAGGCTTACTCATATATTCCTGAATGGGAAAAACAAGACCGGATACATCATTCCCGTTATTGAGCTGTCTTGAACATTCGAAAAATGATGCATCCCGGATTGACTCGATCTTGTACCCTTTCTTCAATGGATCATACGAAACAACCCAGGTCCGGGGGGGTTTGGGGAGGAGTTCTGAAACCTTGTCGGCAATATACTCATAAATATTCGCATCGGATGGCAGATCAACCAGTTCCATGGCAGTATGAGCTAGAAATTCCATATTTTTCAGGTATTTTTTCGTATCTGTAATATCCTCAAGAATGATAGTAAGACCGGTATCACCTTCGTCAAATATTGTTTGAATAACCTCCACTTACCTTTCGCTGATCTTATAAGGTAAATGTTAAATTATAAAGCTTAACTTTATATCTGAGAAGTGTACATATATATGGGATGATCGCTCCGACACATCAAATTGAACACATCGGCGGAATCCCATATATCTTTGAAACATTAAAAGAACTTCAAATCATACGAATTTTGAATGAGGTATATTCGCCTCACAGAAACTGGGTGGGTTTGCCGATTGGTGAAACGATTGCCATTTGGATCTGCTACTGCCTGACCGAAAATGATCATCGTATGTGTCCCTTGGAGAAGTGGGTTACTACCAAAAAAAATTTACTGGAAAAATTGATTGGTTTTCAATTTAGTCCAAAATGCTTTACTGATGACCATTTGGCTCGTATATTATCTCTATTGCACAATAATGAACTTTGGAACCGATTTGAATCTGAATTAAATCGTTCTACACTGCGTATATATGGTTTAACGGATGAAAACATCGTCCGTCTTGATATGACAACAGTAAACAGCAATGGAATTATCGATAAAAACGGATTAATACAATTTGGCAACTCAAAAGATGACGCCTCCCTCCCTCAAATAAAAATCGTACTTTCAGTGCTTGATGTGCTGGGTTTGCCCCTCACCGTTAGTGTAGTCCCTGGAAATTGTGCTGATGATCCTCTCTATATCCCTGCAATGGAAAAGGTGAAAAAATCTACGGGACAATCTGGATTACTTTTTGTGGGAGATTGCAAAATGGGTGCCATAGCAACTCGTTTGTATACGACTATCAATAATGACTTTTATTTATGCCCGTTATCAGAAGTCTCTCATCCTACTCAGGAAATTTATTCTGCAATCATAGCACATCAGGAGTCTAATCTTTCCTTCACACAAGTTTCACGATCGTACTATGATGGAAGCGATGCGATTATAGCCGAAGGATTTGAGAAAAAAATATCTCATTCAATGGAATATGAGGGGAAAATCATAACCTGGGAGGAACGGCTAATCTACGCAAAATCATTTGCTCATGCAAATAAATTCAGATTATCACTTGAAGAGCAAGTAAAAAAAGCTTTCTTTGAGATAAATTCAATGAATAAAAGAGGAAAGGGAAAGAAAATTTACCGAACAATCGAGGAAGCAAAAGAAAAAGTACATGCTATTCTTGGAGATAAGGGATTAACAGCGGTATTCGAAGTTGAGTATATCGAGCATATTAGTAATACTCCAAAACGAAAATACGGAAACAATCCCGCCAGAATTGAACAATCGACGAGAATTGAGGTTAAACCAACTATTAACTTGCAAGCCCTTCAACAAGCGCAGGAATTATCAGGATGGAGGGTATATGTAACAAATAAACCAGAAAATGAATTATCGATGCAAGATGTTGTTCTGACTTACCGTGATCAGTATATCATAGAGCATCAATTTCATCGGCTGAAGGGAAAGGCACTTTCACTTGCCCCAATGTTTATTCAACGAGATGACAGAATTGATGGTTTAGTGAAGTTTTTGACTATTGTAATGAGACCACTTGTTATTATTGAGAAAAAAGTCAGGGATTCGCTGAAAAGTAGAGGTCAGGGTTTGAGTGGTCTTTTCGAATATAATCCAACGAAAATAGTAAATAATCCTAAAACTGAAAGAATTATTGAGTTTTTCAAAGAGATTTATTTGTTAGTTTCATTTTATGGTGAACAGGTTTTTTACACAATTACTGGGATAAATCAAAAGCATCGAGAGATTTTAAATCTGATGAATGTTGATATTAGTGTTTATACTCAATTGGGATCAATTCAGGAATCTGAATTTAAGATCAGCGAACGGTGAGCTCCATTTTAAAAAAGAGATTATTTTTTTCGGTGGAGTAGCGGATCTCATTCATGACATGATCACCTTTCGTCGAGGTAATCGTCGCAACGGATTCTGGAGATGAGACGACTGGTATCATATCCTCAATGATATGCCGCCCGATGAGGTCTTCTTTCTGCATATTACAAAACTGTATGAAATGCTCATTTGCCTGGACGATATTGAGATTATCATCCACGATAAGGATCATATTCCGGGTAAAACACAAAAAAGCAGATAGGGGAATCCGTTGTGATATCCAGTAGACGTGGGCTGAACCTATTGTTTTTGATTCAACTTTCCCTTCGGCTTTCAGAATATTCAGACATCGGGCTATACTATTGCGGTCCTTATGAAGTTTTTTCGAGAGATCGGTTATGGTCAGTCCCCGGGGATTTGACTTCAGGCTTTTGAGGACCAGACTTGGAATATCGGTATCCTCTGCCATAAGCAGAGATAACAATCTTTGACATGATAATCTTTGTGTTTATAAATATTTATAAATAATACAGGATGAGAAAAGGCATTTGATATCAGCTTATGACTCTCACCTGGTCCCGACCTGGTTCAGCTCAGTCCAGACTTTGTCCAGACCTGATCATTCAGATACCATGGTGAATGAGAATCATTAATACGGGAGAATAACAGTTACCATCAAGCATGATTTATGAAAAAAAAATCAAGGTATTCATCGTTTTCTTAACCCCATCCTGTGTAGCAATCCAGTTATGACCAGCTGTGTGGCTGAATATCTTTCTGCCGGACAAGTAATCGATCTTCCGAATTCTCCCCCTGTATCATTTTCAGAGGGAATGTAGACTCTTGTTGAAGATGAGATTGAGAATGCAGGCATTCCAGGGATCCTTATCGAAGTCGTTACACCAGAATGGACATGGATGAGTGCAGCAGGATATTGTTCTCCCCTATCCAGTGAATCTCTAGACTCAGATATGCGTTTTTTGATTGCCAGCGTTACAAAATTGGTTACAAGTATTGTAATTCTCAAACTGGCCGAAGAAGGAAAATTATCTCTTGCTGACCCGATCGAAAGATGGCTGCCAGCATACTTGATGGATAGAATCCCAAACGGAAAAGAAATGACCATCCGCCAACTTCTTGATCATACCAGTGGGATCGCTGACTATGATAAAGAATTAATTAATCTTGAAGAACTTCATAATCCCGACGTTCCAATACCCTGCCAGGTAAGCATTGAACAAGGTCTCAGTGCCAGCCCACTCTTCAGCCCTGGTACGAATTATACCTACTCGAATGTAAATTATATTCTTCTCACGCTCATTATCGATGCTGCTTCAGGGATTCCATACGAGGATTATGTCACACGAAACATCATCATACCCGCCGGACTCAAACACGTTTATTCAGCATACCAATCATACACCCGGCCCACACATCCGGGCGACAATGCCAAAAGAAAACGGGACGATAAATGATTTTACCGACCTCTATATTCTGTTTGACCGGGGAGCAGGTGATATTGTCAGCACAGTGAGTGACATGAACCGTCTTCATAAAGCTCTCCGGCAGGGGGACCTGTTAAGGAATGAATCTATTGCAGATATGGAAAAACCAACGCCACAATATGGTAAAACCGGATATGGTCTTGGGTATACCACGACCCAGGTTTCTCCACTGGATATTACCATTCAGGGACATACCGAGGGATATTCAGGATCATTCTCCTTCTGGTATTATCTGCCTGAAAAGGATACATACCTTATCTCTGACCTGAACTCTATTGGAACAGACCCGAATGCGATGAAGACGATCCGATCCTCTATCCTGCAATATCTGAAAGGGACCATTCCGGATAAAAATAAAAAGCAGTAATTGGAGAGAGTTCCTACCGGATTTTTTTAAGAAATTAGCCGTTACTGTTCATGCATTCTTTTAACTGCGGTGTATGTATCGATGAATGATGTGAGTATCCGGAATCCTCTTTCCGTAATAATATAATCTCCCCGTTCATGCCTTTGAATGATCATACCGGCTTGCTGTAACTTTCTTACATGGAATAATAAATTTCCACCCCTGAGTCTGGTCAGGTGAGAAAGTTCTGAGAATGTTTTTGTCTGCTTTGAAACTGCCTGGATTATTTGAAACCGGGTAGGACTCGCAAACGGTTCGATCATCTGTGAAACGATCTCTTCATCAGTAATCTGAACCAGTGTAGGTTCGTTTTCTTTTTTATCCAGGATCCCTAAGGATCTCATAAGATCAATCTGTTTATTGAATAATCGAAAAACTTCGGTAAAACAGATATCACATTTGTCAAATGGTCCTTTCTTTTTCAACTCAACAAGTTGGTTTTCGTAGGATTGGACAATCTCTTCGGTGATTTCCCCATTTTTGATATGCTGCGAGGTGGTAGTGAGAAAGTCAAGAAAGATCTGAAAACAGGTATCATGCATCTTGCATTCATGAACCATGGCATGAGAAAGACAGTCTCCTGCTCGTTCAACCTGATGATGTGCCAGTAATCCGGAGTATTCATTCCTGATATCTGAAATAATGGCGTTTACATGAATCTGATTGGTCCGTTCCATAAACCGATGAAGATCTTCACGGAGTGAATGAATCTCCTGTTTAATAGAATCAAGAGGAAGATGAGTGTCCGATGGATTTTCCATACCTACCATCCTGTTAGACTGATGAGGAGATAACTTTTCGAGTTAGGAAAATATACCACCAGCCATATTAGTCATTTTAATAACGCTCAAGTATATTTATTCAACTGATGATGTAGTATTGGTGAGACAGATGCCAACATGGAAATGTACCGGTACAGAAGTTACGGCAGAGAAAGCACAGGAATCTCTAGATAACATCAAGTCTGCCTGCTTCGGATGTCAGATCCATAGCAATGACTGCCCAATTTCTCATGCTGCCCAGGAAATTGCATGCATGATTGAGGAGTGAGAAGAATGACAACAGTAAAAGACCAGATCCATGCACAGATATCAGGAGCACTTGCAAACGCCTCCTTTCCGATAGATACGCCAGAAGCATTACTTGCAGCGTTTCCCGCAGGAGCGGATACCACCTGTCAGGTGGGAGATCTGAAGATGACCGCCGGAGAAGCAGGAAAACTCCTTATTGCCACTGATTTCCCCTTTACCAGTGCAAAACAGGTAGCAGACATTATTGTTGAGCGTGCGGGGTTATAGATCCCGAAATTCCTCCATGTTTATTTATTTTTGTCTAAAATCTACTGGATTTTTACTCACGTTTCATCAACCGCTTACATCTGATGAAGAAGCGGTATTATTACATCTCACCTTATCTTTGATGATCAATGGAAATCCGCCCTGATAAGAATCGGAAATATTTTTAATTTTATGGTTCAATCGAGAAAAATAGAAAAAGGGGTGATTTTTACAAGGATTTTCTCATAATCAGGTACGTATTCCCAAACTCATCTGAGTATCTGTCAAAGATGTCGGTTTGCTTTTTCAACCCATCAATTACCATCAGAGCGTCCTTATCGTCTGCATATTCTTCTTCAAGACCTCCAAACCTCTCCCTCAATTGTCCGTAGAAACTTTCCTCCCATACTTGTGAAGGGAGCCGGAAGGAACCAACCAGTTCTAACCCGGCATTCCGGACTATCTCAAATCCTTCATCTTCGGTTATCATGGTGGGATGGAATTCGGCGAAGAATTCCCGTGGCTCTTCGGAGGGGGTTTTTGTAAACCAGAATATATCCGAGATCATGATATATCCACCCAGTTTCAGGAATTTTTTCCAGTATCTGACAGCTTGTTCGATACCGATGATGGATGCACATCCTTCTGCCCAAATAATGTCAAAAGACTCCTCTTCAAAGGGAAGATTATCCATAGATGCACAGACCGTTTTAATCCGTCCTGAAAACCCTTCGACAATTATTTTTTCTTCCAACGTATCGATATATGGCTGGTGGATATCTACCGCCCGGATCCTACAGGACTGACACAGGCGGGCAAGGGCCATCGTCTGTGCACCCTTCCCACACCCGACATCAAGAATCTCACCACCTCCTGGAGGGAGGTCTGTGATAAATAAAAATGCCTTTTTGGTGTGCTCATCATCGCCCCCACCCAGTCTGGGGAGAGATTCAAAAACCTTAAATACTGAACTGGTGTCCATATTTTTTTAAATCTTAACATTTTAAGTAGTTTCTGTTCCTTTCGGCAGAGGAACGTTTGTTTTCTTTAAAACAGTCTGTATCAGTTATTCTGATCTGAATCGAGACTAGCCGTAATATGAGGAGATGGTGGGATCAGAATAATCCATTATGCTACTGGGAATACCATATCGGAAACCAAAACGCTAATTTTCTCCAGTCAAAACCCAGATAGATGAGCAAATAAGAACTGGAAGATATCCTGAAAAACAAGATTTTAACCACCATGGAGAAGACCATGCGATATAATGCACGATTACGAAAAGAATACCCCCGCTCACTCATCCAGCTTGCAGGCACGACGATCCGGGCAGGGGCAGTACATAATTATCGACGGACACGAATTTATTATTTATCCACAGATAAACTGAGCCAGCGATGTCGTATAAAAATCACTCCTTCTTCTCTTTATTAGTAATACTCAGAGAGCAGGCAGAGTTTATGACAAAAGAATCAGAGTTTGGACCATCGGCAAGAAACCCCCCTTCAACGGTTAGTTCCTCATATATCCTTCGATATTCCTTTTCGTATTCGATTCCCGCCTCTTCCTCTTTACCTGGAATAAACCAATATCCTGAACAAAGTGAAGGAGTAGATACGGATCACCGCAATTCGAGATCTCGTTTAAATGAATCATGTATCCCATCAATTATATCACGGGTCCGATATTCATCATGAAATTTCCCTTCGATTTTCTTAACCTCTTCGGAAATATCCTTCATCCCAACGACTTTCCCATGCAGTAATTCAAGATCCCACACTGTCCCATATGCTGATGGTTTCTGAAATCCCATATGGACATAATGATCCCTCTTAAAATCCGTTCCAATCCGGAGTAAACCGGTATAGGGAATGTGAATCTGAAGACCTGCATATTCAAATGCATCATATCGTCCAGGGGTCGCTTCAATCCCATGAATCTTTGGATAATGGCCACGACCATCATTCACACACAAGGTATCCAGATAGAGAGCATCTTCCACAATTTTATAGGCACAATAAAATCCGCGATAGCATGCGGTGTGCATCATTTGGGGAGATAATCCATATGTTTCAGGATTGAAAAGCCCGATTTCGTCATCGTAGCCTTCAAATCCAATAAGTTCATACGTTTTAGTATTCCAAATGACCGTATCCGGTATTTGTGCTGTCATAGTACCCGTGATGAATGATTAGGAGGCAAGGGATAAAAAAATTTGGAGATTGTAAAATATCCATTGCAGGTTCTCCCTAAATTCCTCCAAATAGAGGTTCTTAAATAGATTATTCTAAAGTAGACCGAAAAGTCCAGGGAGATGGGTAGAAGCAAACAGAAAAATGATAGGGTACGCGTCGATACGGTACTATCCAGAGAAGGTTCAGGAGACTCTTATGCTTATGAAACTTTGCATATACTCATGGATGGGAAAGTGACTGTATTAGACGTACCTTTTCCATAAGAACATTCGTCTATCAGAAAGGAGGAGAGATAGTATTTTGGTAAGAATATTATACCGAAGATATCGTATTGATCATCTCATCATCTCTCGCACAGGGGATGAAACTACCTCCTGACACCAGGAAGAACTCATGATTGAACTGGTAGTCAGCCTCTTTAAGCGGAGAATAATTACCGCTGCACAGGCATGCAGATTAACAGGATTTTCTGAAAAATTTTTACTCATCCAGCATCTTCAGCAATGCATCCCTTGGTTCTGTATAATACAATACAACCAATCTGGCAGCGAGTTCATCAGACATTTCGTTCATCTGTTTTCTGCAGGAAACCGGGAGAACTATTGCTAAAGCCCCTTTTTCTGCTGCAAGTTCAGCCATATCAAGTGCATTGTAAACCGGCTCAAGAGTTCCACCAACACTCATTCCTCCAGCAATAACATATCCTCCTTTTGTGCTTTTATTAAGAGCAGCAGAACAAAGGGCGATTAATATAGGAACAGACAATGAAGATCCTCCACTGACCGGGGTCATTGCCCGGACCTGAACTGAGAATTCAACAGAAGTAGGATCATGATCCCCGACAAGAGATTTTGCACGAGTATAGAGAACTTGTTCAGCAGATCTTAAACTTTCCCGAAGTCCAGCAGCAGCTTTTACATTTATCAGCCGGATAGAAGATCCGGGAGTAACAGTAATCTCGAGTTTATAAAGTCCGTTCCCTTCATTTCCTTCTCCAGGACCTAAAGCCCAGACTTGGCCGGGAGGGAGAGGCTCAGGTGAAATTGTATTCTCGCGATGGAGTTCTGGTGTTGATACATATTGCTCAATCCCTTCTATTCCGAGCCGGTAACTAAACATAGTATTTCGGAATTCTGCGGAACCGATCCGTTTTTGTTGTTCCTTTACTCTTCTTCTACATTCAAGAGCAAGGCGGACAGCCCATTCAAGATCTTCATCCGAAATATCCGAGTCATGAGCAGGATATAGAAGTTTTAGTAATCCATCAAGGGTTTTTAAGACACCTGTCCGGTCTCTTCCTGATAGAGCATCCCCAAATGATACCCGATCCATTATCTTCGGTAAGCGGGAATCATTTCTGAGTTGTCTAAAGCATTCAGACAGGAAATCAGATACAAGACCGAAATGAGTGGTAAGTTGTGTCGGGTGATATTTCGGGAAATCCCATCCTGGTATGTAACTGTGAATCCGGTCCATGAAAGCAGTATCATCTCTCATCTCCGGAGGGAGGGGGCCAAAAAGATGACCGATCCGTTGTTGATGTTCAACATCGACATCGAAATTTCCCACCATTACAAGCCCCCCCTCAGCCCGGATATTTTCTCTTCCACGGCTGAATTGACCGGAGGCCATATAGCCTTTCATGATATTGACCCCCTCTTTCGTGTCAAATTTTATTCCCGCTACTTCATCAAAACAAACAAGATCATATTGACAGACAAGTCCTCTCTGGCCCGTTGCATTATTGACGAACATCTTTGCAACGGTTGCTTTTCCTCCACTAACGAGATGTGAATATGGACTGATTTCCTGGTAGATGTAACTTTTACCCGTTCCTCTTGGACCTAGTTCAACACAATTGTAGTTCTTTTCTACATAGGGGATCATCCGGAGGAAAATAACATCCTGTGCTCTTTTTGAGAGGGTTTCTGGTTCAAGTCCAATACTTCTGATAAGAAATGAACGCCAGTCTTCGGTGCTCATCTGCTTCCGACCTTCAGCAAGATCGGAAAGGACATTTCTTTTCGAGAGTTGAATCGGTTTTAAGTTTGTGATAGAGAATGGTCGGCCCCCTTTCCCCTCTATTCCGCTTCCATATTCGATCTCGACTTCAGCATAAAACCCCCCGGTGAGCATCCGTTCATTATCATAGACCATTTCCGCAGGGATGTATACATCATCAAGGATCAAAGAGGGAAGACTAGCTTCAAAAGTATCAGTTTTCGTATCCAGCCGTGCGGTAACGAGATCTATTATTTTGACTGATCCTTTCTCCCTGGCACGGGCTTTAAATAACTCCTGTTCACCTGCCCGAACTATCCGTTCCTGAAGTTGTCTTTGAACGATCTCAAGTCCTTCTTTGATCTCTTCGTCATCAGTTGTTGCGCAATATCGTCCGATAAGGAATTCAGCTACATAGGTAGGGACCGGATAACTTCCTCTGAATTGCTGTGCCAGATCTTTCCGGACAACGTATCCATCAAATATCTTGGTTACTTGTTCGTCCAGGTTATCTAATTCGGCCATTTTACTTACATCCCTCCAATAGTGGTCTCTTCCTGAGTGATGATCTTTCCAGTTTGATCAGTAATCACCAACCAGGCCTTTTTTCCTTCGTGTGTGTCATCCCAGATTGCGATGGAGATTACGCCATCAATCGGAATTTTTATTTGGTCTAGTGAATTTCCATCCTTATCTTTTAGGAACGTTGAGGTAGCATCTCCGGGCTGTTCCCGAATATCTATGATATATCCAGGACCAGTTGTGGCGGTAATTTTACAACGCATTCCCTTCCATTTTATCTCATCGATGACCACACCAGTCTTAAGACTCCTCCCTTTTATAATAGTAATTTCTGGAATTACCATCTCCTGAGGAGACAAGCCACCATGATCGAAGACCGTATTCTCCTCAAAGCAGGCACCCTTGGGGGCACATGCAATATTCTTCGATCTGTCCCAGAACCATGGGAGAACCGGATATGATACCTGGGCGTTATCACGTAACAGAGCACAACGTCCCTTTTTTATCTCTGTATTTCCCACGGGAAGTTCTGCTTTTTCCATGCCACCCGGGAGATAGATAAAGCCATGGTCAGTGACAATATTGATCTTTTCCCATCCAGTTTGGATTAATTCAATAATTCGTGCTTCTATTCTGGACAATTCCCGATCAACAGTATGAGCAAGAGTCAATCCCTTATCATGTCCTTCATGATCGATATTGCCAAATTCTGTCCATCCTCCTCCTGTTGGGTCGCCCAATTCATCATTTTTAATGACCTGGTATCCTTGTTCTTTGAGGAGTGAACGGAGTGATTCGATACGTGCAAAAGCTCCTGAACCTGTCTTTGGAGTGAGTTCATCTCCTGCATATAGTTTGGAAGCGACGGGCATTACCGCCGGTTTAGCCGTCTCTGTAATGCTTGGGATGACTGATAATTGAGGGGTAAGGGTAGTCTGATATCCAGCAGCAGACAGGAGGGATTGTAACCGATGACCGAGGTCCATCCGTAGACCATCAATGAAAAAGTAGAGAACTCCAGCTTGTGCAGGGATTTCTTTTTTCTTCTGCTCTGGAGGGGCTTGTATCCAGGTTTTTTGAAATGCGTCAATAGTTGTGTTCAGCCAGGGTTTGTATACATGAGCAATGACTTTTTGTAAGAGGGCGAGATGCGATGAGGTGTGAACCGATGCTATCGCGGAGAGGACTGCGTCATCAATCTTCCATGTTTCATCAGCATATCGTTCGATTTGTGCTTTCAAATCTCCGCCAGTCTTTATCTGTCTTGAATTTTCTACCAGAATCGACAGGTACTTGAGAGAATGGGCGAGATCTGCCTTCCCGATCCGTGCCCATACCCAATCTCTTCGCTTTTTGTGTTTTTCTTCCATTTCAAGGATGAGATCTTGTGCCTGTGCGAGTGGCAAAGAGAGGAGCGATTCCAATTCTTTCAAGAGCTCAGTCTCTTCCTTCTCATTTATCTGTGGCCAGGATTCCTGATACGGGGTGAAAGCAGGAACTTTTATTGTAGAAAGAATAGCGGGAATGTTTGGATATCTCTCTGGATTTTCAGTAAATCTATCCCATATCTCATTCCATTTCCCTTCCTGGGTCGCAAGCTTGGTTGCCCCGGCGAGTGATCCGTCTCTTTCCGGATTGAGGTTATATTCTTTTATAGATATTCCACAGAATGGCTTCCATTGCCCTGATTCTTTCATCTGCTTTTCTGTTTCAACGGGATCATGAATCCAGGTAAGTATCTGTTTTCGTGGGTCTGGTAATTGGATTTGATGCAGATATGTCGCATGTAATGGAGCGTGATGTGATAACCTTTCGATTGGCTCGTCAAGAAGAAGTCCAATACTCGTCCGTAGTGCTTCTTTTGTTTCTCCATCCTGTTTGATGGCAATTCCAGGTCCTGGATCTGATGATTGTAGAAATGTAACAAGGGTCCAGTCTTTTTTTGTTTTCGATGTCCATGATACGCTTCGGTGATATAGCCCCATCAAGGGTTTTAGTTCTCCTGGGACAGTTGTGGGGTCACGTAGTTCTTCCCGACTATAACCGGGGAGATAGAGAATGGGTATGTTCCGACTGTTATCTTCATGGTGCATAACAGAAGTTCTGATGTAAATTGCCGGGCCGGTCAGTGTCTCTTTATTATAAGACCCATACGTGTAGATGGTAAATCTCTTCTTCAGGCGATCAATGACTGGTTGCCATTCTCCGGTTTTATCAAACCAGAATACAGAGAGAGGAGCAACTACGTCTTTTTGCGCATATTCTCGTGAGACTTTTTGAAGAGAAGCACAAATAACCTCATCAAGTTTTTTTGTCATATCATGGTTCTCCTAAAAGTGGAGGGAGCTGTTCTAACGTTGTCAACCAGGAATTAAAATGAGGACATGTTGAACGAATATGATCCAGTGGAATTTTTTTGATTATTAAAATATTATGGGGATTTTTCTGGTACGATGGGTAAACATGATGAAGTCTTTTAGATGGAGCCGTATTTGGATTATCATTAATTTTCTCGGGTTCGCCGGCGATTCTAATAATTTCCTGCAGTTTTTCTTTTTGTGATGGACTATTTATGCCAATTACATTGTCGATTGCATAAATATCAGAAAATAGGAGGGTTTCATATTCATAGAGTTGAATATGAGGAATAAACCGTCGGTTGGATATATCTTCACTGATTGATGCTTCTAATACGATCACTTTCTCTTTACCACTCATTGAATCAGTTATCATTTGATTTCCTGGCGTATCATGAGGGAGACCATAGAGATCGAACATAGTAGTGACATAACAATCCTTACGGCTGAGTCCATTTCTAATATTTTTTTGTATTTGAGTATAGGTTCCAACACCGCCCCTGAAGGTCTTTGAGTGGATTGATGTTGTTATAATTTGTACAATTCCCTGAATGCCAAATGAATAGAGATGAGGAATGATGATCTCATGAATAAATTGTCTTTCAGTTTGACCTTCGACTATAAAGTGGAGATGAATACTCATGAATTCACCGTAGGATGACTGAAGGATCGCCACCCAATAAGCCACTTTGCCATAATTCTGCAGGACTATAATCCTCCAGCCATTCTTTGAGGGCTTCCTGATCCGGAGTTCTGATGGTAGAATACCCGTGTTTTCTTTCAATAATTCGGATTTCATCAAGAGTGAACTGGTTTAAGAGTAATGGGGACTGAGTTGTGATAAGAACCTGATTATGTGCAGAAGCACTTTTCATAAGTCCAGCGAGGATATCAATTGCAACCGGGTGCAATCCTAATTCAGGTTCATCAATTATTATTATTGAAGGTCGCAACTCTACCGGTTGCATGAGAAGGGTTACGAGTGAAGTAAACCGAAGGAGACCATCTGACATCTGATGTCCCTGGAAGATAGTATCACTTCCTTCTTCCTGCCATGCAAGGCGAATCATCTCCTGGTTCTCTGCTGTGGGACGTAGTATAAATGTATGAAAGAACGGGGCTGCGAGCCGGACGGTCTCTTGAATTAACTCAAAGTGTTGAGGATACTGGTTCATTATAAGGTACAGGTATGCTGCAAGATTGGAGGCATCAGGTTTCAGGGAGAAATTATCAGATATTGGCCCAATAAGACGTGCACCAGAGGTGTCACTGGTGTCATGAAAATGATACACAGAGGTGTCTGAAAGGAATTTTTTTATCTTTTTTCCGTCAAGGAGATCATAATTCAACCTGATTAGGATGCTTTCCCGGTACCCGGGTGGATTTTTCGCATGTGAGACTTCCCTGACTCCTCCAGGAAAGGTTTGAGGTCTTTTTATATCCTCCTGAATAAACACGAGGTTATCATCACTCGAAGGCTCACAGGCAGCATGGTACACAAACTCTTCAAAGGTAAGAGTAAATTCAATTTTTTTAGTGGTATCAGGACCATTATAGAGAAGACTATGTGCACCACCAGCCTTGGCTATTGCATATGAAAACCGACCTTCTGCTATCCTATGTAGAAAATAAAAAGCGGAGAGAAGGTTTGATTTTCCTGATCCATTTGCACCGATACATACCGTGAGGTGGTTAAGGGGAAGATCAACATATTCCAGTGATTTAAATCCCTTGATGCAGATATTTTTTAATTTCATCCGTGTTCCCCTGCCTCTTCTCTCGCCTTCAGCTTCTCTGCCAGTGTGAAGTGCAGATCATTGAGCCGATCCGTGGTCCCGGAACAGTTCGGCACCGGATCTTTTCCCCGGTCCTTGTTCCAGTTGATCTTCGGCTGACTCCGGAGCACTCCAGCAGTAACAAACGGCCTGATATTCATCCGAACTCCATCGTTTAAATCAGGTTCCCATCCAATCGGCTGCTCATGGAGCGGTTTCCATCTCACATAGATATCATAGGGAGACTCTCCGTTCAGGATGAGGATGAGTTTTTTCTTGAGGTCTTCAGCAGCCTTGAGCCGGAGTTCCGCTCCGGTCTTTTCAGCTGCAACCTCTTCCCTCTGCTGGGCAATCCAGGCACCGAGGTATGAATAGATGAGTTTTTCTAATGCTTTCCGGTCAAGGAGATGGTAATTGACGAGGACCGAGAATCCGTCTTTTCTCCCGTCCCAGATCTGCCAGATGAATGGTCGCTGGTGGAAAAGTTTACAGTGAGCAGTAAAGAATTCATCCCGGAGATAGAGTTCCAGGTCTCCCTTTACCGCTCCCTCTTTTGTGGTATATCCGGATTTGATGAGGAGTTCCTGCTCCTTCTGAATTGACCAGTCTGGAAATGCTGCAGCAAGCATAGCCCTGACATATTCGACCAGTTTTGTTTCTCCTTTCACCGGGGGAAGACAGAGAATGCCGTCGTCGTCAACGTATGGCTGAAGTTCCTTTGCTTTTTCGACCCATTCCCGTTGTTCATCAGAGAGTTCCATCTCCGGGTCTAGTTCTGCCGGCCACTGGTATTTGAGAAGTTTTGCGACGGCTACCTGAATCGGATCATCGGAGTTGGCCGGGTGGCCGTGAAAGATCCACTGGGTAGGGTCGGAGGAGTAGGGTTTTGGCAAGCCGTTGGGGTATTTCTCGGCGGCTACTTTGGTCCAGTATTCGAGATCGAAAGGGACTTTCACAAGGGTTGCATTTGTGACGTTGAGTTTTTGATCGATTTTTCGAACCGCATCGTGATATTCAGAAGATGAACAGAAACACCAGATTGCAGTTAGATGATCTGGATTATAGGGAATAAATGTGGCAGTATTGTTATCATAATGTGGCCCACAATGAATAGTCACTGGAAGATTGTTCATTTGAGATATACGAACACCTATTTTATCCCATGCTTGCCAACCTTGTTTCCATCCACCACTTGCGTATTGTTTTTCAGCTAATATTCTTTGATATTCAGCTAGTTGGCCTTCTCCATTTTCCCAAAGTAAAATTTGACTATTCCCTGAATAAAGAGAGGTTTTTTCTACTGTAGATCCAAAATAGACCCACTCTTTACCTTTTTCATTTTGCTCCCAAAAATTTTGAATAAAGCGTAATCCATCCCCAGTTCTCTGACCCATATATGCAAATCCGAATTTCTCTAATAATATTCCTTGAATATTATCAAAAGATATTCTTGCATCGGGATTATCAATCTGGCTTCTTTGAGAGATTTTTGTAATTTTTCCTGTTATTAATTTTTGCTCTTTTTCCATTGGATTATTTAATTTAGAAACATCTAATCCTTCTATATAATGGTTTTTTTTATGAAATTTACTAATTATTAGTAATTGAATATTAAAATCCCACATTGGAGTATGAAACCCCTTAGGCCCAAGACGTGCAATCATATTCCAAACCGAATTATTCAACAAATTTATCCGCAATTTGGAATATGTAGAAAGAAATAACCAATTTTGTGGAATTACAATGGTTGTTGTCCCTCCCTTTTTACAAAATTCCAAACCTTTCTCTAAAAATACTGTTGCTAGATCGTTTTTAGAGAGTGGATAATAATTTGCACAGAAATCCTTAATGCCTTCATGCTGTTTCAGCCGTACTAAATATGGCACATTCGTCGCAATCAGATGGTATCTCCCTGCCAGCATTCCTGCAGCCCGTGCCAATCCATGAGCTACAACTCCGATTCCCTCTCGTTCCTCATCCCTCTTTGTCGCTAGGACTTTATCGAGCATCGGAGCAATCTGATCCCAAGTAATCGGAATGATTTTCCCTTCTCCAAACCGTCGCATCGGGTCAATTAAACTCCCAAGGACCGGAGCCTGGGCAAACTCATCATACAGGAGATCCAGGGCAAAAGCAAGATCCTGATTATCACCGGCAAGAGCCACCCACTCCTCTTTCTTCGACGTTATCGCAAGACCTGAACAGGCAACCGGCATATCCGGGAGCAGATGGTATCCCCCGGCATCCGGATAGGTCCAGGCAGCCAGAGCAAGAGCAAATGCCGCAATCTCGACACACCGCTCATCAATCTCAAGTCCATGGAGGTTTTCTGATAGAACGGCATCTACCGCTTTTCCTGCTGATAACCCTTCCATCTCCATCCGCATCGGGACCAGCATGAGAAGCGTAGCCACGAGAAAATGCCCTGAACCACAACAGGGATCAAGCATCTTGAGTTCAGAAAGCTGGTCAGGCCACTCGGAGAATGTCCCGGAAGCAGGAGTCCAGACTCCATTTTCATCCTGTACAAACCGGAGATAGGTCAGGGGAACACCGGGGAGAGACGCCTTTTGTCTCAATTCCTCTTCAGAAGTGGCAGTCTTGAGATCCTCTTCTTTCAACCTCTTCCCTGCCCACCAGGCTCCAAGTGAATTATCAAGGAGAAAATGGACCATGTATGGTTCAGTAAAGAGCTGGGTTTGGGAAGGCAATTCCGCAGCTCCTATCTTGACACCTGACTTATTCACCTCATCTTTCTTCTTCGTCTGCCAGAACTGGTATGTCCACCCGAGGGCATCTGAAGTTCTGAACGTATCTCCCGGAATCTGTGCAAGGATATCACGAAGAGCATTCCTATCCTCCGGGGCATAGGTTATCTTCAGGAGCGGATCATCCTGCTTGAATATCCCGGGGAGCATGTCCGAAGCATACCGGGCAGCAAGTTCCCAGGGGTCAACCTGCTCATCATGGGCGAGTTCAACCAGATCTTCAAAACTAACCGATACCTGATGTTCAGGATGGATGAGGAGATCATTCTCGATAAGAAACCGGGCAAACAGCATCCGGTGCCATTGTTCATACGCAACCGACCGGATAAATTCCTCTTCCGTACCAAGCCGACGCAATACCACCCGTACCCGGCGACGAAGTTCAGCCTGCTCATCACTCAGGTGTTCTGGTTTCTTCTCATCCGATACCCCAAGTGAGATAAGAGCTTTCCGTGCTCCTTCCTCCGAGATATCACGGGCTTTTTGAACTGCTTTATCTAGAGCGTTCCGGTCAGATTTTGAAAGGGTGGTCACTGTATCAAAACCTCCTGTTTCTGATGTGAAAGAACGATATTGCGAATCATAAAAAACTCATTCCCTGGCAAGGCTGATGATAGCAGGAGGAACAACAATATCTCCACAAATCTCCTTGATTATGGTGAGGAGGTTTAACTGGTGAAGATACAACAATGGGGTTGTATTACAGATGATCAATCCCGAGTATTTCAGCTTCACGAGAAAACTCCTCTTCGGTACGTGTCAGAACGGGGAACTGGAACTCTTTTAATTTAGAGATAAAAAGAACACGAGAGATCCCTGCCATTTTTGCTGCAGCTCCTGAAGAGAGACGCCCCATCTCATACAATTTCACAGCAGCAAGTAACCGTATCTCATCCCCAATACAGGATGGATGAGTATTTATTGCCACAAACATATCATCAGGTATAGTAATTCGTATCTCGGTCATGGTAATTCCTCTATTGTTCGTTCCCCTCCGCTATAGAGAGCAAAATTCAACGTTTCTCCCAGAGTTCCCACATGATCATTGGATAAGTACCTCCTGCTTCTGCTGTAATAACTCATTCACCCGCTTTCTGATATCATCAATATATATTTCCAGCTCTTCTTCATTTGTAATTTTTACTCCTCGTTTCAGAGAAACTGAAGTCAGAACCTTCTTATGTTTTGCAGCATACAAATGAGCAGCATCTGAAACAATTGGCCCCCGTGACAAATTAATGAGTTCTAACGCTTTCTGATAATCTGAAAGAGGATACCGCTTCAGGGCGTGGATTATCTCCTCATCCGTCCCAAGAGGCATCTGGGGAATCTCCCTGATATGATGAGAAGAAAGAATCTTCTCCTGCTCATGAGACTCAAGCTCATGCCAGTTTGGATCTCCCTCCAGTGATGAGATGAGATTCTGATATGCCTCTGACACCTGGCTGATACCATGAGATATCTCTTCCCGTAATCGTTCCTGAACCTTGAAAAGAAGGTCGGTGACCGGATCAGGATCAGAGAGAAGACTTCTGTGCTCCTTGATGGCTGCAGCCTCATGAATAATCACATCCAGGCCAGAAAGTCCCTCACCATGGTCAAGTAGTTTACATAGCCGTGACCACTCCTGCTGACGGACAGCAATTACATCAACAATACTTTTCCATTTCTCAATATCTGAAATAATTATATCCTTCTGTGCTGCAATCCGCTTGAGAAGAGACACACCAGAGAGCCCATCCATCTCCGCCAGATATGAAGGAATCATAACTTCTGGTAACGGTGGATCTCCTCCGGTCTTTTCCAGAAGCTCTCTGAGTTTTTCAATACAAAGAGAAGCATCTTCCCCTTCAGACCCCGCCTTGGCCTGAATTCCAACCTTTTGATACACTGCTTTGGCTTTCAGTTTTTCCTCTGCAGTCGGGGGAGATTCACTCTCACACGTAAAGAAACTCTTCTCAAGAGTCCGACGATTATCAAGGTCACTTAAAGAGACGGTTTTATGACTATCATTAGTAGCATGGAGATGTCCGGAGGCACACAGAGCAATAATCGCCCCTTCAATTGCATCCTTGGGCCATCCAAAAGGAGCATCCTCATAGTATTTTACGATTTCAGAACCCTTCTTTGAATTTGCATTCAGGAACCGTAAAATCTCTTTACAGACATTATGTTCTTCAGTATTCCCTGAATGACCGATAACTGAAAGCGGATTTGCATGACCCGATTTGATTCTTGTAAAAACATCCGCCCAACGAGGATTATCTGCATCCTTGAACCGGTAAAATTTCTTTTCTGATGCGATTTTCACCGCATTCAAGAGAACCTCTTTTGGTGATCCACCCTCTTTCTTATCCCCGCCACCAAGATACACAACCGCCTGGCTGATGATATCATCCAGATAGGCTTGCACTTTTGTATCATGAGCAACCTTCTTCGTTTCAATATTCTTCTTCGCCTGAATACCTTCATTCGTATTCGGGACACCAATCGAATCCATAGTCTGCTGGGCTGCAATACTCCCTGCAATATGATCGATCAGATCCTGATGATGGTGCTTTGGCAGAAATATCTGAATTAGCGGACTCTCCGGGCCTTCTTCAAGTGAGGTTTTTCGAACCTCCTCTTCCGAACTCCCCCATCCATTTCTCACCCATACCGGGATCTTTTTACTCACCGGGGGCTTATCTTCGGTAAAAATCCTGGCATCAATCTCCCTGACGGTCTTCGTATCGCCATCCTTATACGATATCTGTTTCAGAAGGGCTTGCACAGATTTCATCAATGCCTGATCACGGTCAAACGATATCCGATTGATATCATCCTTCCATGCATTGAGATTTTTCCGATACTCCTGGTCCCATCTCTTCCCTTCCCTGGTCTGAATCCTGAGTGTCCCATCTCCTGCATCGCTGATAATACCACGATCTTTCAGGTCATCAATAAGAAGAGGAACCTCACGACGGAGATCAACTCCTTCATACTCAAGACCTGACAAGAGCAGATCGGTAATGGTCTCCGGAGTGGCACGAACCCCTAATGATGTATCTACTTGTTGAATAAGGAAAAGAAGAGCACAAATACGTGATTTAAGTTGCCCTGAAGAAGACGAATCATCCTCCCCCCGAATCATTTCATCTGTTTCCTGGGGGAGAATCCCATTATTTATAAGATATGGCCGCTGTTGGCTGTAGATATAATCAACCGGAATAACATATCCGAGAGGAGACTCAGCATAGGTCTTAATTCCCGAAAAGGTAAGGCGCAACTGGTTTCGAAGCTGGGTTGACAGCCCTCCCCGGTCAATAGACCGTAATATATGGTCCCAAAGCCGTTTTCTGGAAGGTAAGAGGGGATAGTCTGGAACGAGGGATTCATTATCATCCTGACTATGAGCAATCTTCGAACCTTCAATCTGACGGGTAATTTCACCGTGAACACTCTCTAAAAGAGCGGATAATTTTGGTTTCTCACTCTCTTTCTTTCGAAGGATAGTCTGCCGAAGAACAGTATCAACATCCTTACTCTCCAGGGGAACATAAAGAGAGAATTTTCCCATTAGTTTCTGTAAGTATGGGTTTGCATGAAGTGCCTCCTGACCGGTCGCAACAAGGAGACACCGACTCTCAAACTTACTGGTCAATGCCTCAACTATCTCCTGGAAGAGAACAAGTTTTGTACTATCCTGCTCTACCGCGAGATATTGCTGGACTTCATCAAGCACGATAAGAACAAGTCCCGGTTTTTTCTTATTTTGAATTTTTGTTTTTAATATCTCATCAATTAAACTAACCATCAGGTCAGTTGTCATATTCGTCTCTTCAGGGAATTGACGATCAAGCCTGGTAAACAGGTCCTGAGGAGTGGCTCCAAGATCAGGAAGATATTTGAGTGCAACCTGGGCAAATGCCGGGGAGATGAGACAATATTGAAGATCGTCTTCCTTTCCCATCGATTTCAGGTCCGAGCGAATAGTATCAAGGATGCCTTGCTGTGCAAGCCATAGATGAATTCGGGCAAGCTGGAGATCATGATCCGGATAACCTGCAGCCCGTAAAATTACTTGTAACACTGCCTCTCTGGGATCATGTGAATCCCCTCCGGAAAGTGTCCCGGCAGCAGACCATATACCGCCTGCTCTTCTGGTTTCAGTATCAAGTCGCTTTAATGAGTCCTGAATATCATCAGGTAGACGGGCAAGAGTCCTTGCCGTAGCGCCATCAGAGAATGTAATGTCAGCCCAAAGGAAGTCAAGAATGCGAACGAGGTGTGATTTTCCAGACCCAAAAAATCCACTGACCCAGACCGCTGGTTGCTTTGGTTGATCTAAATGATCAAGAAACGAATCTAAAATCTTTTTAAGACCAGTATAATATGATCCCTCACAAACAAAATGCTGAAGTTCCCACCGTGCAACCTCCCACTCCTGCTCTGTTGTAATGGGGGCAACCTTGGTATACCCATCATTGGGAATTTCATAGGCTGTCGGATCATTCTGAAAAACATCCTTATTTAATATCATATCTCTCTTACTCGTCTTCATCCTTTACTTCAATTGGAAATGCCTTATAATTCCACCCATCATGATCATTCATAAACTGGTAGCAATACCCCCGATGACTCCCTGGGAAAAAAACTAATAATCTGCCAGGAATAGGAAGTTTCTTCACTATCTCCTCAATCAATTTACTCAACCGAATTATCCCAAAAAGTGCCCCCGTCCCTGAAATAGCGATTATCTTTGAATTGTCGTCTTTATCCCACTGATGTGATAACCGTTCGATGATGAATTGAAGGAACATTTTTTCTGCAGATTTTAGACGTGTCGGATTTTTGAAAAATTCTTCCCTGTAGGGGTGGACAGTACACCATTCATCAAAAAATGTGAACATATCAATAAGAAGCCAGCTATGGCCTGCTCTTTCAGTTGCCAGGCCAAATTCATCTATCCTTCTCAGTAACCGACGTTCATCTGAAGGATCATAGACACAAAACCACACCTTCTCTTCAGGTGCAGCTCGGGGATCCCAGGGAATTGAAACCTGCTTACCAAAGACGTCTAGTAACTTTTCAATATTAGTCATACTCCCCCCAGAGAACGAATCAAGTCTGAAATGGTGATTTCAATCACCCCTCCCGCTGATTTATATGAGATAAGCCCCATCACAGAAGCGGAATGGAACAGTTCATCCCGTTCGGTATCACTCAAATCCAGAATACTTATAAAAGGAGATCTCATAAGCATAACTCCTCCGAATCCGATTAATGTTCCTAAATAAAGAGCAAACGTGAATGAAGCCGGACCAGATGTGGATTTAGTACGATTTTTTTTCCCTTTTCCAATGAGATGGCCTGATTGGGTCCAGGAAGAAAGAAGGTTCTCTGCCATCGATTTGAGAGTTTTATCAGTAAAGGAGCCATCCAGATTCTGGGTTAAAGTTTGAATCAAATCATCCTTTCTTGCTTGTGTCCCACAATCGAGAGATAATATATAATCCGCTGAAATCCTGAGTGACTTATCACGAGCCAATGCGTAGAGTAGTGTTAATGTCGGGTGTTCTTTCTCATAGTGAGTAAAAAGGTATCGAAAGACCCGGTACAGCGGGATGGAATCATCCAGTCCATACATTCGTTTCAGGAATGAAAAGGTTTTATTTCTGCCGGAAATACTCTTTTTATTTAAAATATTTTCATTAATGATTGCATCTTTTATGGTATCGAAAGGAGCATCTGGTGAAATATTTTGAAAAAGCAACTCCATCTCCTGGAGCATGATAGTACGAGAAGAATGTGAACCGATTGATTCACAAAAGCCGTATTGTATTGGATAGTTAATTATTGTTGAAAAAGACCACACAACGAGAATATTTCATTTATTTAAATATATTATTATCTATATGTATTGAGTGGTTTAAAACATGTAATTCATGTGAGAAATGTCCGAATTTAGATTATCAACAACAATTTCAAAATTCGGTTTGAGATAAATAAAAATCGTTTTATTTTTCAACTCTTCAGAAAGGATATTAGCCTTAATTCCGATTCTGTAAGATTTTTAAACCCAGACCTCCAGGCCGGATAGTGACTGGGATTTTTGATAATTACTGATCAAAAGGTCGAGAGAACATCAAAAAGGAAGATATTAACTTACATTAGAAAGCGGTTTATTTACAAATATGGTTTTGACTCAGATTTGCTTGTTCTACCAAAAGATGACGGTCCATCTGCCAGTAAGGATATAGGGAGAATATCGTATTATGCCATTCAAGATGGGATACCTGTGAAATGAGATATATGCAAGAGAATAAGCAGGAATTAAAAAACCTTCAGTTCTATCTACAAACATTCTAAAATTTTTTAACTCTTCTTTGTCGGAATAAAAAGGATAATTACATTGTAACTCCAAATGACCTCAAAAATTCAATTTTCCCCCATTCATTTCAATTCAGTCTATCCCTCTAAGAAAAACAATACGTGAGTATAGATCCTTTTGTGGAGGTATGATTTCGCAGAATAAACCCACCACTCACGATTCACCCTAAAACATCCCCAAAAACCCAAAAAAAATTAATTTATCCCATACTCCTCCGCTGAATCTCCTCTTCTACCCGGTCCCATTCACAAAGACACTCCCCGATATCACGAACCAGAAGCTGAGCTCCCCTGTACACCACTTCAGGCCTCGAATCTTCAGGGGACATCCCACAGAACATCTCCTCAAACGAGTAGAGAATATCTAAAATCTCCGTCTTAATCTCAAACAGATCCTCAATCAGCGAAGAAATATCATCACTATCCTCCGGCGGGGAAAGCCATGCAGCCTCAGCCCGATAAAATCCGGACGGAAGATCAGAACAGGACATCAGGACCTCTCCATCAGATCGGAGATCGGATCTGAAACCTGCACATTCCCGGTTTTATCCACGATCACCAACGGAAACACCCTCTTTGACCTTCGAACATACGACACCCACAACCCGGCGGTCCCGATACCGCTCATCACCGAAACAAGACAGGACACACCGGCAAGAATCAATTCAAATCCCATATTCATCACCAAACACCACCTGCTCGGAACCATTCATCGCCCCGGCAACATCTGACCCGAACGCAACTGACCGATTCCCGTCATCAGAATACGCCCTGGTAAGCAGAATACCGCTCCCATTCACCACGTACCTGGCAATTGTCTCATCATCAAGCACCCGGCTGGAAACATACTCTCCCCTGGAAAAGAGACCAGATAACCTGACCTCATCCACACGTGCCTTCACCCCGTTATCCTCTCCAAACAGACACTCTGAATCCTCATCCGACCCGTTCACCACCTGACCTGAATACTCATCAATCCCCATCGGCCCTGCTGATTGACCCCGTGTAGACACCACAACCCCGTCATGAATGACCAGCGACCGCATAAGAGATGCCAGGTCGGTTGTGAACAGATGCGAAGCATAGGACTGACCCTGACCAAGCACCGATGACGATACCCATGCTGCTCCATCACACACAATCGATGATGTCACCGAATCGGCATGACAGGCACCAAACCCCAGGATCAGCACCACAAGACCGGGAATGAGCAAAACCCGGACCATCTCATCTCCCAAAAAAAGGGAGGGATTATGCAAGGGCACCAATGGTATCTGCCCATGCCTCAACGGTGTTCAGAATACTATCAGACTCATAACTGGACACACTGATTTTGTCCCGTTTGAAGGTCACGTTAAAGAGCTCTCCATTCGCAGCATGACATTTCAGCACAACGGTAAACCCGTCTTCAGAACTGTCGTGAGATGAAACACCCCCCATTGCAGTACTTATCGCGTTATTCGCGAGAATGGTTGCAATATTGCTGTCAAACCCAGCTGCCCCCGGACATCTGACCGAAACTCTCCCAACCTGCTTCCCATCATCATTCTCATAGATAACCGTCCCGGTATAGTACTCAGAACTCTTCTGAACCGCCGGAAAAGTCTCCCCTCCGGATACATACGGCGTACAACCCCACGGATTGTCAGCAAGAATATTCCCGATGATCGTGTTCATTGCATCCTTACTGGCAAACGGAGTTGTAAGAATCCGTTCTGCACTCTTCACCACCGATTTTGATACAAAATCTGCCATGTTCGAACTACCCCTGCCGTGTGCACACCGGCCTCTTATGATAGAAACCGGACTATATATATGAATTCATTCCTTTTTTGAATCTGACAGAAATTTGCGTTCAATTTTTAAAATATCAAATGAGATGAACACGTTGATGTACCCTCATACCTGACAGCCCGGAACACCGGAGTAGTACCCTCTCCTCCGGACAAAATCCTGCAGATCAGAAGGATGGGAGTCACATACTCCTCACCATCGATACACAGTCCACACCCCCATCTGCCTGGTGATCTGAACAGGTATCCTCTCATCACCCTTTCCTCACCTATCCTTGCATATACCGGACAGAATCCAAACCCGAAAAACATCATCATGGCTTGCTTCACATCTATTACAAATTCCCCTGCGTCATGGAGAATAACCACAAGATGACCATCATTGATAGATATCCGTCCACAATGAAACCAGCTGGTTTCAGTCCGTTTATGACTGGTATTCATGAGAGCATAGCACAATCCTGCTGCCTTAGTCTCACGGGGACATACGGAAAGATATGCAGGTATACAGCCGGCTAATGAGCAGAACCGGCGACGTCTCACAGATATTGGATTCTTCAGACCCTTATACACCTGCCAGACAAGGAACGGGCACCTGTCCATGACACATTGCCAGGTAACCGGCCGGCTCATAACACACCTCTCTCCTTATTGAGCCTGGATAGTTCACGGGAATAACAGGACTCACATAGACCGGTCTGTGCAGATGAATCGTGCCATGCAACTGCAAACGTGTTGCACACCTGACACCGGCCAAGGTCCCGATCTACCCGTTTCATCATATGCAGATCAAGCGTTGGTAGCATCACCAAACGTGCTACATGCCTGCTCGCTGCCCGGGAATAACACTCCTCACAGAGCATGACCGGCTCTTTCTGATTCTTCAGATCTGATTTCGTGCAGGAATACACCGTATGAGCCCTGCCACAGACTGCACACCTGACTTTTGACGGCCAGCCCGATATACGGGTAAAGTCAGAGGGACGGATCTGTGAAATCGGTATTGAAGCAGGATTACTGCAGGATGCGGAAAAGATCCGCTCCCTATCTGCCTGGGAAAGTTCATTTTCACCGGCATTCAGAAGTTTTTGAGTGTTGTGTTCTGCAGAGGCGGAACCACACACCGGTGGACGAGGTTCCAGATGCTCATCTAATCCGTTTTGTGTGAGTGTATGTTCTGCTTCACATAAGGGAGTACTACTATGTACATATGTATATGTACTATTCTGAGTAATATCCGCGGTTTTTGATTGTGAAGCACTTGCTTCACTCGTGCAGCAATCATCCTTATTTTTCCGCACTGCTTCACTGACTGATTTCTCCGGACCATTCTGAGCCATGTGAGTCGTTTGACCCTCTGCACACTCGAAGATCTCCACAACATCAGAGCAACCAGAGAGAGCACCACATTTAGATGGATCATACTCATCTCCATCATCAGAATCAGAAGAGGCATGGGGATCAAAAGAGTCAATGGGATCATCCGGATCGATAGGAAGATCTGAATCAGAATCACTTGATTCATCACCGTCATCAGGATCACGCCCTGAACACCCGGACTCATCCCGGAGACTGACCGCTCCACCCTTTACCCATGCTGCATACAGGGAGGCATCCCAGGCATAGACCTTCGTTCTCCGCTGAATCGTCCGACCATCTTCACCGGTCGTCACCGCCCGCTCATACACCGATATAGCAGGACACTTCTCAAGAAGGCCTGAATACGTATTTCCACGGGAATTATACCCGTTGAGGAGTTTGTAGATCGATGAACTTGCCCACCCGGTAATCCTCTGCAGCTCAGGAACCGTCATCTCAACAAGCCCCATTTTCTCAATAGAATTGATGAGGGTAGCCTCCCTCCTCGTCAGTTTCGTGGACTGGCCACCGGTCTCACCATTGAGAGCATCATACAGCCGTACCGCTTCAGAAAAATCATCAATGGTCGCAGAGATACAAACCATCCCATCCCGGATCGTCCGCTCCCGTTGAAACTGCATGAGGATTGCATGAGTCTTTATCAGATCAAGCAACATATCCGGGTTTCTCCGGTTCGACGCAGACTGGAACTGAATACGCTCTGCATAGGGGATCAGAACAAAGGCAGGCTCAAGTTTTCGCCACATCTCCCTGACAACCAGCACATCCTCCCGGTCGTCTCCTCTGGTATCAGGAAGGTGAGCAGCTTCAGCCAGCATCCGGGATAATACCCGTTTATCCTGCTCCTCACTATCATCAATCCAGGCAGTTAGCATCCTGTTAAAAACCTGGTCATCCCCGGCACCTTCCACCTTGGCTATCCACCAAACACATCGCTCCGGGATTGTACAGGTAACAGCATTCCGGTCTTTACTTACCGTACGGTAGGTAAACGGACGCTGAAATGATGTAGTTACGCCCTTTAAAATCTCCTGCATCTGATCTGAAAGTGTTACATCGTCAAGGGCAATGACCGTCCCAGGCTGAAGATCCTTGATGTAAAAGAGTGCCTTATCACTCATCCGGCCACTGAGCCTGACTTCCGGCGGGACAAGATTCATCATGGTATCAATAGCATGAGACTTGCCCTTCCCTGACTCTCCGGTTATCGAGACATGAAGTCCCTTGGAGTTGATCACCGACCGGGACGCAAGAGACATGATGAGGCACTCGGCAACGACCCGGTCTCCTTCATGGTCATGGGAGAAGGTGTCAAGCATGTACGGGATGGGGTCTGCCGTGGTGAGAATCCGTTCTGCTTTCTCCTCTATTCCAGGATCAGATAGTGATGCCGGAACTCTCCCTTCATAGACCGCCTTATCCCGAATCCGATCTCCTCGGAGTTTTTTCAGTCGGTCTTCTATATCAGAGGTCCCGTCATACTTCCGTTTCAGGTCCTGCCACCGCTGGGTTCCTCCTCCGCATGAATCATGATGACATCCGGCAAAGATGGCACCTGAACTGAACTGGATGGCATACGCTCCGTCCTGATGGGCGTCAGAGAACGGACACTGGTCCAGGATGTAGAGTGTCCCGTCAGCGTAGGGTTTTGCCACATAGCCAAGGTCATGACTTTTAAGCCAGGAGGCAAGGTCTGTCACGGGTTCTTCTTTTCCGGTTTTGGTCATCTTCTCCGGTTCTTTTGGAAAGATTTTGCCAAGTCGGTGAAGGTCAGAATCAGGAACCAGTGTAAGCCGTTCAGGCCCTGCAAAAAGACAGGCTTTTCGATGAGGACGCTCGGTTGTATTATCACCTTTCCGTGATGTAGTGCCATAGAGTTTCCATATCCGGGCTGCGTTAAAGTTGGCACAATCAACTGTGCAGACTTCATCAGAGAAGAGGAGATGCAGGGTATGCAGGCAGGATTTGATAAGTTCCCGGCTGTCATCATCATTTGGCAGGTCTATCCGGTACAAGAGATGGGCCCCGTTTCCTGAATCTGCTCGGAGAGGAGCGGGCCAGCCAAGAGAGGTGAGATATGCAGCAATTTCATCCGCCTTTCTGAATGCTGCTGCATGTTCCTCGTCAGAGGAGGAGACACCGGATGGACGCTTAGGATCGATGTCTATCGGAAGCCAGACTCTGCGGGTGATATCGTGATCTGCGGTTGTAGCATCCTTTTTTGTTAGACGCATGATTATCCGGTTCTCCCGCCGTGCAAGGAGTGCCGGGTTGATTTCGTTTAAGGTGATGTATATCCCTTTTATCTGCGGATTTGAGTCTAGGATCTTCACCGCTTGTGCAAGTTTTGCCGGATTGTTGTAGTATCCTGATCCGATTCCATCCTGGGTGATAATCCTGACCTCTACAACCTGATCCTTTCTGGTAAGTGTTAAAAGGGATGAGAGGATGGGGTCTGCTTCGGTCATATGAGACCCCCGGATAAGGCACGAAATCCTCCGGCCATGACATGATACCGTTTCCAGTCCAGACCTCCTCCAATCCAGAGTTCAACCCTGCCTGGGCAGAGGATACTGCTGACAAAGGAGCGAAGCCGGTCAAGATGGGCAGTATATTTCTTCTTTGGTTTCATGCCGCGAACGGAGAATGCCCTGACGAAAAGAATGTCCTCCCGTCCTTTCCAGGCAATAAAATCAACCGGGTAGTGACGATTGGTAAGATGCATCGTGCAATACCCATGAGCCTCCAGAAATGACCTGGCTGCATGAGGAGCGGTTCGCATGGTCTGGTATTGAGGTATACCGGTCATGCAACCCACCCAGACCGCTGCCTTGAACCTGAAGAAACGTAGGTAGGTTTTTCTAATGCCAAAATAATGTATGAATAGTCCCCTTCTGTGATCCGCCGCCAAGCTAGGTCATCGGTTGGGGACTGGGCATTCTTCTTCTCTTCTCGTGTTTGTCCTGGGTTGTATCTCACCGGTTCTTCTTCGGTGTGGATATCCCGGTGTATACGCACGGATGTTTCGTTCATGCTGTTACCTCTCCTGCCGGAATGGAAAGACCACAGGGGTTTTAACAGGGGTCAGTCCTCTTCCGGAAGGGAGAAGAGCATGCATCCGGCATGGATTAAAATTTAGCGATTTATGATCCATAAATAGGATATATTATGCATAGAAATCAGATCAACCATGAGGGTGCGGATAGGAAAGGGTCCTTGTTGAGAGATATTTATCGTTCATACATCTGAGAGAGGGCAGAGGGGAAGTCCTCCGTTCATCTGGTGCAGCTACTGCTAGTATTTCAGAAAGGGTACGTATCATTCATCGAAGGATGAACAGAAAGGGGGTTCATAGGTGAACCCATGACAACGATACGGTATTATTTTACCAAAGCAGAGTATCACTCATGCACCTGGACAGGACTGCTCATCATATAGCATACCGGATTATTATTATCCTCGGGATAGTCGCCCTTTTAGGAGATATCATATATGAGGGTGCCAGGAGTATCAGTGGCCCTTACCTGCTGACCCTTGGGGCATCTGCGGTCCTTGTTGGGACGATAACCGGCGCCGGTGAGTTTCTTGGATATGCAGTCCGGCTCATATCCGGCAGAGTTGCAGACTCTACCAGGATGTACTGGGCTTTGACCGCTCTCGGGTATGGGATGCTGATCACGGTGCCACTTCTTGCCTTCACCGGTTCATGGGAGATGGCAGCAGTCCTCTTCATACTTGAGCGAATTGGAAAAGGAATCCGTTCCCCGCCAAAAGATACCATCCTCTCCCATGCAACAGCACCCATCGGTCGGGGTATGGGATTTGGCATTCATGAACTCCTGGACCAGATAGGAGCTGTTGCAGGCCCAGTCATTCTTGCAGTTGCTCTTGCCGGAACCGGGACCTATAAGGAGGGATTTCTTCTCCTCTTCATTCCATTCATCATCCTCATCGGACTTGTCCTGGTTGCATGGAGACTCCTCCCTGACCCCGTGTCATTTGAGAAAGGTCATATCGCTCTCTACAGTGAGGCTACTGGGATCGGTCGGGAATTCATCATGTTCTCAGTCTTCACCCTCCTCTGCACAGCCGGGTTTCTCTCCTTCCCGCTCATATCCTTTCATGCATTACAGACCGGTCTCATGGTTGCATATGAAATACCTCTTCTCTATGCCGGTGCTATGTTGGTGGATGCAGCTATTGCTCCCATTGCCGGAAGACTCTATGATACAAAAGGGATTATCCTCCTCCTCCCAATTCCCCTCATCGGTATCATCCTCCCGTTCCTGGGATTTGGTATGGGCAGGGAACTCATCTTCCTCTCAGCAATCCTCTTTGGTATATCAATGGGAATCCAGGAGACTGTTCTTCGTGCTGCTATTGCAGACCGGATTCATATCTCAAAGCGGGGAACCGCCTATGGCATATTCAATACCATCTATGGAGCAGGGTTTTTTATCGGTGGAATACTTGTCGGCTGGATGTATGAGAATTACACGGCATTTGCACCGGCTGTCCCGGCAATGGTGTCACTTGCCGCCTGCATCGTCTTTATCAGGGTATGGCGATCTTCAGACCACCAGGAATCGTAAAATTCTTTCATACCTTTTCTGGCATTGGTAAAATCAAACCCTTACCTTTTATTATGAAATTACTCCAATAGGTACATACAGCAGGTCCTCCCTTCAAGAAATCCTGCCGGTGATGAGATCCACCGTAAACCGCCCGCTGCTAATGACTTCTACCCGGAAGACGTATGTTATCCGAAGGTGAAAAGGAAAAAACGATTCGCTATATCTCTGATCGTCGATGTCAAAGTGGCGGATATTGTTTTTATCAGCTCGATGAGCCAAATCTGTCTGATACCTGGTATGCCCTGGGCTGCTTAGAGGTTCTGCAAGCGGCTTTTTCAGACAATCTGACACAGGAGTATCTATCCCGCTTTGTTAATCAAACCCGGGGATTATCAGGGTTATACCGGCTGTGGTATCTTTTCTGGTCATTCCGGTATCTAAAAAGAACAATTCCAGAACAACTTATTGCTCACCTGTTAGCCTGTCCTGTGCCGACGATATTCCACTCCGGAACGATTGAATCTGCATCATTATTTGAGCCACTCTACTGTTATGTTATTCTCTGTGAGGAGGCAGGCATACAGCATTCCGAATCAGAAAGGAAAAAAATTCAGGAAGAAGTGTTAAGGTGGCAGCACCCATCCGGAGGGTTTGGTCGTGATAAGGCAACCCTTATTGAGACAAGGCATGCAGTCGCGATTCTGCAGGGATTCCATATAGAGACGGATGCAGAGAGGATCTATTCATTTCTTACCAGGTGTATCGACGAACAATCAGGATTCGTAAATGTTCCCTCCTCTCATCCTGGTTATCTTGAACATCTGGATGCCGGAATCGCCCTTGCCAAATTACTAAGCCGTCCGGTTCCAAACCGTTACCAATGCCTCCTGTATCTCGATAAATGTAGAAATACTAATGGCGGATATGCACGGTCCGGATTTGGAGGGAATTCAACACTTGAATATACCTGGTATGCAATCCGGAGTCTGTGTGGGTTACATAACAAAACCGGCTGGAACTGGTAACATGGCTTGTTTCAAATTTTTAATTAAACCTATTGTGATAAATAAATGACACCATATTATTGTTCATCATGCTGGCATGAAATCGAAGGAGAAGTATCATTCTGTCCGAATTGTAAAGGTACTAACCTTTGTTCAGAAGAGAGGTTTGCGGACACTCTCATAACCTGCCTTTCTCACCCGGTCCGGGAGTACCGGCTCATCGCTGTTGAGTCACTCGGAAATATCCGATATGAACCGGGCAGCCATATCTTACCTCTATCGTTCAGTCAGAACAGGGTATGGAGATGAGAGAGGCAGCAGTTGAATCAATAAAAAGGATACATATGTACCAGCAAGGGATTGATCAGGAGAACCAAGATACACACTTCCATAAAAGTCAGATAGTACCTTTCCGTGAATAGGGAAGATGTCAATACACCCATTATACAAACATATATGTCATACTGGTGATGGAGTTCACCAAAACCGCCGTTCGGGCTGATAACTCCTACAGGATGTATATTATTGGCTTCATGGCCATCATTACAGATGTGGAGTATACTACATGCACAAAGACGGACACGATACCGGATCCCTGCTAGCACAGGATTATGAACTCCTGCAATCACTTGGTCCTGATTATACATCATACAAGGAACAAGTATCCGGTCTTATCTCGCGACTGGAAAGCGGACGATTTCATCTTGCTATCCTTGGTCAGTTCAAACGGGGGAAGAGCACATTTTTAAACGCCCTTCTTGGTGATGCAGTTCTCCCAAGTTCAGTCATCCCACTGACAGCAGTTCCGACTCTGATTACCTATAACCAGGAAAAAAACGTCAGAGTAAAGTATATTAACGGGAAAGATGATGGAGTTTTTACATCTGATGACACGACCCTCATCAGGAAATTTGTTGAGGCCTATGTATCTGAAGAGTCAAATCCAAAGAACAAACTTCAGGTACTCCAGGTTGAACTGACCTGGCCGGCAGAGATACTGGCAAAAGGGGTCGTTCTTATCGATACCCCCGGTGTAGGTTCAACCCATAAACATAACACCGAAATGACGGTAAATTTTCTCTCTCAGTGTGATGCTGCGCTGTTTCTCGTTTCATCAGATCCACCGATCACCGAGATAGAACTGGAATTCCTTCACCAGATAACGGATGCCATCCCCAGGATCTTTTTCCTCCTGAATAAGATAGATTATCTGAACGAGGAAGATATCGCCGTTGTCAGTGAATTTATCCGAAAAATCCTCATTGAAAAGGGCAGCATCTCCGGGGATGTTCAGATATACCCGGTGTCCGCAAAACAGGGTCTTACTGCTCGTATGGAGAAGGATCCGGTCCTCTGGGAGAGAAGCGGGCTTTCCGAAGTATCTGATCATCTGGTTTCTTTCCTTGCTGAAGAGAAGACATCAGTTCTCGCAACGGCAATCAGGAAGAAGGCAGCGGTAGTTATTCGGGATGTGATGATGAGAAAGGCTCTCGAGGTACGATCCTTAGAACTTCCGATGAGTGACCTGCAGCGGCAACTCGAACTCTTCCGGGCAAAAGTAGAGGAAACACGTCTTCGTCAGGTCAGGACAAAGGACATTCTTGCAGGGGATCAGACACGGATCATTACGTGGCTTGAAGAAGCTGTGGCCAAACTCCGGAAAAAAGCAGCGTCATATTTCACGGAAAAAGCAGTCGCAATTCTGGAACAGAACGGGTATAAACCGGATGAGGTCCATGATGTGATTGCTGAAGAGATTCCGGACTTTTTTGAGCATGAACTTCGGATTATTTCGCATACGACCGAGCAGACCGTAAGTCTTGTGTTAAATGAACACCAGCGTGATGTGGACGAATTAATCCGTTCGATCAGAATGGCTGCCTCCAGTTATTTTGATATCCCTCTGCATGAGACCGGAGAGAAGAAAGTCTGGGCCCTTGAACATGAGCCATACTGGGTTGCTCGAAAGGGATGGCAGACCATGATGGGTATCCTGACTGAAGGAATTACGGGAAAACTGCTTCCCCTTTCAATTCGGAAAGGAAAGATCGTCTCAGAAGTTTCAGATAATATAATGCAGCTCATCCTGCATAATTCGGAAAATATCCGGTGGGCCACCCTGCAGAATATCAATATGACCTTCCTCCGGTTCCATAGTGAATTTGATTCTGATATGAACCGGATTATTGAAGCAACAGAGGGGGCAATAGAGACTGCTATCAGATTCAGAACAGAACATGCTGAAAAGACTGCTGATCGTCTTGCTGAATGCAAAATGGTTCTCCAGTATATAGAAGAGCGGGAACAACTGTATCAGAGTGATAATTCATGACAAAATGTCCGTGTTGCGGATCTGATTTATTTGGGTACGAAAAGCCCTATGACCGGTTAAACCGGGGAAAGGTTATCGGAGTTGCCTGTTGTCCGTGGTGTAAATGGACCGGGACTGGTGAACAGTACCGCGATCTGGATGATGATGACGTGAAAATTCCATATTGAACGAATACCTCTTATTTTTTATTTTAGAACTCAGGTGACGGACTGGATATGGAGATGGTGGTGAAAATACGGATGGAATAGATATCTCCACCAGAATTGTTGCGATAAGAGAGACCCATAACCACTAAAATTTCATGAACTCATAACCTCATGCATCAAAAAAATTCTATGAATAGTACATACAGGTATCTCTGTGAATTGAGATATTTTATCAGAGGATTTCTTATATTGATGAGATCATACATGGAAAATGTATGGATGGTAATTCGAAAAAGAGGACATCATCATCTACGTCAAAAAAACTCATATAATCATTTTTTCGGTTTACGATTATGATTACCATACGGATTATATCGAAAAAATGCATGATTTTTTAATTTACCGGTTATTTTTTAGTATTCTTGTTATTCCCGCCCGATATTGACCGGCAGTATTTTCATATGACTTTTCAATCAACCCTAATGTCTGTTCAGTCCACCGGACCAAAATTCGTTTATATACCTCAAAACTTTTCTTCAGTTCTTTTTTCATGAGTTCTTTTAATTTTGATCTGATGGTATTTTCTAGAAACGCCCGGCCCAGGAATGTAGAATAGACCGGAAGTGAGAACGAGATATTGAGAGAACCGGGATCATATCGTGGCATATCATGAATCTTTGACCGGAGATCTTCACTATCCCTGATACCAGGTATGGAAAGGATGGCAGCACTCTTTTCCAGGATGAGATCCAGCTGTGATGCAAGTTCTATAAGTTTGTCCTGCACCGGAGTGTTCTCTTGGTGAACATATCCCACGATATCATCTCTGATAAGAGAATGCACCTCCCCCTGTGCATCAGTACCATTCATGGATTGAATTACATGCTCTGTCATCATCTCCCATAATGGAGAAAGATCAGAGAAGAGATTCCTGCTTTGATGGAGGGCATAATTTCGGGTCTCTTCTATATGAGCAGACCCATTTCGGAGTGCTGTTTCAATAGACAAGAGTTCCTGTTCATGTTCGGGAGTTAATAATTCAGGATCTTTCTCCTCCTCTGACAGTGCATGTTGAACCGCCTCCCATAACAGACCGATCTTTCGCTGGAGAGACCGGGTTTTCATATCCCGTGCATCTTTCACGAGCGGGAGAATTGCTAATTCAAACCAGGTATCCAGGAGATGGCGGTGAGATTTCCGGGTACTGACCAGATGAACCGGATAATGAACATCACATCGCACCGTTATCTGTGAGGAGATATATTCGCACAGAGAAAGACTCTCTTCATCAGAGAGAAGATCTCCTTTACTTACCAGAATCTGAACGGGAATTCCTGCACTCTGAAGTGAATACACCGTCTGAATATCCTCTGCAGTCAACGTTGATCCGGCATCGATGAGCACAATACCAAGATCACAGCTGGGAAGGTATGCACGGGTAAGTGCAGCTCCGCTTGTAGCAAGAGACCCAAGACCGGGGGTGTCTGCAAATCCTACCCCTTCCAGAAGTCTGTGAGCAGGAAGCCGCGCAATTATCCGGGTAACATGCCGTGAATTAGAAGGGTTGTGCTGCTCGGTTGCATATAAAAAGAGATCTTCAGGAGGGCAGACAATAGGATTTTTATCAACAAATGTGACCAGAATTTCCCGTTTGTCGCTCCAGCGGATATGAATAGGGAGAGCAGTGACCGGAGTTACTCCGACAGGAAGAAGATCTTCTCCAAGAATCGCATTTAATAGGGATGATTTTCCTGAACTGACTCTGCCAAATACGGCAATCTCAAATACCTGATCATCGGCACTGTCAAGAATAGAGGATATCTGACCACGGAATTCCACAAGCCCATAATCTGATACCCGCTGCTCAATGGTGCGAAGAAGATCCAGATCATGGGATGTACTCTCCAGTTTTGAGAGTCGCTCTTTAATATTCTGTCCACCGGTCCCGGAGAGGAACTGTTCAACCTGACGAATAAGAACCCGAAGCTCACTTACCGCCCCTGACAAACAGGTCTCGCCCTCAGTGGTCATCATTCCATACCCCCGCATCGCAGAGGGACGCATTTCATCGACTGATATCTGCATCGATGCCAGCCTGACACGAACGGCCCTGGATGCCGGAATATCCGGAGAGGTCTTTGGGATACCTGCACTATCAAGAACCCGGGAAAGCCTGTTTCTCATATGGGAGATATAGTCTTCAATGCAGGTCTTCTGGGCAGGAGTTATATCAGGCACATACTGTGGAAATGAAGTGTTTGATGAACCTTCATCCATTATCCGTTCAATCTCATCAAGGAGATGATCCAGGTGCTGACATCCGATTCGTATCCTGTTTGCATGACTTGGAGAGAAAATCCCATTTTTTTCAGGTTCCGGTCTCTTTTCAGACATATCCATCACCCTGGACAATATCCGATAGTACCGGATGAAAGGAGAGTGTCAGATCATTCTCATATGTCTGTTTCCATACGTATGTCATAACCCCTCAATTCCTGGATGAAAGTGTATTTTTGAGCATAAGACGGATCTCCTTTAACGGATTACAAAATCCCTCAGCAAGCCTGCCTCCTTTCATATCACGGGCGAGTGCATCAGCATAAAGCTGGTGAATGAGGATAAGAAGTCTCCAGTCATCTTGCATATCAGGGATAAAAGAGAAAGGATACAGGCTTAATCTGAACCGCTCCAGCAGATCAGCTGGAGTTCTGGATTGAATTAAGTTATCAAAAAATGACGGTGATTTCTGCCCCATATCAATGATAACGTCATACAGCGGGGATGGAACTGACCGGTATGAGGAGGTAAGATCCTCAATAAACCACTTCATGGACCGGATCTCCTCATGGATAATCCTATAGTGCCGGTTATGATACAGATGTAACATCCGATCAACATTCCGATTCATCTCATATGCAGGATCAGACATATGGCCGGGTATTGGCATAATATATCCTGAACGTGACAGGTAGTCAAGATGTGCCTGAATATTTTTCGGACTTTTAAATCCTATTTCGGATGCAATATCACTTTTGTACCCAAAGAATCAGCACTCGTTGGTATTGGCGGATGTATCGGATCTGTTGCCCGGTATCAGATCAATGAATGGATTCCGTCTCTTTTAGGGACATTTATTGTCAATGTTCTGGGGTGCATTGCTATCGGGTTTCTGATGTACGAATCCATCTACTTTGGAGCGTTCAGCCGGAACTCTCGTCTCTTCCTTGGTGCAGGATTGATCGGATCATTTACGACCTTTTCAGCCTTTGCAACCCAGACAATAGAAGCAGGACTTTTTTATGGAATAATCTTTATCGCTGCAAACATACTGTGCGGACTTATGGGAGTATTCATTGGACGCCAGATCATACTTCGGGGTAGGAGATCATGGAACATCTGATCCTTGTCGGGATTGGAGGAGCGGTCGGGGCCATGCTTCGCTTTGAGCTCTCAAAACTCCGTCCAGTCAGGAGCATTCCTCTGGGAACGGCCCTGGTTAATATTATCGGCAGTTCTCTCTTTGGATGCGTCGTTTTTTCCAGGTCTCCCGGAGATATCTTTTACCTGGTGGATGTCGGAATTCTGGGAGGGTTTACCACCTTTTCAACCTTCTCCTTTGAGACGTTCAGGATGTTTGAGGAACAGGATTATCAGACTATGGTTCTGAATATCTCAATAAATCTTATAGGAAGCCTGATTGGAGTACTTTTAAGTTTCATTCTTGTGACGCTGATTTTAACAGGAGGATAAATGTTATCGGATGGCATGTTATTACGAATATATATCGCGGAATCAGCAAAAATCGGAAAAAAGCCGGCGTATCGACATCTTGTTGAGATGTTCCAGAAGAGAGGATTTCCCGGGTGTACGGTATTCCGGGGTATGGTTGGATATGGACATGAACAGGTTATTCACACCGTTGATGTCCTGAACTTCTCAATGGACCTTCCGGTGGTCATCGATGTCGTTGATACAAAGGAACGGGTTATGAGCATAGTTGATGAAGTGGAAGAACTGGTCGAACACGGGCTTGTCATCACCCATGATGTGAAGATGGGAAGAAAACAGAAGTAAATCCTGGTAAACAGGAAGAGGAGTCATCAGCTGGAAAAAGCGGTTACAGGTGAACCCCATCACCCTGGTTTACATTATGCAGAATTGAATGCTTGTCTTCCTGCGTATCTGGCCTTATCTCCAAGGAACTCGTTAATACGGAGGAGCTGATTATACTTCTCAACCCGCTCTCCACGACAGGGCGCACCGGTCTTGAGCTGACCACATCCAAGTGCAACCGTCAGATCTGCAATGAATGAATCACAGGTCTCACCACTCCGGTGAGAGACCATCGTTCCCCAGCCGGCTTTTTGAGCAAGACGAATGGCATCTATGGTTTCGGTTACCGTACCGATCTGGTTGAGCTTTATAAGAACCGCATTTGCAGTCTTTTCTTTCAGACCGCGGTGTATTCGTTCAGGATTGGTAACAAAGATGTCATCTCCGACGATCTGGATGGTATTTCCAAGACGTTTTGTCATGAATGCAAACCCTTCCCAGTCATCCTCGGCAAGTCCGTCTTCAATAGAGATGATCGGGTAGGTCCGGATCATGTCTTCATAATAATCAGTCATTTCTTCTGATGTGAGGACCTTTTTCTCAGTCTTCAGCGTGTATTTTCCATCCTTATAAAATCCGCTTGATGCTGGATCAAGGACCAGAGCGATATCTTTTCCTGGTATATAACCGGCCTCTTCTATTGCGTGGACGATGAGCGACGCAGGTTCAAGATTTGACGGCACAATCGGAGCAAATCCTCCTTCATCACCGACACCGGTTGAAAGTCCTTTCTTTTTCAGAACTGATTTCAGGGAGTGATAGACTTCGCATCCCCACCGAACCGCTTCGGGATAGTCAGGAGCTCCGACCGGGGCTATCATGTACTCCTGAAAGTCTGATCCCTGCCAGTTGGCATGAGCGCCCCCGTTCATAATATTCATACAGGGAACGGGCATGAGAGTAGATTTGGGCCCGAGATACTCTGAGAGCAGAACGTCTTCGGAGTTTGCAGCAGCCCGTGCAACTGCCATTGAGACCGTAAGAATGGCATTTGCTCCAAGTTTTGCCTTGTTCGGGGTCCCGTCAAGCTCAATCATCACCGAGTCGATACTTTTCTGCTCAAGAGCATCCCTTCCCAGAAGTTTGGGTGAGATGATGTCCATAACGGCCTGAACGGCACCCTGAACTCCCTTGCCTCCAAACCGTTTTTCACCATCTCGACGTTCAACCGCTTCATGGATCCCGGTTGATGCTCCGGAGGGACATGCCGCCCGGCCTCGTATCCCGTTATTCAGGGTGATATCGACCTCTACTGTAGGATTTCCTCGTGAATCAAGAATTTCACGGGCTATTATTCTCTTAATTCTGGTGTCCATCGGGGTTCACCATAAAGAGATTGGTCGGGATATAATAAAGGGAAAACTCATGTGAGAATTGGAGAGCGAAATAAAAATGGTGATACAGACAATATATGTGATGTTCCATCTGCTGTCCGGCGTCCCCAGGGGGAGTTCCCGGACTCATGTCTTAATATGCGGATTCTACATTAAAATTCTTGGACTCTCCCGATAGCAGAATAAACTATACGTACCATATACCATGAAAAAATTAAACCCAGGACAGGATAATCACAAGGAAGCATCCGGGAAAGACTATAAAAATATTTTTCAGGAAACTCCGGAAGGTATTATCATCACCATAGAAGTATCAGCCGGGAGTAAAAAGTCTCTATTCCCTGACGGATATAATCCCTGGCGGAAAGCATTTGGTATTGCGGTAAAAGCTCCCCCGGTTGAGGGAAAAGCAAACAAGGCGATCATGGAACTCATCGCCGGATATTTTCACCTGCCGGTCCATGCCGTCACCATTCTGTCAGGGCAGACCTCTTCGGTGAAGAAGGTTAGAATTCATGGTATCTCGCGTCAGCAGATAATTGACATCATCAACGAGTAGAAAACCTTCAGACTGATATGACCCTACCCTAATTCTTATATACTTTCTGGTAGATGAATCTCCGTAGATATGATTCACATTATTATGAACAGGGGTTCTTACGTGTATGAACAGGACACAACGAAGTATCGAATTCACCTGGTTGTCCAGGCTGACGGGGTGGTCGACCGATCTGATGTAGTCGGGGCCATTTTTGGTCAGATTGAAGGACTCCTCGGGTCAGAACTTGAACTTCGTGAGCTCCAGAGACAGGGCAAACTTGGCCGGATTGATGTCAAGATCCAGAGCAAACTGGGAAAATCATATGGTGAGATAACCATCCCGACCTCGGTAGATCGGGCAGAGACGGCAATACTTGCCGCTTCCATGGAGACTATCAACCGCGTCGGTCCCTGTGTCTCAGAAATCCATGTTCAATCGATTGAAGATGTCAGGATTACCAAACGGACCCAGATCATCGAACGGGCAAAAGCTCTCCTCCTTGAGTTTGAAGAACCAGGGATTGATCCTGATTCACTCATAGATGCTGTACGTGAAAGCCAGCGGATCGAGAAGATAGCAACCATCGGAGTCGATAACGTCCCTGCCGGACCAAACGTCCTCGCATCTGACGCCATCATCGTGGTAGAAGGGAGGGCAGATGTCATCAACCTCCTCCGGGCCGGAATTAAAAACGCTGTGGCTGTTGAAGGGACCAGTATTCCAAAGACCATCATCGACCTGTGCCGGAAAAAGACCACAACCGCTTTCTTTGACGGGGACCGGGGAGGGGATCTCATATTGCGTGAACTTCTTGAAGTCACCGATGTGGATTTTGTCGCGTATCCTACACGGGGCGAGTCGGTTGAAGACCTGAGTCGTAAGGAGATAATTAAAGCGCTTCGAAACAAGGTGCCGGTTGAGTATGTCCTGGAAGACCGGGTCGCAGAGTACCTGGCATCACAAAAATCTGAACAACAGACTTCATCAATTCGTGAGCCTGAACCAGAGAGGGGAAGTGAACCGGCACGATATCAACAACCAGCCCCTGCCAGTGATGCAGTAATCTCCTGTGAATGCACGGAAGAGATACCGGATGCCGTCTCTGAAGAAGAGAGCGTCACTGAGTATCAGGCGTATCTCCCGGATGAGGAGGAAGATAACCGGCCAAGAACCGTGTTTACCCATATCAGGGAGGTAAAAAACCGTGGAACTGCACGGTTTATCGGAGTTGGCGGTGAGATGAAGAATGAACTCCCTGCCGGAGAAGTTGAGGAGAAACTCGGGGCATTGGAACAGGGCCTTGAGGGGATTGTCATTGATCAGGAGATCAACCAGCAGCTTCTTGACCAGTTCTCCATGCATGGTATCAGGTATCTTGCCGCACCCTCATTTACCGGCATAGTGCGGCTTCCGGCTACAATACGCCTCATTCCATTCAGATAGCCGGTTTCAGGCTATTTTTTTATATTTTTCTCACTAATCAGATAATGGAGATCCAGTGTGCATAAAGAAGAATTGATATCCCTCCATACCATGCTCACCAATGTCCGCGAGTATCTTCAGGAGCAGAACCCTGATGCAGACTTTACCGAGTATGATGCCCTGGAAATTACCCCTTCACAAACCCACAGAAGCAAAATAGAGCATAAATATGCGATATTTGTCCTTGGAAATGCCATCGCAAAGGCAATGAGGGAGGTAGACAATCCATCAGCAGCACGAATGGCTGACCGCATGCATGAACTGGCTGAGAGGACACTAAAAGAGATAGAAATGGAAGGGTAATACCTTCTACTTTTTTTGATCCTGGGAAACCAGGTACTCTGCAAGGAGCCGGGGGATCGGGGCCTGCATACAATGCCAGTTGGGTGTGCCGTTTACTTCTAATACGACGTATGATCCATTACAGGACAGCAGGTCAACGCCTGCGTAATCTACTCCGACGACCTGTGCTGCCCTGACTGCAATATCTGCCATCTCCTGTGGAATTTCAATTGCACTCCCGCACCCTCCCTGGTGGATGTTATGGGTCAGGTGATCAGATACCCTCATAATAGCCCCGACTGCCTTGTCTCCAATGACAAAAACCCGGAAGTCGCGGTCATTTGGCACATACTCCTGCAGGTAAAATGGTGGATCACCAAGCTCTGCCTCACTCTCAACCAGATGAATCCCAACCCCGTCAAACCCGTACACCGGTTTTGACACGGCCTTGGTATGCTTTTGTATAAACTTCCCTGCCAGCGTCCGTGATTCGGTAAAGAATGTTGCAGGAGTCGGGACCCCGTGCTGCACCAGAAGGGCCGATGTCATCACCTTACTTGCACAGGTGACAATACTCTCCGGTGAGTTAATAATCCTGTTTTTCAGTGAGAGGGCCTGGAGTGATTCAAAATTATGACCATTCTGTCTGATTCCGCAGGCCCAGATGGTCGCTCCGGACAGATCATCTGAAAACGGATCGATTGCTTCTAAAAACCTGACCTGGTACGGATACCCCATCCGGTCAAGTTCATCCATGACCATCCGGGTTGAATTGTCAGATGGAATATCGGTTGGTTTTGGAATAATGGTTAGCATGGCACATCAAAAAAGGGAGGTTATTCAAAGGGTCTGCTGTACTTCTTCCAGATCTGTTCACGGAAGACCGGACCACTGTTATAGGTGCAGAAGGGAATGAGAGTCCCGTCCGGTGTAGCATAATGAATACAGCACTGGCTGACCCGCTCGACATCATAATTATAGTTGTCCATGAAATGCATCATCCCGATAAAGAGGGCATTCCAGTGGAACTCACGTAGGGAATCAAAGTTATGGGTGATAAGGGCTTTTCCAAGGCTGGTCCAGAGTTCACGGCCCCCTTCCTCGCTCTTCTTCACCGATGCATAGAGTTCCTTAATCCCATTAATGGCAACCATCTTCTTGCTGATAGGCCCTGCCGATGAGAGCTGGGTCGTGAGCCGCTCGATAGAATCAAAAAACGCATCAACATCGATCATGCGGTTGATCGGGACGATCTTCTTATTCCTGACAAAGACATAGGTTGCTGCACCACAATGCTGGTGTGCCGTAAACCGGAGTTGGGGTTTACCAGTATATGCCTCTACAAAGTCACTGATAGGGACTACACAGGGAACCGGATAAAAGTCCTCTTTCTCAACCGACCCTTCGGTCTGCTCTTCAATACGGTTTAGTATCTCAGGGATTGTTATCCGCTGCTGTTCGATATCTTCCGGTGACGCCGCTCCGGTAAATGAGACCGGTTGGAAGTTCACTCCACGGATTACATCAATATTTTCTGCAGCAAACCGGACAATATCACCGATCTCATGATCATTATGGCCTTTGATGATGGTTGGTACCAGTACCACACCCTGCTTTGCTTTTCTGAGGTTTTCAATTGCTTTCAGATCATGCACCAGTTTGAAATTCGTCTCTTTTGATACCCCGTCAAAGTGCAGGTATACCGTGGAAAGGCCGGCATCTTTGAGCCTGAGTGCATAATCAGGATCCTGCGCAAGAATCAGTCCGTTCGTTGCCAGCTGCACCTGCATGAACCCCAGACTTTTTGCAAGTTGTATGATCTCAAACAGATCTTCACGGAGCGTCGGCTCTCCTCCGGCAAACTGAACTGCCGGCGCAGGAGTTGGTTTTTCAGAGCGCAGGATCGTCAGCATATCCTTGATCTGGTCATAGCTGGGCTCATAGATGTACCCGCATGCCCGTGCATTTGCAAAACAGAAAGAACAATTCAGATTACACCGGTTTGTCAGATCCACATTAGCAAGGAGGGTCGTTGATTTATGATTGTTACAGATTCCACAATCATACGGACAACTGCTTATATCTTTCACGACCTGGGGGTTTGCAAGGCCTGATCCCTTCACCCCGAACGCCTCATATCTGCGCCATGCGTCTGCATCATCCCAGTACAGGTATGAAAAATCACCATGATCAGGACAGGTCCTGTTTATATACACCTTTCCTTCGTTCTCTATAATCTCTGCTTCTAGTACTTTTTTACATATTGGACAGAGACTTTTCGTTTTTTTGAGGAGTATACTATCACCACCAGCGGGTATTCCCATACCGGATTTTACTTCTGCTCATATGTATGCGAAAACCTAACCTTATAGGTATGCCGGATTCTGCAACAATACTCAGTAATGGACTCATATTCATCGGCTCTGCGATATGGGTGATGCTCCCCGCATACCTGCCAAATAATTTTGCAGCACTGACCGGTGGGGGTATGCCCATTGATATGGGGAGGAACTGGACAGACGGGAGGCGTATCCTGGGGGACGGGAAGACCATCCGGGGGTTCGTCGGCGGGGTAACAGCCGGGATTCTTATCGGGGCAGTCCAGATGTACGCAGAGATATCAGGACTTGTTCCCTGGTTTCCCCCCCATACCCTGACTGCAGTTATTCTGCTTGCCATCGGTTCACTTCTTGGAGATATGGTTAAGAGTTTTTTCAAACGACGTCAGGGGATAGACCGGGGAGGAGAGTGGTTTTTGGTGGATCAGCTGGACTTTGTCGTGGGGGCGTTGCTTCTAACCCTGCTGTTTGATCCGATATGGATGCTAAACACCATGACCATTCCACTCCTGATCGTCATTCTGGTGCTGACACCCCTGCTCCACCGGACCGTGAATATTATCGGGTATAAACTGGGATTGAAGAAGGTACCATGGTAACCGCTACATTGCGTGAGATGCTCATATCAGCTGAAGCCATACGATTTGGAGATTTTACCCTTGCGTCCGGGAAAAAAAGCACGGTATATATTGATATCAAAAAAGCGATCACAAGCCCGGCCATTCTGAAAAAGATTGCAGCAGAGGTTCTTACCCACAGCACGGACTTCGATGCAGTCGCAGGTGTTGCCGTCGGAGGGGTCCCCCTTGCGGTGTCAGTCTCCCTTGCCTCTGATAAACCGTATGTGATCATAAGGAAAGAGCAGAAAGGACATGGTCTTGCCAGCCTTATCATCGGTGATGTAGCTGGAAAGAGGATTCTGCTCGTTGAAGATGTCACCACTTCCGGTGGGTCTGCAGTATTCGGGATTGAACAGCTCCGCTCTGCCGGTGCAGTCGTAACCGATGTCATAGCAGTAGTTGACCGGAATGAAGGTGCTGGAAAAACACTGCAGGGCCTTGACATCACACTGACCCCCCTGGTCAGGATGCAGGATCTTATAAATGGGTGATCGACGGGTGACAGACATGCCATTATACCCGTATGGCTAAGGTTAGTCTATGAACCGGCATACGGCTGGCATCGTCATACTTCTCATAGCCGGTATTCTGGGCGGTATTCTCCTTGGATATATTTATCATGGAGATGCACCAGGACAAATCCAGAATAATACATCATGGGCAAGGCAGGCACCAGTCAGTCAGTCCGACCTGATACGGCCTTCACATATCCTGCCCCTTTCCAATGAGTCATTTTTAGTCAGTGATCTGGATGACAAGGCCCTTTTTCTGGTTCAGGCAAACGGGACGATGCAGAGGGTTATAACCAGGGATGTCGCCAAACCCTATGGATACTGGGATATCGCCGGTTTCACCCATGATAATAAGGGGAATATATACATTTCTGATTCAGCAACCCACCGGGTATTAAAACTCAGTGATAAAGGATCTCTTCTTACCAGCTGGGGAGGTTTTGGAGATGTGGATGGTACATTTGACACGCCGGCAGGGATCAGTGTTGTTAATGCATCAGGTGAAGAATTAATATATGTTTGTGATTCAGGTAATGCACGAATCCAGGTCTTTACCCCGCAGGGGCAGTACCTCCAGAGCCTGCAGATCCCAACCGATGAAACGAAAAAAGTCAGGATAATAAAACCCCAGGAATCACTCAATACTACCGACCTGGAGAAATTCATAGTTACTCCGCAAAAAGGAGCAAATCCTGCATTTGTAGAGCGCACATTTTCCATTCAGTCGTCAGGAAATACCCTATCGCTGACGTTTGACATCAACCGGTCGGTTCATCTGGGTGCACAAAAAGTGTCATTCCAATCATCAGATGTCTCAACGAAAAATCCGGAGGAATGGATTCCGGAGCTTTCTGCTATCCTTGCAGATAAAACAACTCAGGAGACCCTGAAGACAACATTGGAAGAACTCAGACGCCAGGCAAATATCAAAAGAATTAGTGATCGGGCGAAATCGGAATGTATTGTCCATTTTATTCAGCAGATTCCTCTGACTGAGAATGCAGAGAACCGGTACCCGATAGAGATATTGCATGATAAAATGGGGAATACGTATGACAAAGCCCTGTTTTTATATGGTCTTCTGAGTGAGGCAGGGTATGATGTCGTTTATCTCGCATACCCGGGTCTTTCTCATGCAGCGGTTGGTATCCGTCTCACCGATCCCCTGCAGAGTACGGCAGTAGCCACATACCGGGATAGCAATGGCAGTATATACATGTATATCAATCCGGATGGGCCATCATTTATCGGGGGAATTGCCCAGAAATACCGGAAGAGTGATCCGTTTGTGATCCATCTTGAAGAGAAAGGGAAAGATATAGGAACGAGAACAGGAAGTGGAAAAGAGAAGAAGTCCATCTCTGCAGATCATCTGTATTCAACCTATGTCGTGCAGAGTATCTTTTCCCTCTCTGAAAAGTATCAATTTCTGGTAAATAAGGAGAAGGATGTAAAGAGTGATGAGGCACGGAAGATCCGGGAGAATTACCAGAAGATAAAAAGTGTTCTTGACTTTATCGAGAAAAATCCCTGGAACACCGAGATTGCCTACATGAGAATTAAAAATTCAAAGGTAAATGATATTATCGTGTAGAATTCTATCCAGCCCTTATTTTTTCCCGGAAACCAGGTAGCCGGTGAAGGAACCAAAGAATAATCCTTTCCGGTCCATTTCGGTGAGGTGAGCAAGAAACGCATCAGCCTCCTTTTGTGATACGCACCCGGCAACTGCCGCCCGATTCGCATTTTCTGTAACGGTGAAGATTGTTTCCGCTTCTTTAAGCGTGGTCATGATCATCGTCCGTGGATAGACCGTTACATCGGTAAATCCTGCGTTCTGACACAACCGACTAAGTTTTCGTCCGATATGACCGCAGGCAAATTGATCTGACCAGAAGTTCAGAATAGCCCGTGTTACCCCTTCATCAACCCCGTCGATGATGAAATTTTCCCAATCCGGTTCAAACAGGACACATCTTCCCCCCGGTTTTAAGACACGATACATCTCGTCAATGACATGCTGGGGATCTTGCACATGCTGAAGAACCCGGTCTTCCCTGACCGCATCACATACACCGTCACGGACTGCCGAGTATTGCCCGTCCATCCGGATGTAGGAGAGGTTCGGAATATTGAAGGCTTTTTTTGCAAGGGTTACAAGGGAAGAACTGATATCCGATCCGATTACCAGTCCTTCGGGGCTGCACCGTCCGGCAAGGATATGGACATCATCAAGAGGGCCGCACCCGATCTCAAGGATGATATCTCCGGGTGATATCTGCAAAAGCTCGAATGATTCTTCTTTTACCGACCGAAAGAAGGGATGGTTTCTGATATCTGACAGGCACCGGACTAGTTTTTCCTGATCTTCTGAATGGTCCACCTGCCGAAATCCGGTTGCAAGGAAGGTCATAATGTTAGAGAAGAGTGTGGTTTCATATAATGTGAAGGGATCATTGAACTTCCCAGTGATCGATGTTCCGTGTCATAGGATTAAAAATGATACCTATCTCAAAGATCTTCCTGCCATCGCTTTCATATTTCTCCCGGTATTTTTTTTCCCTGATCTGGTTGAGAGGGCTGTCAACTCCAGGCGAAGGAGAATCTGAAACTTTAAATTCAAATATCCAGATACCGGTTTTGGTTTTTACGGTAAGATCAATTCTGCCTTTATTGGTAGTATCTTCCGGTATAACCTCATACCCAAGACTTGCAAAATACGTGTACACGATACTCGCATAATACCCTTCAAATTGCGACAACTGGTTCTTCCTATACCAATCGTGAGGTATTGAAGCAAAAAATGAAGAAAAAATGGTATGCACCTGACTGGGGTCTTCCCGTTCAAGAATATCATAGAGCATTTCACGATTTTTCGAAATCTCCTGTTTTGAAAGGATTTCCGCGAACAAGGTATTTAAAGAGGTTCTGACTTCGACATTAGGGTATCCAAGCCAGCATGTAAATCCCCGAATGGGATCTGCAGACCATTTTTTAATCGTAAGATACCCTGCCTGAAAAAGCAGAGTCTCTATCCTGATATGTTCCGGATCAAATGACCCGAGGAGATCGGTCCCCGCAATAAGATCTTCGTAGTCAGCCGGAAGTCGTGGGTTTGACTCCCAGAGTTTGATGAGAAAGGTCGGCGTTCCGGTCTCGAACCAATATGGTTTGAACGTCCCTTCATCAAAAAGCAGGAGGATATCAAACGGGTTATAAACCGACTCACCGGTCCAGGAATACCCATTGTACCATCGTTTCACCTCATCTTTATCAAATCTGGAGAGGTGCTCTGTAAAAATCTGCTCAAGATCTGTCTGAGTATACCCGCATATCGCAGAGTATCGGGAATCAAGGGTAATGTCCTTGAGATTGTTCAGACCAGAAAATATCCCGGTTTTTGCAAATTTTGAAACACCGGTGAGCATGACAAAGGTAAGAAATGGATCAAGATCTTTAATTATACTATAAAAACTCTTGAGATCTTCACGAAGGTCTAAGGCAACCTTCTGATTATGAAGGTTATCAAGAATCGGCTTATCATATTCATCAACCAGAAGAACAACCTTATTTCCAGTTTTTTTGAATAGTTCACGTATCAGATCTTCCAGTTGAAATCCGGACGAGATGGAATGATCAATGGAAAGCCCATATTGTGCTGCCTCCTGGGAAATTATTCTGGTCAGATATTCAGATAATTCTGCAGATGAACGGTTCACCCGTTGTGCAAAGCTGATTTTTATAACAGGATATTTTTTCTCAAAATCCCAGCCTGATTCAGGACGTTCAAGATAAAGGCCTGAGAACAATTCTTTTTTCCCTGTAAATGCACAGGAGAGAGTGTCGATAAAAAGGCTTTTGCCAAACCTGCGTGGTCTGGAGAGAAAATAATATGAACCTTTTTGAGCTAACTCAGCGATGTATGGAGTTTTATCCACGTAGTAATACCCTTCGTTCCTGATCTTCTCAAATGACTGAATCCCGATAGGAAGTTGAAGAGAGGGCATATGAATAGTACGTACTTGTGATAATGAGTAATTAAGGATGGTCTTTCTTTCCTATTCTGACAGGGTCGTACCATGGATTTTTAATGATAGGTTTAATGGTGTGTACCGCATATTGGTACGAGAATATTAATCTAAGATCCGATATCTATGGCAATTAGTACCAGAGGAGGCAATTTTTCACTCCTCCACCTGATTATTTCTCATCCCCTCTGCACGAGTGCAGAGATTTTCATTCGCAGAGCGACCAGGATCTTTATCCATTCACATGAGAGAGTGCCCCTTTTAAGCACTTTCTGAATTTTTTTAAAATTGATAGAATGATACAAATTCATCGGAGTTATCAGGAATGAATACACATACAAACATCCTTGTTGTCGGAAGCGGAGGCAGAGAACATGCCATTGCAAAGGCCCTTTCCAAAAATCCACAGACGAGAATATTTGCGGTAATGAACAGGATGAATCCAGGGATTGCTGAACTGGCATATAAGGTCCTGATTGCTTCAGAAACTGACCCTGAAGTGGTGAAAAAGTTCTGCATCGAGCATCAGATTCAGTTTGCGTGTATCGGTCCTGAGGCACCCCTGGAAACCGGCGTTGTTGATGCACTTACCGCAGCCGGTGTAAAATGTGTTGGTCCTGCAAAAATGGCAGCGAGAATAGAGACCGACAAATCATTTTGCAGAAACCTGATGAAGAAATATAATATCCCCGGTCTTCCTGAATACCATATCTTCCACTCCGGCACTGATGCCGAAGCATTCCTGAAAACCACAACAAAAGAATATGCAATAAAACCATCCGGTTTGACCGGGGGCAAGGGAGTCAGGATTATGGGTGAACATCTGACTCATGAGGAAGCCTGCAGATATGTTCATGAACTCAAAGGGAATGTTGTCATTGAGGAACGGCTTATCGGAGAGGAGTTCACCCTGCAGGCATTCGTCGATGGCACCCATCTTGTCCCGATGCCTCTTGTGCAGGATCATAAACGGGCCTTTGAAGGAGATGTCGGGCCCAATACCGGTGGTATGGGATCCTATACTCTTCCTGATCACCGGTTTCCATTTGTCACCGAAGAGGATTACAATTCGGCGTTTGCCATCATGAAGCAGACCATTGCTTCACTTGCTGCTGAAGGGACACCGTATGTGGGAATTCTGTATGGTCAGTTCATGAATACGGCACAGGGTCCGATGGTTATTGAATTCAATGCCAGATTTGGTGACCCTGAAGCCATGAATGTCCTGTCATTATTGACCAGTGACTTTTCTACCCTTGTTCAGGCGATTACGACAGGAACACTTGACAAGGCGGAGGTTTCGTTTGCGAAAAAAGCAACCGTTTGTAAGTATCTTGTGCCGGAAGGATACCCGGACAACCCCGTTTCAGGCGGCAAACTGATTCCCGGACCAGATAACAAGGCACTCTGTTATTATGCCAGCGTTGTCCGGGAGGGGGAATTCCTGGTGACCCAGAGTTCACGGACCATGGCCTATGTTGGTATCGGCGATACCCTGGAAGAGGCAGAGAGGATTGCAGAAGAGGCCGCATCTGCTGTTCAGGGCCCTGTCCGTCACCGTTCTGATATTGGGACCAGAGAAGTTCTGGAGAAGAGAATTTCCCATATGAAGGAGATCAGATGAAGAAAGATTTCATATCCATTCTTGACATCTCCCGGGAAGAACTGGCAAATCTTATCGCACATGCCAGAAAATTAAAGGAAGAGCGTAGAGTCGGCATACAGACCCCTGTTCTTGCCCATAAAACCCTGGGGATGATCTTTGAGAAATCATCGACCAGAACCCGGATATCGTTTGAGGCCGGGATGTTTGAGCTGGGAGGTCATGCCCTGTTCCTGAATCCGAAGGACATGCAACTTGGGAGGGGAGAGGCAATTCGTGATACTGCCCGGGTTATGTCCAGGTTTGTATCGGCAATTATGATCCGGGCGAACCGTCATGATGAGGTTCTGGAACTTGCCGCCCATGCCGATATTCCGGTTATTAACGGGCTGTCAGATCGGGAGCACCCGTGTCAGATCCTGGCCGATATCATGACCATTGAGGAACGACTCTTTCGGACCGAAGGAGTGAAGGTTGCCTGGATAGGTGATGGGAATAATGTCTGTACGTCACTTATTCTGAGTACTATTCTTACCGGTATGGAGGTCATTGTGGCTTCACCTTCCGAATTTGCTCCAGGAGAAGATGTTGTTTCTGAAGCACTCCGGATGGGAGCAAAGGTCAGGATTGTGACCGATCCACGGGAAGCGGCCACTGGTGCTGATGTGGTCATGACGGACACCTGGATCTCAATGGGGCAGGAAGAGGAGATTGACCGGAGAAGACAGATCTTCATGCCCTACCAGGTGAACGCTGAACTGATGGCCTGTGCAAAACCAGGGGCTATTGTGATGCATTGTCTCCCGGCACACCGGAACTGGGAGATCACCGACGAGGTTTTGGATAGTAAGGCTAGTGCGGTGTGGGATCAGGCAGAAAACAGGCTGCATGCACAGAAAGCTCTTCTGGTCAGGTTATTGGCATAAAAGAATATCAATTTCTTTTTTCTGGAATTTAACTGATTCCAGAATTGGAAAATCTATATTTTTATGCGAGATTCAGAAAAATACAATGTTATTTGATGAGGGATTGAGGCTTTTTAAATCTGCTCATTACAAGGCATGATTCGAACAATTTGCTGCGATAACAAAAACTGATGAGAATAACCATAAAGCTTGGAATGCTTCGGAATATGTCTTTTAAAATTAGGTCAATTTGACAATGCATTTTTTTGTTTTGAAAAAGCATTGAAGCTTTACCCCAGTAATAAAAGGGATGAAAAGAAATATCATATCACCCGGATTGGCATCTTTGGCTCGGTTATACGAGACGAAGCAGGGCCGGGAAGTGACAAAGACATTCTGGTCGATTTCAGCGATGATGCCGGCCTTCTTGATCACTCAGGTCTGAAGATTTATCTTGAGAAACATAAAATAAGAATTGGGATGGGACTTTTTTTTGTGAAGATACCAGGCAGGTATAGAAAACCATGAAATATCCAATGGTTATTAAAAAGGTTCTTGAATAAATTAGAGAAACAATCCGTTTAAGATACACTGGCGAATTCTCAAGCCGAGATTTCCCTTTTAAATATTAAAACCGTTGCGATAACGCCAAACACGATATTCAGATAAAACATTATCAGCCTCCAGAGAATAATAAACACTCCAAGGACGGCGGTCGGGACAAACAACGCATAAAGCGAGGTTGCCGAGATTTCTGCTATCCCTGATGCACCGGGAGTTAAAGGAATCATACTGATAAGAGCGATGATGATCTGACTTAACATGGATTCCGATATGGACGGGGGAAGACCAAGTCCCATAAGAATTACTGATGCTACAATGAATTCTGAAAACCAGAAAAGAACGGAGAAAACCGCCCCCTGAATAATTCCCTTCTTTCCATGGCTGGTGAAAGCCGTAATGCCAGAGCAGAAATTATCAAACTCGACATCAGTGCTGGCAATGATCCGGTGAATACCCGGAGTCTTCATCTTTGCCTCAATCCAGTGCAAAAGACGCATCACCTTGTCTTTCGCTGACTCCGGTTTTCGTGCTGCAAAGAACAGAACTACAACAAACAGAATAAGCACTGCCAGGGAGAAGAATATAACAAAAACAATACCTTCTCCCATGTCCCAGATGACCTTGCCCATTACCAGGAGACTGAAGACTGTGAGTGCAACGAGGATAACTGCATCGAGCACCCGTTCCATGATAACAACCGCGGTTGCATCACCAAGCGACATATCAGCTTTGTAAAGCTCGTGGATCCGAACCGGTTCACCTCCGGCCTGACCAGGGGTTATTGCACCGATAAGCAGGTTTGCAACCACCATATTGTAACAGTGACTGTACTTTACCTGGTAGCAGAGGGATGCTGCCATGACCTTTATTCTGGCCGCCCAGAGGGAGAATGAGACGAACCGAAGTCCGATTGCGATGAGTAAAAACCAGATATTGATATGGGTGAGATATTGAAGGGTATCCTCGTTAAATGTTGATGCAAGAATAAAGACGAGGATTGCCATGGAGAATGCCAGAGACAGATAGAACCATTTCTTCTGTGTTTTGTCCATGTTTTCTCTCCGTGGCAAAAATTCCTGCAGATATTAAATTTAGTACTATATCTTCTTTCGCGTTATCTATTCTGGGAGGAGGGAAAGTCGCTCCAGCACCTCTTCGGCCGCATCAATACCCCCGTCCAGGTACAGAGCACCGGCAAATGCTTCCATACACTCTGCAAGCACTCTGCCTGATGTCCAGACATGCATCCGTGCTTCACCCTTTCCCCATCTGACATACTGCTCAAGATGAATAGAACGGGCTGCATCACGGAGTACTGACATATTGACGAGATCCATCTTCTTGAGGGATACCGCTCCTTTGTCATGCTCACCCCCCTTGACGAGCCTGGTCAGGATAATAAGCTCAATAACGGCATCACCGAGCGTTGCCAGGGCATCAAGATGGGAATCTTCAGAAAGGCCCTGCTCCTTACTGTAGGCAAGTCTGGTCAGTGCCCTGAGCAGGAGGGACTTGTCCCTGAAGGTATAACCGGTAATCCGCTCAAGCTGTTCGGGAAATAATTCGGCAGTCATCAGTTACCGGGATCCAAGCATCTCGCAGATTGAACGGGCTGCCTGTTTTGCCCCTCCCATCGCCATGATGACCGTTGCTGCTCCGGTTGTGACATCTCCGGCAGCAAAAATCTTCGGATGAGAGGTTCTGCCATCTTCTTCGGTGACCACATTTCCTGCTCTGCCTTTATCAAGACCAGGGATCTGACTCACAAGGACCGGGTTCGGACCCTGCCCGATCGCCTGAATGACGACATCACAGTCAAGGGTAAAGGTGTCATTATCGATTGGTTCTGGGATCGGCCGGCCACTTTTATCAAGATTACACATCTGCATCCGGATACATTCAATACCGGTTACCGCCTGTTCACCAAGGATCCGGATCGGATTTGCACAGGTAATAAACTCAATACCCTCTTCTTTTGCATGATGGACCTCTGCTGCACGGGCCGGAAGGTCTTCTTCACGTCTCCGGTAGACAAGGGTTACCTGTGCACCCATCCGTCGTGCGGTACGGGCCGCATCCATGGCAACATTCCCGCCACCAACGACGACAACTCTGTTCATTTTTGCAACCGGGGTGTCATATTCAGGGAACCGCTCAGCATGCATGAGATTGACCCTGGTCAGAAACTCATTTGCAGAATAGACACCGCTCAGGTTCTCGCCAGGAATTCCCATAAAGTATGGAAGACCTGCACCGGTTCCAAGAAGTATGGCATCATACTCTTCCAGTTCTTCAAATGAGACGGTTCTTCCGACCAGATGGTTCAGGCGGAGATCAACACCCATCGCAAGGATAAGGTCAATCTCTGCTTTTACCACGTCTTTAGGCAGACGGAATGAAGGAATACCATAGGTCAGAACACCGCCCGGTGCATGGAGCGACTCATAGAGAACGACATCATGACCGTCCTTTGCAAGTTCTCCAGCTGCAACAATGCCTGCCGGTCCTGAACCTATGACAGCGACCCGCTTTCCGGTTGCAGTCTTTCGTGCAGGGACAGTAAGACCCTTTGCCCGTTCCTGGTCGGCTGCAAACCGCTCAAGCTGACCGATCCGGATGGGAGTATCTTTCTTTCCAAGAATACACAATGCCTCACACTGGGTCTCCTGCGGACAGACACGCCCGCATATAGCCGGAAGAAGGTTCTGCTGCCTGATACTCTCTGCCGCCTCTAAGAATTTACCTTTCGCGATGAGGGCAACAAAGGCGGGGATGTCTATATTGACCGGACATCCGTCAACGCATCCGGGTTTTTTGCACTGAAGACACCGGCCTGCTTCTTCTATGGCCTCTTTAGGAGAGAGCCCGTTATCTACCTCTCCAAAATCCTTCAGGCGGTCAGCAACGCTTCTATCTCCCATTTAATGCTGCCCTCCGCAGGTACACTGGTGTTCTTTCCATAATGCCAGGGCTTCCTTCTCATGCTCCATGTAATATCGCTGGCGTTGCATCAGGTTGTCAAAGTCGACCTGGTGAGCATCGAATTCTGGTCCGTCTACGCAGGCAAACTTTGTCTTTCCATCAACAACGCATCTGCAGGACCCACACATGCCGGTTCCGTCGACCATAATGGGGTTGAGCGAGACAAAGGTCTTAATCCCCTGCTCACGGGTCACATTGGATGTGACTTTCATCATGATGGTTGGGCCGATGATCCAGACCGCATCAACCTTCTCTTCACCGATAACCTGTTTCAGAAGGTCAGCTGCAAATCCGTGATGACCTTTTGAACCGTCATCTGTTGCTATGAGAAGTTTGTCACATATCTCTGCCATCTCATCCTCAAGGATAAGAAAATCTGCATTCCGTGCTCCAAGAATACCAATAACCCGGTTACCGGCATCTTTTAATGCTTGTGCGATGACGGGCGTTGATGCAATACCAACACCACCGCCAACCAGCACACAGGTCCCATATTTCTTTATTTCACTCGGGCATCCCAATGGTCCGGCGATATCGCTGATGGCACCTCCGGCAGGAACCGCAGCAAGGGCATGCGTGGTTTTCCCAACCGCCATGAAGATGATTCGAACCAGATCTCCGGAAATCTTTGAGATTGTCAGGGGAATCCGCTCACCGGTCTCATCAGTCCGTATGATAACAAACTGGCCGGCCTTTGCATTCCGGGTCACATGGGGAGCGTTTACCCATATCTCATAGACATTTTCGGATAATTTGAGAGATTTTTCGATTATATACACCAGATGTCACATCCGGAAAAAATTATTCGGGCCCTTATTTATTGCCCGTCCAGCTTCTTTACTTTACGCACCCGGACAGCAACACCGCGGGAGGATCGGATCATTTCATCAGCACTCATGACTGCCCGTCCGGTTGTCATGGCCTTATCTCCGATGACCAGCACTTCATCACCAGGGCGGATGACCGGGTCGGCATCAATGACACCTGGCGCCAGGATATCACCCTGGGGCACGAACTCATCGATATATACCCGGTACCCGGTTTCAATGAGCGACCAGCCTTCAAAGGTGGGTCTTATCAGACCGTGAGCGGGGTCGGTTGAGAAGTAGAGATTTCTGCCCCGCTTTACCACCTGCTCCGGATATGAACCTTTTACTTCCAGGTTTGGCGCCTTGAGATCATACCCGAACTGGAATGAGATCATCCCCCTGACCAGGTGCGATTTAACCTTTCGCTCACCGGAAAGGGCCTCGCTTAATGCCTGAAGTGATGCGGGATCAGTCAGCCGGTCTGTCTCGCAGGTGAATTCTATCTCAAATCCTGCCTGATCTGCAGCATCCTGTGCAATGATTCGTGCATCCCCATCCAGATGAGCAATGACCCGACGGTAGGGATGTCTGGTAAAGTACCTGACAAGAGTATTTGTGATCTGGTACCGCTCCTCATGATCCCAATACCCGGTGACCGGCACATCATATGCTGCGGCAGGATAACAGAGCTCAAGATCACGGGGAACAAGTCCCAGGGGAGAGGTCATGATCAGTTCATGTGCCCGTCTTCCGATGGCCTGGCTGAATTTGCGATGAGACTGGGAGAGGCTGTAGGGTTTTTTTGCTGAACAGGGAATCAGAACCGCCACATCTGCTACCGGTGGGATATACCGCTCAACCAGCCGGTCTGCAAACCGTCTGACTTCCACCCGGTGAATGCTGTCTCCGGATGTTGCAAGGAAGGGCACAGTACGGGATACCGGACAATACTGCTCCATCCGGTCTGACTTATCAATATGACGCATGATCGAGACAAATTCTGGTTTTGTCCTGCATCTTCCCTCAAGAAACTCACGAAATGTCCCGTCGCGGATCCTGCGCCCGATTCTCGCCAGTTCCTGGTCGAGTGCGATCCGGTTATGCAGGAGGAGATCTCCACTCAGGCATCCCTGGCAGGAACAGAGTCCTTCTTCCATCACTTTTTCCGGATACTGTCCGTCGGGGAGACAGAATTTCTCCTGGGTCGTTGCTAGGTCGGTTGCGATGTAATCAAAGAGATCAAAACCAGCATGAACCAGAATTGCCGCATTTTCCGGTAGTGCTGCACCGGGGAGATACCAGCAGGTGTCCGGCGGTGTGGAGGCTTTCAGTTGATCCAGGAGCTGACAGAAGTCTCGGGGACGGGAGAGCAGGGTATGCCAGTTCGGGGTGATGACCGTATCTCCTGACTGAATATTGACTGGTGCATGAATATGGAGCGGTATTGGTTGTTCTCCGTCACGGATCAGGAACCGGGATACAAAATCCGGATCCTCGATCGGCGGGATGTTTGTTCCGGACCGGGTATTCAGGGCAGGAAAGAGCCTGGTCGTATCGGTAGCAGACGGGAAGTTGAGAATAGTATCGTCCACGGTCAGGCGACCATACCGGGCTGTTCCGTCACGGCTGAGGATCTCAACTCCCTTCATCTTGCACCTCCACGGTGGGGAGAATCTGTGTTATCAGGTCTTTCCAGACCGGACGACACCTGATGGTGAAATGAGAGTCCGGGTTCGTCTCCATGAGTCTGGCAATTCCGATACATCCGGTTTTAATCATTTCCTCGTCAAAATCAGGGATCTCACTCTGCCCGATGGGGAATGTTTCGGTGAGTTCTGCCGGGAAGGGACCGAAGGGAGGCTTGAAGTAAAATACGGAATCATACTCCTCGGTCTGTTTTTTCTTGATATGCCGGCTGAAGCTGATGAGAGTCCGCTCTCCGGCGGTTAGCCGCCCAACCATCTGGTGATACCGCACGACCTCGGTCCGTTTGCAGCTCTCATCGCCCCGGTAAAAGAACCGGCGTTTGGTCTCACGGTCAAGTGCGGTGAGTTCTTCATTATACCCAAGTAACGTCCGGTATCCCCGGAGCAGGGCTGGATGAGAACGGCATCGTTCATCCACCAGTTCCCAGAGCACACCGTCACGGATTGCCTGCCTGACACGGTTGATCTCGGCAAGAGAGACTCGCAGGTTATGCATGGCAAGGAGTCGCTCCCGGTCAGGTGATTCATTCAGTTCCTTTGCGGTATGACCGACACAGACCGGACAGGGGCAGGGAAGGTAGGAGAGTTCGTTCAGGTGATAACTCCCATGGGTGGTCATGTACCGTCCGTCCTTAGCATAGAGGGCATAGGCTGCAGAATCAAAGAGATCGCATCCCATCGCTACCGCCAGGGCAAACATGGACGGGTGACCGGCTCCAAAGAGATGGACACAGACGGCTGGAGAAAGACCGCGTTTTGCAGCCATCACCACCTTTACAAGTTCAGCATACCGGTAGGATTCCATGAGAGGGACGACAGCACCAATGGGACAGAACCGAAATCCTGCCTCAGACAGTCTCCTCCCGGTTTCTTCACGAAGGTCTGGAAACAGACCACCCTGAACCGGTCCGGCAAGGGTGTGGTGCTCATGGTCTGCAATATCTTTTGCCTCCATGATCCGGTCCATCGTCACCGATAGTTCCTGTTCCACTTGTTCCCGGGGAGAGTCAGGATGAGTCGGAATATCCAGCGGGACGATGATATCGGATTTTATAGCCTGCTGGAATGCGATGGTCTGGGCATTGGTTATCTCAACTTCGCCATAGACCGAGAGCTGAAAAGATCCAGAGTCGGTCATAATGACCCCGTCAAAATCCAGGGTCTTTGCAAGACCATCAGTAAGGGCACGCTCACGATACTCTTCAGACCGGGAGAAGATATATGCATTGGTGATGACCGCTTCAACGCCCATCTCCTGCATCTCTTTTGGGGGTATCAGGTTCAGGTGCGGGTTGATAACCGGAAGCAGGGTCGGGGTTTTGACGATCTTGCCTTGTCCGGAGAGTTTTCCGATTCGTCCGGCTATGTCTTTTTCTAAAATTTCAAAGGAGAGGGTCATATATGAAAATTGTTTCGCATTATTGTAGTCTCCAGATTATGCTCGCGATCGCTTGTGTGAGAGGTATTGGTTAGCTAAACGATCAGGTACGTATTATTTGTGAGGGTTCACTGATTGGTTTTTCGTATAGGAGTGGGGAGTAGGATAAACTCATTCGGAAATTACCCACAATGTCAAACCAGAATAGGAGGGGTACATATGGAATACACCATTTATAAAACCTTCAATTTTCTCTTAAAATGTTTTGTATCCTTTTTTTCTTAGAGACTGCAAAAACAGATATCCAATGTCCGCATACATAGAAGTTAGGGATGAACAGAAAACCGGTTTTCCGAATAGGAACCGATGACTTTAAAGAACTCATCGATGAAGGAGGCTATTTCGTAGATAAATCTCTGTTTATCCGTGAAATTATTGATGGAAATAAAGTAGTTCTTCTTCCCCGTCCTCGTCGGTTTGGAAAAACCCTGAACATGACCATGCTCAGATACTTCTTTGAAAAGACGGAGAATGACCAAAATTACCTTTTTGAAGGATTAGCCATATCACATTATTCTGAATACCAGAAACACCAGGGACAATACCCGGTAATATTCATCAGTCTGAAGGATGTGAAGGGTGTATCTTGGGTTGAGAGTAGAAGACGATTGGTTGAGAAAATCGGTGAACTTCTCGCACAGTTCAAATATATCGAACCGACACTGGATCCAATCTACCAGGACGGGTTTCACGCTATCCTTTCTGGAAACCCCGATGATGCCTCTATGAAAGCCAGTCTTAAAAACCTCATAACATGGCTTTACAATTATCATCAGAAACCCGTCATTGTCCTCATTGACGAATATGACAGCCCTATGATCGAAGCATGGACTCATGACTACTATCATGAGATGACAGAGTTCATGCGATCATGGCTTGGCGGTGGACTCAAACATGAGAACGCCCATGCTCTCTACCGGGCAGTCATCACCGGAATACTTCGGATTGCAAAAGAGTCGATATTTTCTGACCTCAATAATCTCAAAGTTATCTCCACTCTTCAGTCCCACAAGGTATCACAGATGTTCGGATTTACCGAACATGACATCGATACAATCCTGTCTGATTTCTCGATTCCGGATCACGGAAAAGTCATTCGCGAGTGGTATAATGGATACTCCTTTGGAGATCAGGTGATCTATAACCCCTGGTCTGTAACGAATTACATAGATAATCTACCTAATCCACCCGGCCCTCACTGGCTCAACACCTCTGCTAATACTCTTGTGTATGAGGAACTTGGTCGCGGAGGAATTGAAATAAAGCGTGATCTGGAGAAACTCCTTTCCGGAGAAGAGATTAGGTACCCGATTACAGAAACAATTACCTTCAGGGATATCGGAAGAAACCCTGCAAATATATGGAGTTTTCTGTACTTTTCAGGATACCTCAGGGCAGGAGATCCGAAATTTGCAGATTATGATCCGAACCTCCTCACATATGCATTGAGTATTCCAAACAAGGAGATTTCGGCAGCATATAAACAATTTGTAAACAGCCAATTTGAGAAAGGAGATCCGTCATCTGGTATAACCTCATTTCTCTCAGTATTTCTGGAGAACAAAAAAGCAGAGATACTTGAGCAGACTTTACAAAACCTAACCATCAGTCTTGTAAGTTTCTATGATCTTGCACGACTCCCTGAAGCAGTTTTTCATGCTTTTGTTCTCGGTCTTCTCGCAAATCTGATATCAGTCTATGATGTCAGATCAAATGCAGAATCCGGACTTGGGAGAGCTGATATCCTGATGATCCCAAAAACAACCAGGTATCAGACCGGATATGTGATAGAATTTAAATCAATATATCCGAATGATGATATCGAGAAATCGGCACAGGAGGCATTAACGCAGATTCGGGAGAGAAAGTATGATAGTTCATTCATATCCGGAGGGATAGAACCTAATATAATCCGATATCTTGCGGTCGTGGTTCAGGGTAAAAGCGTAATGGTAAAGGAGTGGTTTGATACCTAATCAAATTAGAACAGGTAATACAGGTCAATATTTCAGTTAATTTAATTCAAACCCCACTTATCAGAAATACTACACGTGGTATCTTCTCCTGCAGATATCTTTTTTTTAATCGTATTACCCAATAGCCAATTATCCCGGTATTCAAAACCGAACATAACGTTTTTACATTCCAGATTTGGGCAGCACTTATTTATGTGACCCATCCTTTTCTGAAAATATCTGCCCTTCAAATGTGAATATCTGAACCGACGATTCCTGCCAGCATCCTCTGGGAAGTCCTGCCTTCATACACGTATGGTCGAGAAACTCAGTCACATTCCATCCCCACTCCACTGGAACCTGGGGGAGTAGAAGACCGGACCGGCCATACCCTCTGACAATAAGACCATGTTTTCCAACTGTGATCGCAGCCGGTCTATCAGCAGGAACGACATCCAATAGTTCAGGTTCGGTCAGGACTGTCACTTCAACCGAAATATCCGAAAGTTCTTTTGGTGTAACCGGTGGGAACCGAGGATCGCCGGTTGCTGCAGAGCAGGCAGCTTCACGGATGGCATCCCGGAGTGGCATTATGGCATGGGGAAATCCGATGCAGCCCCGAAGATCGCCATGCTTGGTCAGCGTTACAAATACCCCGCGTTTTTTTGAGAAGACCGGTGGAAATTCCGGTTCTGTGTAGGGTTCCTGTGCTACATGTTCATGCAGTACATGGCGGGCATGAGAGAGAGCAAGTTTCCCTTCTGCTGGTGTAAGAAGCTCCATGTATGATTGATAGTCCCTGACAGTATTTATCTGTCAGGACAAAAAAGGAAGATCAGAATGAGTCAAGAAGTGACTTCAGACCTGCTTTCCCAAGTTTTATTGCAAGCTTGGGATTTGCTGCGATGATATTTTTTATAAGATTTAAGGTATTGAAATCTGAAAGGTTCATTTTTGAGACTGAGTGCACAATTGCATTCAGGTCATCATCATTCAATTTGACGAATACCTCTTTAATCTGGTAATTTCTCTCAAGCGCCTTTCCAAGATACGATGCTCTCCATGTCTCGTCATAGGGCATGAGTGCCTGAGTAGATGTATCGCCTTTTTCAATAGCCTTGGATCCAACATCTCCGGCAAGTTTTCCGGTATAGAGAGCGGCATAGATACCACCACCGGTGAGAGGATCAGACACACGGGCTGCATCACCGACGATCATGAGGTTGTTTGCAACTGTGCATGGGAGTGGCTGACAGATAGAGACACCGCCGGCTATCAGCTCGATGGTCTTACCATTGGGAAAATTCCTGGCGACGAAACGATTCAGGTAGTCAATCGGCCGATTTCCTGGTTTGCACCGGTCTCCACCGACACCAATACCCACGTTAGCGGTTTTGTCACCTTTTGGAAATATCCATACATAGCCACCTGGAGCGATGTTGTTACCCACGTAGAACTCGGTTGCATGAGCATCGATGTCAATCCCGGTCATCAGATACTGGGCACAGGTCTCCATCTCACGAAGAGGGACCGTTGTGTCAACACCGCACCAGCGTGCAAACTTTGACTCAACACCGTCTGCTGCAATGGTAAGTCCTGCCCTTACTTCTTGAGCAATGCCTCCCTGATTAAGAATAGCACCCTTTACCGCTCCATCCTCCATGATTGGGGTAACTGCACGGGTCTTAACCTGGATGTCTGCTCCTGCTCCGGCTGCCATCCAGACAAGGTCCCGATCAAATACCTTGCGGTGCAGAACATAGCCGACCTCTGCTCCTGCCTTTTCCGGTTCAAGTTCCATCTTAAACCCGTCAGGTGCTATGATATTGGCCTTCTCAATCTCTGCTGCAACCCACCGGTCTTCAGGCTTGAAGAACTCATGCATCAGGGCTTTTCCGACTCCTTCGGCACATCTGACCGGAGCACCAATGGCAGGGCGTTTCTCAGTGAGCAGGACAGAATACCCCTTCTCGGCAAAGGTCTTTGCAGCAAATGCTCCGCCAGGACCTCCTCCCACTACGAGAACATCATACTCGCGCTTCATTTCTTCGCCTCCAAAGCCCCAAGCGGACAGACACGGACACAGATCCCACAATTCTTACAAGTATTCGTATCGATATCCAGATAGGCATCGACAAGTTCCAGTGCCCCTTCCGGACAAACCGAGACACAACAGCCGCAATAGGCACAGATTTCCCGATGAACCTCGATCATTCCTTACATGGTTGACGCGAAATCCTTTAATGATTCGGGTATGGATCATACAGATCAGGGATCTCAAATGATCCATACTTCCCACCGCCACCGGGATGAAGAATGATATGCCCCTCGCGAAATGACCGGATTGCTTTTGAAAGGCGGATATTTATTGCTGCAATCTCTTCAGGAGGAGTTTTCATAAGAGTAGTAATTTCGTCACCGAACCGGTCAATACACTGACAATAGAGATCTCTGCAGCGCCGGGTTGTCGGGCTTTTCGTGTCAAGGACACGCTGAATAATTTCAGAAAGGGGGATAATATGAAGATAAGGCGGCCGCTCTGATACAGGACCTGATGAAAGGGATTGTGCACGCTCCTGAACGCCTTTTTTTATCCTCCCGCCATCATCAGGGCATTTCCATGAGGTCGCTGCTGCTTCTTCAAAGGAGAACTGGCGAAAACATCTGCTACATGCGGTCCGGTTATATTTTCCTTCCTCTGGGAAAAATCCGACATTCATCACGATATTCGCCTGCTGAACGGCAGTGAGCACACCGATGGCATCTGATCTTTTCAGTTCCAGGACGGTGAACTCTCTTCCCAGCTTTGATGGTTCAGGACTGTGAGCATCAGAGTTGGTCAGGAAGGGCACTTTTGCAAGCTCAGCTATGCCTGCTCCATACCTGCTGTCAGCCGACAGACCAAGTTCAAGGAGATCGACCTGTTCATGAGCATAGCAGGATGAGAGTGACGGATGCATAGCATATACTGACGTGTAGGGAGTAAATGCATGGGCCGGGCCACCAATACCTCCGACTGCATGGACATGGAAGAGGATCTCTTCTCCGGACAGGGGTACACGGGGGCGGCCATTTGAATCCATGTCCTTGCTATGTGGCCCGAGCCTTTTTGCAAGCTCTGCTGCTGCATCAAAATCAGGGAGCAGAATCACATGATGGACCCGGCCTGCTCCTTCAATTTCCGTAGTGGGAACAACGATGATATCATCATCAATAGGAACATCCTGCCACATCCGTCTCCATTCAGGATGGAGAACATCACCGGTTCCAATAACAGAGATTCCTTTGACTCTGCAGCCTTTGATGATCTCTTCCGGCACCATCCGGGGTGATGATGCCATGGAAAAACAGGAATGAATATGAAGATCTGCTGCTGCCTGCATATTCAGCCGATGTATGAAAGTTCTTCCTCGGACTTTCTCTCCTGCTCTAAAAGCCGTTGGAGGGCTACTTCCATCTCACCTGCCCGTTCGGTCAGCTTTGCATCATCTATCTCAATCCCCAGGAGTTTTGTCAGAACTGAGAGAACCGTCGTGGCACTCCTGGGATCGACAAGGTATCCGGATGTCTCGCCCATCAGACAGATTCCCTCTATACCAAGTGGTATTGAAAGACCAAGCATGAGTCCTGCTGCACCAATAATGCCGCCACCAGGCTCTCCTTCGCTAAAAATCCCTCCGGCATCCTCAACCTGCTGTCTGAGATCCTCACGGTTCACAGCCGCAATAACCCGGGTAACCTCGTTGAAATGACCAATACCATACCCGCCAATGGTGTAAATTCGTCTGACTCCAAGCTGGTGACAGATATCAACATAGACCTGGGATAAAAGATAATGACCTTCACCGGAAGTACTCTGAAAATCGCCGACTAGGAAGAGATACGTACCTTTCTCACCCGAATACCGGTATATCTCATTATTACAGAGACGGACTGTTCCTCCTTCCTGGATGATAACCTGGGGAGGGAAATATATGGAGTTGATTTCTGCAATCCGGACAGCCCCAAGCTCCTGGATCATGTGCTCTGCGACAAGTTTTCCCACATGCCCGATTCCAGGGAGACCTTCAATCATGATCGGAGCAGTCCTGTCTTCAGGAGCTATTGATTCCTCAAATCGTATGGTAATATCTTCCATCATTGCAGTAATCCTTGGGTGTTCAATGAATGTGTGTTATCTGATAGTGTTCTGATTCTTTTGTAAAAATCAGCGAATCATCCTCCGGTATTTTCCATATCGATCATCAGGAGAATACCTGGCAGGATGGGGAGTTATTGTGGGTTTCCCACAACTGGAACAAGTTTCAGAAAGAGTGTAAAGATTATCCGAGGGGCAGTATCTGATACGCCCTTTCATACATGCTTCCCGGACTTCGATTTCCGGCTGAATTTTCCTTCTCCACCGGCTCGTTTCAGAACACCGATGGCTGCACTTGAGGCCTTCTCAAGAGCCTTCTCAGCATCCTTATAATTCGTTGCAATAACCTTTATACGGTAATTAGGCGCTCCAAGATAGGTTATCTCTATCTCTGCTCCGTCTACCTTCGGCTCTGCACTACGAAGGGCACGTCTGATGATATTTACCCCATCTGACTTGGTAGACCGCAGGAACAGGTCTCCGGAGATGGTAACCGATGGTAGTTTTACATTTTCGGTTGCAATGGTATACAGGGCATCAGCAAGCCCGGAGTCTATTTTAAGTTTATTCAGGGCATCACGGCCTTCGGTGACAAAGTCCTCAAAGGCTGCGTACAACTCACCATATTCACGATAGAGTGCACTTGCAATATCCTGGGCACTATCAGCTTTGCCAGCTGCTTCAGCCGCAAAACCGATCCATTTTTTTGCCTTGGATTCATTCTTCCAGACACGGATCTTCTCACGGCGCTGGTGCTCGTTGACATCCTTTAAAGAGAGATCGATGTGACCTTTCTGGGGGTCGACATTCAGTACCTTGCATACAACCTTCTGTCCCTCCCTGATGTGGTCACGGATATACTTAATCCATCCACGGGCCACTTCAGCAATAGGGATCAGTCCCTCCCGGTTGTTATACTCGTCAAGCGTGACAAATGCCACGAAATCTTTAACATTCTGAACTGAACAGACGACAAGTTCTCCCTGTTCAGGCCACTCTCTCTCCTGCATCAGGCTCTCACTCAAATGCAGTTATAATCTCTGCTTTGATTTGTGCTTTTCCACCGGTCGGGGTGGCAAGGTTTGAGCCACAAACAATGCAGTCAACCGGCGTGCATGCACGGTCAAAGATAGTCTGTTCATTCTCACAGTCCGGGCATTTTACCTTGACAAACTTGCTCCGATTCTCTCGTGTTAATTGTACCATTATAATTACTCCGTAAGTTCGAACTTTCCAACCCTGAATCCTGCTCTCAGGTGTGCTTTCTTGCATGCAGTGCAGCGGTACCGGATATTTACTTTCTTGGTCGGCTTGTCGCCTCCGGGAACTTTGGAGAATTTACCCATATTCCCAACCTGTCCTCTCCGTGCTTTCTGGCGATCAATCCAGTGGAGTCCGGTGGTTTTACCTTTCTTTACCTTCTCTACCTCATGCTCCTCATGTTTGTGACAGAAGGGACAATATGTGCGGAATTTTGCTGGCATCTTCATGATTTTGGCCACTCCTCGTGTATAGAATACCTACATCATTAGCCCGGATGTATATTTAAGACTATGTCGCGTTCAACCAGGACTTGTGCATTTCTTGAGGGGAGCGTGAGAATATCTCCTGCTTCCATCTCATATGTCCGTCCGTCAATACCCATAAAAGGTTCCATGCTGGAAAGCGCTAACACGATATCATTTGCAAAAGGAGCGTCTGATGAGGTTTTTATCACGGGTTCAGGATAATCGGACTCTTCTGCGCGGTTAATATCCTCAAGAGCGGCAGGTTCAGAGACCTCAACGCACAAGTTCTCCTCATCATGTACCACGCGGACCTGCCGTCCAGGAGTTGCCTTCCATTCAATGAGCTGGCTTTTGCTCTGCCGGATCGCATCAACTATCCGGTTAAACATCTCAAGTTCGGCAGGAATGAGTGAACGAAGCTCCTCCCGCTCTATATAGGATCCCTCGGCCTGGCTGAGCGCAAGCCCCACGATCTTGTCCGTCCGGATCTTGAACAGTTCTTCAACCGTTGCCCTGACGCTGGATACCTTCTCGATGAGCAGACGGGCCTCATCTGAAAACGGATCCTCATGACTGTAGACCTCCTGCTGAAGGGACCGGATGTGCTCGGAGGTTTTCAGGAACAGGTCCGGAGATATCATCGTCAGTTCACCGGTATCACGCTCTTCAAGAAGAATGGTGCGGAGTTCATCAAGATGCATGATCCAAAACCCCCCCGATCTCTGCCATCCCTCTGCAGCAGAGAAATACTCCAACGGCTTCCGGGACTTTTAACCGGCCTTTCGGGATATCGTATGATGATCCAAGAAGGGAGAAGGAGTACTCCCGCTCTGATTCGATGATGACCTCACGCTCTCCAAAAGCAACTGCATCGATAAGCGGATCAAAATCATGAAGTTCCTTCACCTCCATCGGAACCACTTTAAAACCGGATTTTGCATGAAGGGAACCAGGTAGTCGGATAAGCCGCCGGGTATCCGTAGTAACCGGTTCATCAGCCTGTACTGCAGCCTCCCTGATATGAGGGAGAAGGGTACTCTCCCGCTCCGAAGTCAGGGCTCCAAAAACGGTCCTTACCGTCTGGTCACGGAGAAGGATCGATGAGGGATTGGTATTCAGCAGCGTGATGAGTTCCGGTATCATTCCGGCAAACCGTTCTGCCATGACCTGCCCGACACCTCGTAAGGAAGATAATTCTGCTTTCACTTCTTTTATGGGCCTGGTGCTGAGATCCTGAAGATACCTGGTGAGAACGAGTCTGAAACGGTCATGCCATCCACGTCTCCCCGGTTTCCAGTCATGAAGGAGAAGAGAAGGACTGATACCGGTCCCGCAGACATAATCAACCAGCTCCCGCCGTTCAGCCGGTTCAAAATCACGGAATGCCAGTTCCTGAACATGAACATGATACCCTCGTCCCCCTGAAAAGACCAGCTTTATCGTCCGCATGTCAATTCCCAGCTCATTGTCAAGGACATCCAGTAATTTCTCAGCCTCTCCCTTGATCCGCTCAAGCATCGCTTCATACGATCCCCGCATGATGTGATCCGCATCAAGATCAAAGATGAGATCAGCCCCCAGCCATTCTTTGTCGCCCATTGTCGGAGCCTGCGGAGTCCGGTAATATGCTGTTGAGTAGTACGCATGGGCAGGGACCAGACTTTTCACATACTCCTGCATCTCATCCCCGGATGAAAACCCGATATGACGCCTCATCCTGATATCATCAGGGTACCGGTCATCAAAGAAGATAAAACCAAACTCCCTCTCCTTTACTGATGAAGGAGGGGATATTCTGGCTTTATCATAGTAATCGGTAAACCGTTGTTTAATAAATATCCGGGTAGCAGGTCTCATTCCTCACAGATCCTTAATCATATAGGGGCCTTTCCTGAAATACCCAAGTTTCTGATAGTAGGGTCTGACCCCGATCCCTGCCATGATCGCAACATGGCTGTATCCGGCATCCGCTGCGAGCGTCTCTGCTTCAGAGAGAAGTCGTGTCCCGAACCGTCTGTGTTGCTGATCCTCACCTCTTCCTTCCTGCCCGATCGGGACCACCATCCCATAGACATGAAGTTCACGGACAAACGCAGCATTCTCAGTCTCCGGTCGCCAGGGTTCTTTGGGGAACCGCAGCCGTGCGAATCCGACCAGCGAGTCATCAGATTCAAATGAGATAAACCGTTCCATACCCCCGCAGCACTCATAGGGCAGAATATTCAGGACCGGCTCAGCCTGTGATCGTCTCCTGCCTATCTCCCTGCACCTGATACATGAGCACCTGCCACCTCTCTTGTGCAGACGTTGTTTGGCCAGTTCCCGGAAGTTTGAATGAGGAGACCCTGCCACGATCTTATCTGCAGGAATGTCCCGCTGGATTCGCTGAAGCCGGCAATATGGTGCTATCTCCATCTTTGCATCGGCCACCAGATCGATGAGGTCGTCTTCATCATATGGTGCATAAGCCCCCGATTCATAGAGCTCTTCGATCTTTGATCCCGGTGTCACAAGGCACGGATATATTTTCAGAAAATCAGGTCTGAATCGTGGATCCGCAAAGAGATCATGGAACATCTGCCGGTCAGATGCGAAGGTGCTTCCTGGGAGATTGGGCATCATGTGAAACCCGACTTTGAGACCGGCATCACGAAGAAAGGTATTTGCTTCCACGGTATCTGCAACGGTGCATCCCCTCAGGTTCAGGGTCAGGATTTCGTCGTCAAGGTGCTGGACCCCAAGCTCCACCTTTGTCACGCCAAGATCAAGCATCCGGTCAATATGCTCCTTCCGGCACCAGTCTGGCCGGGTTTCAAAGGTTATCGCCACACACCGTACTTTGGCGGTTTCATTTCTGGCAAATATCTCCTCCCGGCTGGTGTCGGGTAACGGGTTATCTGGGTATTCATTCATTGCCCTGATGCATTCGGTCACAAACCATTCCTGGTATGATGGCTCCCGGGCGGTCATGGTCCCTCCCATGACGATGAGTTCAGCCTTATCCACGTGATGCCCGAGCTCCTCAAACTGGGATAATCGTGCATGCACCTGATCATAGGGGATGAAATTGTGTGCAAAGGCACGTTTTGCGGCAGGTTCGCCACCGGTATAACTCTGGGGAGATTGAAAAAGCGAATCCGGGCCACCCGGACAGGGAAGACAGATACCATGCGGACAGGGGGCCGGTGATGTCATGACCGCGACCGGGGCCACACCAGACAGAGTTCGTGATGGTTTTACCAGAAGAACAGGACGAAGCAGCGGATACTCCTCAGGGGTAGCGCAGGATAGAATATCTGAGTTCCGGGGAACAACCGGCAGATGATATTTTTTGCAGATAGTCTTGACTATCTTTCGAAGTTCTCGCTCACCGGGAGGAGTGGAGAGAATGAGAGAGATTATCTCCCGGCAGGCGGGGGTGATGTCCATGAAATTAGTTCTCAACAGCTATCTCAGAAGGTGTGGACATTTCATGGGAAAAACTTAGCATCGCCGGCTTACGCCCGATGTGATCGACAATCTCCTGACCAAGAACAAGAATAGCCTCTTTATGAGACTTTTTGTTTTTATGTATGTGCACCGGTGAAATATGCAAACTATTATACCGCTCTGTTGGGATTTCCTCATTGGTGATGGTTTCGTAGTACTTCCTGACATGAATAAACAGCATATGTAAATGTAGCAGCTCCTCTTTCTGCACTCTATCACCTAGAACAGTCACTTGGCATCTTCACCGGGGATAACATATAGGTTATGGGAATCTTTTATTAAAGGGAAGATGCAGAGGGGCGCATAAACCTCTAGCTCCATGAACTGAACCTGTTTTTCTGCGCACCAGAGAGAGAACATGCTCCAGATCTTATTCAGGGTGTATATCGTGGCAAACCTTCCGGAAGGGGAACAACCCTCACCAAAACAGGAGACGGCCCTGTTCTGCACGGAGCAGCTTCACCTTCCAGCACATCAGTAATGATGTATTTTTGTCCCTCTACGACTCCAATCGGATGACATGCCGCAAAAGTTTCACATGCTTCATCACATTCAGGAAACTTCACTACAATCGTGGTATTTTTTCTGGCTATATCAGGAGATACACGCATTTCAACCGGGGCTTCCGCTACATCAACCGTGACAGCCCCCCCATGGTGAACAGGACACCGGTGTGAGGCTGCACGTATAGCTACCACTTCATACCGGCGGCCTGATTCAAGGTTATGACAGACCCGTGCAATAGTGCATGACTCACATTGATCTGCCCGGCCCATGTAGACAAACTGGGTCCCTGGCTGTGCATATACTGACCCGACAATGGTTACCCGTGTTTTTTTCTGCTCCATACCCTTACTCCTCGTATAACATCTGCACCAGATGCTCTGCTGATTCCCGTGTCAGTCCCATGTCAAGGATAGTGAACCGCTCAGGTCTTATATCCCGTGCTTTCATGAGTGCCTCTACGATCACCTCATCAGGAATGTTCAGTTCCCGGGGAGTGGTTGGGGCACCTATCCTGGCAAGGGAGGATCTAATCTCCCGCCAGTCCCCGCCATGCAGATACATAGTCATTATTGATCCGATTCCACATGCCTCGCCATGCAATGCTGCCCCTGGCATCAACCGTTCCAGTGCATGACCAAATTTATGTTCTCCTCCTGATGCCGGCCGTGATGAACCGGCGATTGCCATCGACACCCCTGATGAAACAAGGGCCTTGACTACAATCCAGGCTGCCTCTTCCTGACCTGGTTTTATCAGATTCGCGTCCTTGACCAGTATCTCAGCGGTCATCTTTGACAAGGCAATAGCATATTCGCTGATCTGTTCTCCCCTCAGCCGGTGAGCCAACTCCCAATCAAGAATGGCGGTGTAATTGGAGATGACGTCTGCACATCCGGATGCCATAAGCCGGTGGGGCGCCTGGGAAATAATCCCCGTGTCAGCGACTACTGCTATCGGGGGATGGGCACCAACTGAAACACTGCCAGTCTCGGTGGGAAGGGTTGCCCTTCCTGAGATAATTCCATCATGCGATGCCGCGGTCGGGACGCTGATGAACGGCTTACCCTGTTTGTACGAGACAATCTTGGCACAATCAATAACTCTTCCCCCGCCAACACCAATAAGGAAATCCGCTGAAGATGAGGCCTGACTACAAGCTTCGAGAGTATCAGCATCCAGTTTTCCTGCAACAAAACGTCTGACTTCGTACTGATCTTTCAGAATATCCGCGACGGTATTTCCCGCAACTTCACGGGTGGTCCCGCCGGATATGAGAAGAACTGATCGGCCGGGTTTTATATCCGCGATGATGTCAGGAAGTTGCATTATCGCCTGATGACCAATCAGAACGTCCCGTGGAAGCTGGGTCCATCTCGATTTATTGAAGCCATCCGGCTGCAATACCTGTACCGGGTCTGTGCTCATGGAGTTCTCAACACATGATTAGGGAATTCATCTACAAATATTACATAGATCCCATCCGTTATGGTCAGCCATATACTCTGGTTGATACCCTTACTTATGCACTCATCCTGCTGGTATGTATCTGGCTGATTTACCGATGGCTTGAAGCAAACCATATCTCTATTGATCGGGAGTTTGTATACTCCCTGATTCCGTGGGTGGTATTTGGCGGTTGTCTGCGGGTTGTCGAGGACACCGGGTATATTACCTCTGACCTGCATGTGATATTTACAACGCCGCTGATCTTCTTCCTGATATTCGCACTGGCAATGCCGGTTCTCTTTATTGCAAATATTTGTGAGAAGAGAGGGATGGTTCAGTCCTGGAAAAAGCTTTTTCAGTGGACCGGGATAGCACTTACTCTGGTAACACTTGGGTTTCTCACCTGGTTTGGTCTCACAAACGCCCATATTGATACACTGGTCGGTCTGGCAATCCTTACCATGGCAACCGTTACAACCGGTCTTTTATATACTCTCATCAGGTATGGATTCGGGTGGCACTATATGCAGGACCGTCTCTATCAGATGCTGATATTTGGTCATATGCTGGATGCCAGCGCCACCTCATTTGGTATTGACCTGCATTCAGTTCCCTACATTGAACAACATGTGGTAGGATCTGCTCTGATTGACCTGACCGGTACTGCGTTCGTTATGTTTCCACTGAAACTGCTTGTGCTGATTCCCGGTATTTATATCCTCGAACTCTACCGCCGTGAAGGCGCCTCAGGTATCTGGTACCTGATTCTGCTCGCCATGATCATGGTCGGTCTTGCCCCAGGCATCAGGGATATGATGCGAATGGTGCTTTATGTCTGAAACGTTTAAAATTTCTCATTACCTGGCTATTTCAGGAATAATTCTTATAGCCGGATTTGCAGCAGGATTTGTATTATCATATTTTGATCCGGCATTTGGTGAGTCACTAGTCAACCTGTTTCAGGAGATGGTAGCAGGTCAGATAATGGGTGATGATCCACCAGTGCTGGCTCTCCAGTTATTTCTAAATAACCTTGAGGCATGTGTCGTCATCTTTATCGGCGGTGCATTCTTCGGGTTTATCTCTGTTGCAATACTGATGCTGAATGGTGTGATCATCGGTGCAGTTCTGGAAGTTGTCAGAAAAGAAGCAGGGTATATCGCCCTTTTTGCAGCTATTGTTCCCCATGGGATCTTTGAACTTCCCGCTGTTATTGCATCCGGAGCACTTGGACTGATGATGGGGCGGGCAGTGAAAAATGAGTTGTCAGGAATTTCAGATGCATCTTTTGAGGCATGGCGTCTTGGGGGGTATTTTGTGAAATATATAATCCCGTTCGTTGCCATCGCAGCCGTAATCGAGGCATTTATCACACCGGCCGTCTTACAACTGGTGACATAGGAGCTCATGAATGGAGGAACAGGAAGGAACGCTCCCTCAAAAGGCAGATTTCTCAGGCTGGTACAATGATATCCTCTGGCGTGCGGAGATTATGGATGTCCGCTACCCGGTAAAAGGACTGTATGTGTGGTTCCCGTTTGGATTTGGTATCCGGAAACGGGTATATGGTATTCTTCGGGAATTACTTGACCGGGACCATGAGGAGACATTGTTTCCGCTTCTGATACCTGAACCGGAATTCATGAAAGAGGCTGAACATATCAAGGGTTTTGAAAATGAAGTATACTGGGTCACCCACGGAGGAACGACTCCCCTTGATATCAAACTCGCCCTTCGCCCGACCAGTGAGACGGCTATTTACCCGATGTATGCTCTCTGGGTAAGATCACATGCTGATCTTCCGATAAAAGTGTACCAGATTGTCAATACATTCAGGTACGAGACGAAGCATACACGCCCGCTTATCAGACTCCGTGAGATAACCTCATTTAAGGAGGCTCACACGGTCCATGCTACCTGGGAAGATGCTGAACGTCAGGTTGAGGATGCCATTGCACGATACCGGGAATTTTACGATCGGCTGAATATTCCGGTCCTGATATCAAAACGTCCTGACTGGGATAAGTTCCCGGGTGCAGATTATACCATCGCCGTGGATACCATCATGCCGGATGGGAGAACGCTTCAGATCGGAACCGTCCATCATCTTGGCGATCACTTCTCAAAAACATTCAGCATCCAGTATGAGGATACAAAAGGCCAGCAGCAGTACTGTCACCAGACCTGTTATGGCATATCAGAGCGATCAATTGCAGCCCTTATCAGTATGCATGGTGATGACCGTGGCCTTATGCTCCCACCCGAAGTTGCCCCGGTGCAGATCGTAATCGTCCCGGTTATTATGAAAAAGCGGGAGGAAGAGATCATGCAGGCTGCAGAACTGCTTGAGAAGGAGTTACAGAATGCAGGATACCGGGTGAAGATTGACACCCGTGATCTCAGACCTGGTGCAAAATATTACTACTGGGAGATGAGGGGAGTTCCTCTCAGGCTTGAAATCGGACCACGTGACCTTGACAATGGTGTTGTTATGGGAGTTCTCCGGTCTGGCGGTAAAGAGTCACTTCCACGGGCAGATATCATTGCTGAGGTGAACAGGAAGATGACTGAGTTCACGGCAATCCTTCAGGAGCGGGCAAAAACCCATATCAAAGATCATCTGGTCATGGTAAAAGAGGAATCTCTTGTGAATGAGATGGTTTCAAAAGGTGTTGTCGCTGTTCACTGGTGCGGGAACCGTGAATGTGCCGACCGGCTTGAAGAGATCGCTGATGCAAGCGTTCTGGGAACTGAAGTCAGGACCGATCTTATCGATCAGACTCCCGGTACCTGTATCATCTGCAAAAAGCCTGAATCAGTGGTCACCCTTATCGGCAGATCCTACTAATCTTTTTTCGATACCCGTATAGACTCGTAATACCTATTTCCTGTATAATGACATTCCAATTCCCTGCTGCACTCACTATTGCCGGATCTGACCCTTCTGGTGGTGCAGGGATTCAGATGGATCTGAAGACCTTTGCAAAGACGGGAGTATGGGGGATGGCAGTCATCACTGCACTCACCGCCCAGAATGCAGCACAGGTGACCGGCTCATGGCCGATGGACCCGGAAATGGTAAGGGAGCAGATAATTGCCGTTCTTGAGGACCTGACACCGGGAGCGATAAAAACCGGGATGCTTGCAAATACAGAAATTATAAAGGCAGTTGAAGAAACCGTTCCCAAAGATGTTCCCCTGGTCATTGATCCGGTGATGATCTCAACGTCAGGATACCGGCTCCTGAATGATGATGCTATCTGTGATATCTGTGAGCGTCTGATACCCCTGGCACATCTCATAACCCCAAATATTCCTGAAGCAGAAATCATCTCCCAAATGAAGATCGCGTCTGATGAAGATGTGATTCTTGCTGGGAGTAAAATTATGGATCTTGGAGCAAAACAGGTTTTGATAAAAGGAGGTCATGGTAAGGGAGATGATGCGATTGACTACCTTATCATGAAAGAGGGAAACATATCCTTTCGTCATACCAGATTACCATATGATGTTCATGGATCCGGGTGTTGTCTTTCAGCAGCGATAACCGGATATATTGCACAAGGGTTTGATGATATATCATGCTGCAAAAAAGCAAAGGACCTGGTTACTTTTGGAATCCGGCATGCATATGAGGGAAAAAACAAACATAAAATGATTAATCCTTAGAATATTCAAAAACCAAGATAATGATAGCCGATCTGCATGCATGAGCCGGCAATGAATCATATATCAATGAACTGTTGCTCATGGCTATAATGAGTGGGTAATCATACCCCGAATTACACCATACGTCTCAATATATAAAGGATCTCCACCTCGGATGAGACTATTTATAGCTGTTTCACATATAGACGACATACTGGTTCAGGAACCTGATCTGATCCACTCATATGAACGTATGATTTATACATCCAGGGGTTATCATGGAAAAAAAATGGGTATATTCATTTGCAGAAGGGGATGGAAAAAATAAACAGTTACTCGGTGGAAAAGGGGCAAATCTGTGTGAACTAACACAATCAGGGATCAGGGTACCTCCCGGATTTGTTATAACTACCGAAGCCTGTCTGTCATATCTGAATGACCCTCATCGCACACTACCTCATGATCTGATGGAACAGGTCAAAACCCATCTTCGCTCTGTTGAAGAGGCGATGCACCGCAGATTCGGAGAGAAGAAAAAACCTCTTCTGGTATCTGTCCGTTCTGGCTCAGCCATGTCCATGCCAGGAATGATGGATACCATTTTAAATCTCGGGTTAAATCAGGACACTTTGGAGGGGCTTATTCATGATACCGGGAATGAACGATTTTGTTATGATGCATATCGCCGGTTTATCCAGTTATTTGGGAAAGTTGCTCTTGGAGTTCCAGATGAATTATTTGACGAAGCATTTGAACAGATAAAAAAACAGGCACAAGTTACCCAGGATATTGATCTGTCAGCCCGTGATCTTAAGGATATCTGTAAGAAATTTCTGCAGGTTGTCGAGCGTTACACCGCAAAACCCTTCCCTCATGATCCCAATGAACAACTGGAGATCGCAATAAAAGCAGTATTTAATTCCTGGATGGGGAAACGGGCGGTTGACTACCGAAGGGAATTTAAGATAACTCCGGAGATGGCGAACGGGACTGCAGTAAATATTGTCGCCATGGTCTTTGGAAATATGAGTAATAATTCTGCAACCGGGGTAGGATTTACCCGTGATCCAGGGACCGGGGAGAATGTCATCTTTGGTGAATACCTGGTAAATGCCCAGGGTGAGGATGTTGTCGCAGGAATCAGGACACCTAAACCCCTGGCGGCAATGGCCGATGAGATGCCTGGGATTTTCAAGGAGTTAATGGAACTCCGTAATTCGCTGGAATCACATTTCAAGGAGGTCCAGGACTTTGAATTTACTATTGAGGAAGGAGTACTCTATTGTCTTCAGACAAGAAACGGGAAGATGAATGCAACCGCCATGGTCAGAACATCGGTTGAGATGGTGCATGAGGGACTTATAGATAAAAATCAGGCACTCCTTCGGATAAAACCGGATATGCTTGAACAACTGCTCTTCCCAAGACTGGACCCTCATACTGATATGCAGCCGGTTGCAAAAGGGCTTGCAGCCTCTCCAGGTGGGGCATCAGGGATTGCGATTTTTGATGCTGATCGGGCGGAGAAGATGGGGCATAATGGCCATAAAGTCATATTGGTCAGAGAAGAGACAAAACCGGAGGACATTCACGGATTTTTCGCATCCCAGGGAATACTCACAAGCCGGGGAGGGAAAACATCACATGCGGCAGTCGTTGCAAGAGGTATGGGAAAGCCCTGTGTTGCAGGAGCAGAAGGGATCACTGTTGACGTTAAATTACGTCAAGCTATCATCGGGGAAGTCAGGATATCAGAAGGAGATATCATAACCATTGATGGATCAACCGGTGCAGTGTACCTAGGAGAAGTGCCCCTTATTGAAGCGGAATTTTCCTCTGATCTTGTTACTCTTCTCTCCTGGGCTGATGAGAAAGCCAGACTTCTGGTCATGGCAAATGCAGATACCCCCGCCGATGCAAAGCGTGCATTAAAATTCGGAGCAATGGGTATTGGTCTTTGTAGAACGGAACGGATGTTTAATGATCCAGCCAGGCTTCCCATCGTCATTGACATGATCATTGCAGATACAAAGGAAGAACGGGAAAAAGCACTTGATAAATTACTTCCCATCCAGCGGGAGGACTTCAAAAATATTTTTTCCATCATGGCACCACGACCAGTTACTATCCGGCTGCTTGATCCTCCGATACATGAATTTTTACCCCAGGAGCAGCAACTCATCGATGAAATAGATATTTTACGTAATCTGCGTAAGAATCTCCGGGGTCTTCGTGTTCTTTCAGATACGGTCTCATTCATGTATCAGAATGATCCTGCCCATCCAAAGGTCCTGACTCCTGCAGATCCGGAACTTCTTGATGCAGTCATATTAAAGAAAGAGATGATGCTGAGTAAAGTCCGATCTCTGCATGAGGTAAATCCGATGCTTGGTCACCGGGGAGTCCGGCTCGGGCTTACCTTCCCGGAGATTTATTCCATGCAGATTCGTGCAATCCTTGAGGCTGCAGCAGAGTGCAGAAAAGAGGGGATCGATGTCCATCCGGAGATTATGATCCCCCAGGTATGTACTGCCCAGGAGTTAAACAGGGTAAAGGAATGGGTTGCTGAGATTCACAAGCAGGTAGAGGACGCATATGGTCTGAAAATCTCCTGTTCCTTTGGATCGATGCTGGAGGTGGTCAGAGCCTGTATGCGTGCAGAAAACCTTGCCGAAGAAGCTGAGTTCTTCTCATTCGGAACAAATGACCTTACCCAGGCGACCTTCTCATTCTCACGGGAAGATGCAGAGAATAAGTTTCTGCCGATGTACAACATGAATCACATCCTTCAGGATAATCCCTTTGAGGTACTTGATGTGAAAGGTGTTGGAAAACTGATGGAACTGGCCGTTCAATGGGGGAGGACAACACGACCGGGTATGAAAGTAGGTATCTGTGGAGAACATGGCGGTCATCCGGCTTCAATAGAGTTCTGTCATCAGATAGGGCTGACCTATGTCTCTTGTTCTAGTCCACGGGTTCCGATTGCCAGACTTGCGGCTGCACATGCAGCAATAAAATCAAGATAATTGGTTTTCATCTTTTTTAATACGTCTTTTTCTTCGGTACCTTGATGATATCTGCTGCACTTCCAAGGTCAGACTGTACCTGGATGAAATAATTCGTTGCCGGAGCGGTGCTCTCTACCTTCCCGGTCGCTGTATCAATATCTCCCTGCAGACTGTCAACTCCTGCTATCGTTGCATCCATTGCCCGAAGGAAGAACTCCCGTGATTTTTTATACGTGTCAGAAAGGGTCATCTGTTCTGCTGAACTCTTCGCCTGCTCTGCAAAGGTCTTCATTGCCGAGAGATCATCGATCGTCATGCCCTTGTAGGGATTGATAATCTTTTCATTTTGGGGGTCCAATTTTTCTATGGCTTCAATAACCAGGGTCTTGTAATCTTCATCATGAGTGGCCCCTGTACATCCTGCTGTATATAAGAAACAAATGAGGAGAATCGGAATCAGAAATAAATGTCGGAGATAACTCATGATATGGGTTTCTGTTTTTTTCCTTAATAAAGTCTGCTTATCTTTTCCAGATCACTATTCAAAGAGCCAAACAGAGAATCGCAGTCAATAGTAGTGTTAAATCAATTGTATCTGCACAATACAACATATCTTCAGAACCAATACCTGGCAATAACTCAGGGGATTATCTCATAATGAAAATCTGCTGCGAATTGTGGCATAAAAATATTTTGGAAAAACCGAAATAAAAAAGGATTATTCCAAGGCATGAACATCAATGAGCTCACAGTAATAAGCAAACGTTATGAATTATTTCTGAAAGTTACGCATATTCCATGATTGTCGGGATCACACTGAATTCTTAATGACAAAAACATCGCAATATCTAATTCCACGTAATGACCAGTATTTCTATCCAGGGGGAACTACTTATTCTATGACCACATGGGAAGAATCAGCAGACGTAGTATTTAAAAATGGGATTATGTTCAACCCATATACCTGTGAATGGGTATATGAGGATTTTGCTGTCAGAAATGGGATAATAATCGGTACAGGTCCGGGATATACAGGAAAAGAAGAGGTAGACCTCAAATCCTCCTATGTCTGCCCTGGTTTTATCGATGCTCATGTCCATATTGAAAGTTCATTGCTTACCCCGTATGAATATGCACGGCTGGTTATGAAGCACGGAACAACCACGGTTATTGCAGATCCTCATGAAATTGCGAATGTAAGTGGAACTGCAGGGATTGAATATATGCTTCAGGCACATGCAGATCAGCCATTGGATATCATGGTTATGCTGCCGTCCTGTGTACCCGCCACCCCACTTGACGAATGTGCAATGACACTCACGGCTGATCTGCTTCGGCCCTTTATCGGTAAAAATGAGGTACTGGGCCTTGGAGAAATGATGAACGTACCCGGCGTTTTGTCAAAAGATCCCCTTGTTATGGATAAACTTACTATGACTCCCATCCGTGACGGACATGCACCTTTTCTGACCGGGCCAATGCTGGATCAGTATATTACCACCGGACTTCAAAGCGATCATGAAACCACGGTATTGAACGAAGGGAAAGAAAAACTACAAAAGGGATGTTCCTCTTTATCAGGGAAGGCTCGACTGAACGAAATCTGCAGACGCTCATCCCTCTGGTAAACGGATGTTCATCATCACGCTGTAGTTTCTGCACCGATGATCGCCATGCTGATATGTTGGTAACATCCGGCCATATTGACGATTGTATCAGAAAAGCAATTGAATTTGGATGTGAACCGGAACTTGCATACAGAATGGCAACGCTCTCACCCGCAGAACGGTTTCGTTTGTATGACAGAGGTGCCATAAGTCCAGGTCGTATTGCTGATTTCTGTGTTATTGAAGATTTAAAGAAATGCACTGTCCATTCCACATATAAAAACGGGAAACTCGTATTGCCAGAACAATTCAGATCTGAAAAAAATCATACGATAAAAAACTGGCCATTCCATGCAAAAACCCCCTCTATGGAGGATATCAGGATAACCGGAACAGGCATCGCACGGGTTGTCCGGATACAGGAAGGACAGATTGGAACGAAGGCAGAGTACCTTCATCTGTCAAGTGAAGACATTCCTGATCTGAAAAGAGACATATTAAAAATTGTCGTTGTTTCACGCTATTATCCGGATATTATCGGCGTGGGTCTGGTTCAAGGTCTTAGACTTACCCGGGGAGCAATGGCATCAAGTGTTTCACATGATTCCCATAATATCATCGCAGTTGGTACAAGTGATAGTGAAATCATCTCAGCGATTGCTTCCGTGATAAAGAATACGGGAGCTATGGTTGTACGGGATGGAGATGAGGAGGCATGTTTACCTCTCTCTTTGGCTGGATTAATGTCAGAATTGCCGTATGAAGATGTATGTAGTGCTTTAGAGAGTATTCATCACCTTACAACAGCCTGTGGTGCGATACGAGATCCCTTCATGTACCTCTCATTTCTGGCATTATCAGTAATTCCAGAATTACGGGTAACAACCAGGGGAGTTTTTGATGTAAACCGGTTTTCCACTGTACCTGTCTTTATTGATGAAGAAGAATCAGGAAAACCCTGATCACTTTATTACGAAGTCGAGTGCTCCAAATTTTTCAGAAAACGTTATTTGAAGAGATTACCGGTTGAAAATCCCTTCATCAAATAATCACCGGTTTTATAATATGACCGGTCAAGGGGGTTATAAAAGAAGAAAGGTGCTTCCTGCAGATCAGGCTTCCCATCTGCTGTCAGATATGAGTCATCAATAAGAACATCCACAACCTCAGCAACAAAGAGATCATGTACTCCGACATCAACTACGTGTGTGATCCGACATTCGATAACGAGGGGAAATTCATCAACATAAGGGGCATTTACCGAAGGGGCACGAACCGGAGTAAGACCGGTATCAGAAAATTTATCCCGGTCTCTTCCTGATGATACACCAAAATAATCAGCCTCTTTTACATGGGCTGTTGAAGGTATGCAGATAGTACAATCTTTCTTTTCTATCAGAGCCTGATAAGTATGGCGGGTCCGCTGTACGGAAAATGAGATGCTTAGGGGATCTGAACTACAGACTCCGCCCCATGCTGCAGTCATACCATTTGCTTTTCCGGTGGTATCATACGTTCCGATAATGAGAACAGGAGTTGGAATGATTGCAGGTTTCTTCCCGATTGATTGTTTCATACCAGATAATGGGATGTGAATACAGAAAACTGATACCCTGGTATAAATGCGAACAGATATTAACGGCCGGGTATGATTCCTCTATCAGGACTATACCATGAAACATCAACATGTTGATCTGAAATCTATCGCATGGGAAACTATGGAGAGGTATGGGTTTACTCCCCGGTTTCCCCGTGAAGTCATCCATGACACGAATCACTTATCCCCAGAACATCATATAAAAATCAAAAAAGGAGTCAAAGACCTCCGAGGGCTTCTCTGGAGCTCTATTGATAATGCGGATTCAGAAGACCTTGATCAGATTGAGTTTGTGAAAGAAGGAGAACATGGTGAGATTCATGTGAAAGTGGCCATTTCAGATGTTGATCATTATGTGACCAAGAATTCCTCAATCGATAACCATGCAGGACATAATGGAACATCGGTTTATCCAGGGATTGTAACCTTTCATATGCTCCCCGACCGGCTTTGTAAAGGGATTACCTCACTTC